>JBEGUL010000029.1:0-47909 GCA_041178865.1 Actinomycetota bacterium | reverse complement strand
ACCTCGGTCTGATTCGTGCAGTTGAGAAATTCGACTACACCAAGGGCTTCAAGTTCTCCACCTACGCAACTTGGTGGATCCGCCAGGCCATCACTCGCGCTATGGCTGACCAGGCACGCACCATTCGTATTCCTGTTCACATGGTTGAAGTCATCAACAAGCTAGCTCGTGTTCAGCGTCAGATGCTTCAAGACCTTGGCCGTGAACCAACACCTGAAGAACTGTCGCGCGAACTCGACATGACCCCTGAAAAGGTTGTTGAAGTTCAGAAGTATGGACGTGAGCCCATCTCTCTCCACACCCCCTTGGGTGAAGACGGAGACAGTGAGTTCGGTGACCTCATTGAAGATACTGAGGCAGTTGTTCCCGCGGATGCAGTTGGTTTCACCATGCTGCAGAAGCAATTAGAGTCTCTCTTGGATTCACTGTCAGAGCGTGAAGCAGGTGTAATCCGCATGCGCTTTGGCCTAGGTGATGGAATCCCCAAGACTCTCGACCAGATCGGTGACACATTCGGTGTGACTCGCGAACGTATCCGTCAGATTGAATCGAAGACGATGGCGAAGCTTCGTCACCCTTCGCGTTCACAATCTCTTCGTGACTACCTCGAATAAATCGATATAACCAACAAGAAGGCCCGGTGCAGTGCACCGGGCCTTCTTCGTTAAGTATCTGAGTTAGATTGAGCGGTCGTTAGCTGCGTGCAGCTTTGCTGTCTCGTCATGCCATTGTGCACCCAGGCCAGTGAGCTTCTCGCGGTGCTTTGATGCGTGGTGTGCACAGAAGAGAAGTACACCGCCTGCAGGCATGGTTGCGCGAACATACGCCTGTGCTCCGCAGCTGTCACAGCGGTCAAGGCTGGTGAGCTCGGAGGCTACGTCGGTTGATGCTGTTTCAGTCATTGCTGTTGTCATCTCTTGCTCCTCTTCGTAATGAAGTCCTACGCACATATAACCATGAAGAGCTGACTATTGATGGCGTTTTTACTGGCATTTCGCTGACCGCGTATCAGGTTCCTGACGCGTGCCTCCGTGGTTTCGGGTCCTGAACAAACTACTGTTCAAGAGCGCCACGAAGTAGTTGAGGAGTCGCGTGAGTTCTTCTGAGTATTCTGCTCGCCACCTTTCCGTTCTGGAAGGTCTCGAAGCTGTCCGTAAACGTCCTGGTATGTACATTGGCACCACCGACTCACGTGGATTGATGCACTGCCTCTGGGAGATTATCGATAACTCAGTCGATGAGGCTCTGGGCGGTCATGGAAACTCAATCGAGATCCAACTCCACAAAGACAACAGTGTCGAAGTTCGCGACAAAGCTCGAGGCATTCCAGTTGATGTCGAACCCAAAACGGGGCTAACTGGCGTTGAGGTTGTCTTCACCAAGTTGCACGCAGGTGGAAAGTTCGGCTCTGGCTCCTATGCCGCTTCTGGTGGACTTCACGGTGTAGGTGCATCCGTTGTAAACGCTCTATCTGAACGATTAGACGTTGAAGTAGATC
This sequence comes from Actinomycetota bacterium, assembly GCA_041178865.1. Classification (GTDB taxonomy): domain Bacteria; phylum Actinomycetota; class Actinomycetes; order Actinomycetales; family Microbacteriaceae; genus Aurantimicrobium. The sequence goes on along the minus strand of JBEGUL010000029.1, from coordinate 46,411 downwards.
GTGATGGCAAGATCTGGGCGATGTCTTTCCGCCGTGGTGAACCGGGTATCTTTGATGACAGCAAGGGAATCGCTCCCAACAATCCCTTCACGCCCTTTGAAGATGGCAGTTCCCTCACAGTTAAAGGCAAAGTTTCCAAAGGTGTTACAGGTACCCGTGTTCGGTACTGGGCAGACCAACAAATCTTTACTCCCGGCGCTACTTTTCAGACCGAAGACCTCGATTCCCGTGCGCGCCAAACGGCCTTCTTAGTCCCAGGTCTAGAGATGCACATTTCTGATGAGCGCGGTCCTGAAGCAATCAAGTCCAGCTTCAAATTCTCCGGCGGCATCAGTGAATTCGCAGAATACCTCGCACCTGACTCAGCCGTTACTGATATCTGGCGATTGACGGGTGAAGGCAACTTTTCCGAGACTGTCCCCGTCTTGGGCCCTGATGGAAACATGGCACTGACCGAGGTAGAACGCAGTTGTGGCGTCGATATTGCTCTGCGTTGGGGAACCGGCTATGAAACGGAAATGCAAAGTTTCGTCAACATTATTTCCACGCCTAAGGGTGGAACACACCAGCAAGGATTTGAGCAGGCTCTCCTTAAGGTCATTCGCGCCCAGGTCGAATCTAATTCTCGCAAGCTCAAAGCCGGCAATGACAAAGTTGAGAAAGACGATGTTCTCGCCGGGTTGACTGCTGTCGTGACCGTTCGTGTGCCCGAGCCACAATTTGAGGGTCAGACAAAGGAAGTTCTAGGAACGCCTGCTGTGAAGGCAATTGTGGCTTCCGTCGTTCAGAAACAACTTGCTGCTCGCCTGACCTCGACAAAGCGGGATGACAAAGCTCAGACTTCACTCCTTTTGGAGAAGATTGTTTCTGAGATGAAGAGCCGAATTTCGGCTCGTACCCACAAAGAAACTCAGCGTCGAAAGAACGCTCTCGAAACTTCGAGTCTTCCTGCCAAGTTGGTAGATTGCCGCAGTAACGATGTCGAGCAATCAGAATTGTTCATTGTTGAGGGTGACTCTGCTTTGGGAACAGCCAAACTGGCACGAAATAGTGAATACCAAGCTCTTCTGCCGATTAGAGGCAAGATTCTCAACGTTCAGAAGGCTTCCGTCTCTGACATGCTCAATAACACTGAGTGTGCATCAATTATTCAAGTTATTGGTGCTGGTTCTGGTCGAAGCTTTGATCTTGATGCGGCACGATATGGCAAAGTCATCTTGATGTCTGATGCTGATGTTGACGGCGCACACATCCGAACTTTGCTTCTTACTTTGTTCTTCCGCTACATGCGCCCTCTGATTGAAGCTGGGCGAGTGTTCGCAGCTGTTCCTCCTCTGCACCGTGTAGTAGTCCTAAACCCTGGCACAAAGCCTAATGAGACGATTTATACCTACTCAGAGGCCGAGCTTCAGTCTGTTCTCGCGGCTTTAGCAAAGTCAGGAAAGCGTTACCAAGAACCTATTCAGCGTTACAAGGGACTTGGTGAAATGGATGCTGACCAACTTGCAACCACCACAATGGATCGCTCAGCTCGAACCCTGCGTCGGGTTCGTGTGGAGGATGCAGCGATGGCTGACACTGTATTTGAACTGTTGATGGGCAACGACGTGGGTCCACGCCGTGATTTCATTATCGAAGGCTCAGCTGGTTTGTCTCGCGACAGAATTGACGTGTAGTTCTTTAGCTCACGGCAGTTCCGACGAAGGCGACATCTCCGTCAAGGAGGGTGCCAGAAGCATCACGTTTGGCCAGCTCCAGGGGAAGCTCACGTGGCATGCCGTCAAGTGCACTTGCGCGAGGAGTGCCCTGCCCTACCCAGGCAAGAGCGAGTGCATCTTCACCCTTAAGGAGCGTCTGAGCGCGAACACCGCCCGTGCCACGGCCCTTGGCGGGGAATTCTGTCAGTAGCGAAATCTTTGCACGTCCAGCGTCTGTGCCCAAGAGTGTATTCATGCTGGTGGAAATGGTTACCACCTGGGCCTCAGCTTCAGGGCCAGCTGTGAAATAGATCACTCTGGCATTGTCAGCAACGCGAATGCCAGCCATTCCTCCTGCTGCTGCTCCCTGGGGCCGAACTGCTTCAGCGCTGAAGTGCAATAGCTGCGCATCAGAAGTTACGAAAATCAATTCATCTGAATCAGTTGCTGCTGCTAAACCGACTACTTCATCAGATTCCTTCATGGAGATGATTACGTTTCCGGATTTCACGGGGAAAGCATCTGCTTGGATGCGCTTGATGACACCTTCTGCCGTGCCAAGAGCGTAGGTGGCTTCTCCGCCGAGAACAACCAAACCAATTACCTTCTCGCCACTTTCGAGCTCAATATAGTCTGAACTGCTCACTGCGGCTGCGAGTGAGACACTGGATGCGGGGACCCCAGGCAGGGAGACGGGGGAGAAGTGAACAAGCCTTCCCTGGCTTGTCACAGCACCAATCAAACCGCGACGGGTTGTGGCGATATCTGAAATAACGCCGTCATGTGCTGTGCGGTGTGTTCCCTGTGTAATGGAATCTTCAGCATTCTCAAGATCCACGCGAGCAAGACGACCACTAGCTGAAAGAAGAACTCGACAGGGAGTGTCCTCAAGCTGCAAAGCTTCTGGCTGGGCTGCAGCAGCACGTGCCGCTGTGGTGGTGGGAGCCACAGTCGATGTGGAGAGCACCGTGCGACGTGGTGTGCCCAAGTTTTTGGAAACTTCGGAGAGCTCCTTCACGACGACGTCGATGAGTTTCTTGTCACTAGCCAAAATAGTTTCAAGTTCAGTTATTTCTTTGCGGAGTTCCTCTGCTTCAGCTTCCAACTCAACTCGGGAGAACTTGGTTAAGCGGCGCAAGCGCAATTCAAGAATGTAGTCAGCTTGTGGAACTGAGAGCTCAAACACATCCATCAGGCGGGCCCGAGCTTGTTCAGTGTCATCACTTTGGCGGATGAGCTGAATAACTTCATCAATGTCCATGATGGCGATGAGGAGGCCAGCAACCAGGTGAAGACGATCTGTTCTCTTGGTTAACCGGTGCTGTGAGCGGCGCTGAACAACCTGCTTACGGTGATCAACATAAACCGTCAGCATCTCTCGAAGGCCCATAGTTTGTGGGCCACCATTGACCAAGGCAACGTTATTGATGCTAAATGAGTCTTCGAGGGGGGTGTAACGATAGAGCTGTTCGAGAACAGCTTCGGGGTCAAACCCTGTCTTGATTTCAATGACAAGTTTGAGGCCGTGATGACGATCAGTAAGGTCAATGACGTTAGAAATGCCACTTAGTTTCTTACTGTTCACCCCATCCTTGATTTTGTCGATGACTTTTTCTGGCCCGACCAAGTAGGGAAGTTCGGTGACTGTAATTCCCATTTTGCGGGGAGAAATGCTGCCGATAGAAACTCGGGCTCGTGTTTTAAAGCTGCCTCGTCCTGTTTCATAGGCTTCACGAATACCATCGAGACCCATGATGACACCGCCCGAAGGCAAGTCTGGTCCCGGCACAAACGCCATCAAGTCATCGAGTGAAGCTTGTGGATTACGCAAGAGATGAATCGATGCTTCAATAACCTCGATGAGGTTGTGGGGAGCCATATTGGTTGCCATGCCCACAGCAATGCCGCTGGCCCCATTGACTAAGAGGTTGGGGTATGCCGAAGGCAGGACATCGGGCTGTTGGAACTGGTTGTCGTAGTTGGGGACGAAGTCCACAACATCTTCATCTAGGTTTGCCGTCATTGCGAGAGCTGAGGCCGCTAGACGAGCCTCGGTGTATCGAGCAGCTGCGGGACCGTCATCCAATGAGCCAAAGTTTCCGTGGCCATCAATCAGTGGGAGGCGTAGAGAGAAGTCTTGTGCCAGGCGAACAAGAGCGTCATAGATGGAGGCATCACCGTGAGGGTGCAATTTACCCATCACTTCGCCGACCACTCGAGCAGACTTGACGTGACCCTTATCTGGGCGAAGACCCATCTCGCTCATCATGAATAAAATGCGACGTTGAACGGGCTTCAGGCCATCTCGTGCATCTGGCAAGGCCCGTGAGTAGATGACGGAGTAGGCGTACTCAAGGAAAGAGTCCCGCATTTCTGTCGAAACATCGATGTCTTCAATGCGTTCAACAGCATCATGTGCGGGGGAGGAGGGGACCATATCTCTGATCTTTCGTTACGCATAAAACGAGAGCAAACATAGATGGCAAAGCGCGCAACTATGGCAGACTGACGTCGATGTCCATCATGTTACCGAGCCTGAATTCTGCACACTTGAGCCTTGCCGACGTGTTGCCAAGTTGCTTAGCGAGCTTGGGAATACTCGATGTACCCAACAAACTTGAGCTTCCTGAAGCACGTGCTGCTGTTGTGGTCTTGGTGGATGGCTTAGGTGCGCACAATCTGCAAGCTACTGCAGCACACGCACGTTTTCTCAAGAATCAAAATTCTTTTCATCACTCCATTACATCGGTTTTCCCGAGTACTACGGCAGCTGCTCTAGCCTCATTGACGACGGGTGTTAGCCCAGGGCTTCATGGCATGACGGGATACAAGGTACGCAATCCTGAAAGTGGTGAGGTCGTTAATTTGCTCACCGGATTAGGTGCTCTTCCGCAACCTGAACAATGGTTAACTTCACCCCCCTTGTACTCAACTGCAACAGTTAATGAAGTTTCTGCATCAGTTGTCGCACATCCCCGTTTTGCAGACTCAAGCCTGACAAAGATCATTCATGCTGGCTCGGAACAAGTCAGTGGAAAAACCATTGAGGAAAGAGTGGTAGCAACGCTGTCTCTAGTTCAGCAACCAGGCAAGCACCTTGTTGTCTTGTACGTATCTGAGTTAGATGAATTGGCTCATAACAAAGGTGTGATGAGCTCAGAGTGGTCTGCTGCTCTTGAGTCGGTGGATGGAGCACTCAAGATACTGTCAGACGAGCTTCCTGCTGATGCGGGTGTCTTCGTCACTGCTGATCACGGTGTGATTGATGTTCCACCAACTCGTCATTATCTCTATGGAAATGATGTTGAACACATGCAGCACATAGCCTCTGTCGGAGGAGAACCTCGTTGTCTTCAGCTGTACTTCTCAGAGGATGCAACCGCATCTCAACGAGAGGCAACGTTGTTAACGTGGCGTAAAGACTGGTCAGAGCTCGCTTGGGTGATGAGTCGCGAAGAGGTAATTAACGCAGGCCTTTATGGGCAAGTTGCGAATACTTCGATGCAGAGAATCGGGGACATCTTTGTGTTAGCAAATAAAGATGTGGCCTTTTATGACGAACGTGATCTGACATTCAAAGGTCGAAACATGATTGGTCAACATGGCGGAATGTCGACAACAGAATTATCAATCCCGGCTATTCGACTGGGCGCTTTCGCTAACTAGGCGGGATCATCGTCGGAACGAGTTCCGAAAACGATGTCATCCCACGAGGGCATCGCTGGGCGTCCATTTTTGCCGATTTGTTTAGAGTCATTTTTCGACTCTTCAGCTGTAACTATCGAAACTTCTTCTGAGACGTTCATATCGAAAGGTTCTGTAAAGTTGAGAGTGGCATCAAATTCAACAGTTTCACCGTTGATGATGGTTTCTTCGACTGCAACATCCACGTTTTCCGTAGCAGCGCTCACTTCATCCTTGAGCCAGGCTGGGGTTGATTCACGATCATTACGCCTTTTTCGAAGAGCTTCGAGTAGATCTGCGGTAGGGCTGTGTTCACGGGTTTCTTCTTGAACAGGAACCGGTGTCATCTCAGCCACTGCTACAACGGGTAAAGAATTCTCCTGAATTGGTTCAACCACAATCGTGTCAGCTGCATCTGTTCCCACAGCGCGAAGTTTAGGAATCAGGCCAGTACTGAGCTCACCCTTTTGAGAAAGGGTAGACGCATCGCTGTTGGCGGGGGTTAGTGTTCGCTTGCGGGGCTCAAAAGACCATCTCGCGTCATGTTCAATTCCGTTTGAAGAGAACTCAAGTTTCACAACCCAAGAACCAGTTTCTTCTTTCCAAGTTGCCCATCGCTCACCGCTTGCACTCAAACCGTGAAGACGTTGAGTAATGACTGTTCCAAAAGCAGTGCTGATATTTCCTGTTTCTGTTTCCACGGTTGTTTGAGTGGGAACTGAAAGTGCTGAAGAAATGATGAACTCGCGTTCAGCCAGAACTGGAGACTCAAAGCGCTGAATCAGATCCAAAGAGGCACCTGTGAGAGCTGCAATTTCATCATTGGAAAGCCCCGCCCGGAGGTGAGCCTGGATGTCCTTGGGGGAAACACGGGGACCGTCTTCTACTGTTCGCGAGTGACGTAAGCGGCGAAGCGAAGTCTCATCAACTGCAACGCGGTATTCGATACCCTCCTCGTCAGTGACGACAAGAGTCGCGCCATCGACATCGGTAACTTTGAGTTCGCGCATAACAGTGTGCTCCTTGGCCAAATTCTGTTGTTTAGAGAATTCCACGGAATGGGGAACTTCAGTCGTAACACGCGCGCGTGCCGAGGTAAATACTTCCTAACCGCAACACGCCCTGTCAGGTTTTTGTGTTTCTGCGCACAATGAGGCAAACTGTCCGCGCCGGAGCATTTCAACGCCGGTGACGTGACGAATTGGATCTTCTAGATGGCTACTGACTACGACGCACCTCGCAAAACAGACAACGACGACACTGAATCGATCGAAGCGCTCAAGGAGCGTGTCCCCGACAAGCTCTCCGGAGCTGTTGATTCAGAAGACGCAGACAACCCTGGCGGTTTTGAACTCGCAGGTGCTGATCTGTCAGATATGGAACTCGATGTTGTTGTTCTTCCTCCCCAAGACGATGAGTTCACTTGTGTGAGCTGTTTCTTGGTAAAGCACCGCTCTCAGGTGGACCATGAAGAAAAGCTGGGTCCAGTCTGCAAGGAATGCGCCTTCTAAACTTAAATCAAAATGATGGACCGGTAATTTACCGGTCCATCAATGTTTAAGCCTTTACTTACTTTTTGTTCTGCCTGACCTCAGAGCTTCAACAAGTTCTTCTGGCTTCCTCGTTGAAAACAGCCAATAAGGAGTCGGATCATGGGGGTCAGTAATGTCCACTCGGACTACCGGGTTGATCCAACCGCGGAGATATATCCAGGCGCGTGCATCAAGTTCAGTTCCTCGTGCTGCAATGGCATAAGTGCCCGAGTAAGCACTGACTGCACCAATAAATTCTCGATCAATATGAGCCTTGCCGACCCGTAATTCTTTCTCTGTAAGCGTGATGGAGGGCGAAGTAAGGATCATGGGAATGATGATGCCCAAATAAATAATGATTGCTAGAGCAATGCCCCAGGCAAAATTGAGGGGGGCCATTACCAAGATGATGGTGGGAATCATGAACCCAGCAATCAGATACATCCACCAGGATGGTCGTAAAACTTCACGAAACGTCGTCATACCTCTATTCGACCACTGTTTTTGGACTAACCTCGACACGTGGCCGAAACAGTCGAAGTTCTCATAACCGCTCAGAACGTTCCTAGTTACTCTCATCCTGGAGATGCGGGAGCTGATTTGTCATCGGCTGAATCACTGACTTTGGCGGCGGGGGAACGAGCGACTGTTGCCACTGGAGTTTCAGTTGCCCTGCCAGCCGGTTTCGTGGCTTTCGTCGTTCCGCGTTCAGGCTTGGCCTCTAAACACGGAATTACTATCGTTAATTCCCCTGGGACGGTTGATGCAGGCTATCGGGGTGAAATTAAAGTCACACTCTTGAATACCGATACCACAACGCCATTTGATATCGCAGTGGGAGATCGGATTGCTCAGATCATTGTGATGCCTGTCTCCCAAGCTCGTTTTATTCCTGTTGAAAAACTTCCAGCAAGCGAACGTGGTGAATCAGGTTTTGGTTCAACCGGCATCTCTGCACGTAAGGAATCAAAGTAATGTCTGGTCCTATTTCTGAAGCAAAAAGCGCACCCGCAGATCGAGAAAATACGGGTCCTTTTGATGAATCTGAAGTCAGTGGAGTACGACCTTATGTAGATCTGGGTTCGTTGAAACTCATTCCCCGTGAAGGGCTCAATCTCCGCCTCGAAGTCGAGGAAGGCTCAGGACGTGTGGTTGCAGTGGCGATGGACTACCATGGTTCAACTCTTCAGGTTCAGGCCTTTGCCTCGACCCGCTCCCAGGGTCTGTGGCACGAAGTCCGAGCACAGCTCACTGAACAGATTTCTACTCAGGGTGGTCAGGTTCAAGATGCTCTTACTGAACTCGGCCCAGAGTTATTGTGCAAGGTTCCAGCGCTTGTCGATGGAAAACAATCATTCCAAGAGGTGCGCTTTATCGGTGTGGATGGACCTCGTTGGTTCTTGCGTGGCGTGATTGCAGGGCCGGCTGCGACCAATCCAGAGCAAGGTGCTCGCATGGTCGAGCTTTTCCGGGACGTTGTTGTCGTCCGTGGCCAGCAGCCCATGCCTCCTCGTGAATTGATGCCACTCAAGGTGCCAGAGCAGGCAGCCGGTATTGCTCCAACTCAACGATAACCATGGCTGACAAGCAAGGTATTGCTGGATTAGCTACCCAGTTTGGTGAAAGCCCAAATGGGAAACATCCGCTCTGGAATGCCATGGGTGGTGCACTGGGGATTGTGGAAACGATTCTCCCTGGTCTCTTGTTTGTGTTCGTCTTTACGCTGACATTGGATCCTTGGCTAGCAATATGGCTTTCAGTTGCCATATCCATACTTTTTTCCGTTTACCGTCTCCTACGACGTCAAGCAGCTACACAAGCACTTGTAGGTCTCGCTGGAGTCGTAATTTCTGCAGTTCTTGCTCTCATGTCGAACAAACCAGAAGATAACTTCGTGCTCGGAATGACAACAAACGGTGTTTACGGCGCAGTATTTCTGATTTCTATCATTGTGGGATGGCCAATTTTGGGTGTGGTGATTGGACTTCTTCGCAATGAAGGAACTGAGTGGCGTAAAAATAAACACCACAAGCGCGTCTACATGGGAGTGACGGGTCTGTGGACTGCAATGTTCACTCTGCGACTTGTAATCGAATACCCGTTGTACCTGGCTGGGAATGTGGCCGGACTAGCGACGGCCAAATTATTATTGGGACTGCCCTTATACGTGCCCGTTCTGGCTCTGACATGGCTGATTGTGCGTTCTCTGTATCGAGAAGAATCTCAAAATACGCAGAAATAACTGTCGAAAAGTCCGACTAAGATATATCTTGATATCAAGAGACTTTGCGTTTCTTGATGCACACCATATTTTGACCTGCGTAGTACGCCCAATGGAGGAGCAGCACGTGTCGGCAGTAAACAGCTTTGGAGCTAAGAGCACACTCGAGGTATCAGGAAAGTCTTACGAGATCTTCCGACTCGATTCAGTTCAGGGACACGACAAGTTGCCCTATAGTCTCAAGGTTCTGCTCGAGAACCTATTGCGTACCGAAGATGGTGCCAACGTCACTGCAGAACAGATTAAGGCACTTGGTAGCTGGGTACCCTCCGCTGAGCCTGACACTGAGATTCAGTTCACTCCAGCTCGTGTCATCATGCAGGACTTCACAGGTGTTCCCTGTGTAGTTGACCTCGCCACCATGCGCGAAGCTGTTACTGAACTTGGCGGAGACCCCACCAAGATTAACCCTCTTGCCCCCGCTGAGCTTGTTATCGACCACTCGGTCATTGCTGATCTCTACGGTTCTGCAGACGCTCTCGAGAAGAACGTTGCCATCGAGTACGAGCGCAACGGCGAGCGCTACCAGTTCCTCCGCTGGGGTCAGACCGCATTCGACGACTTCAAGGTTGTTCCTCCAGGAACCGGTATCGTCCACCAGGTCAACATTGAGTACTTGGCTCGAGTAACCATGGCTCGAGAGGTTGCTGGCGTCCTTCAGGCTTACCCTGACACCTGTGTCGGTACTGACTCACACACCACCATGGTCAACGGCCTTGGTGTTTTGGGCTGGGGCGTTGGTGGCATTGAGGCAGAGGCCGCAATGCTGGGTCAGCCCGTTTCAATGCTGATCCCGAAGGTTGTTGGTTTCAAGCTTTCTGGTTCGATTCCTACCGGCGTGACGGCTACAGACGTAGTTCTCACCATTACACAGATGCTGCGTAAGCAGGGCGTAGTTGGCAAGTTTGTTGAGTTCTATGGACCCGGCGTCTCCTCTGTTCCACTTGCTAACCGTGCAACTATCGGAAACATGAGCCCTGAGTTCGGTTCAACTGCAGCAATGTTCCCCGTTGACAACGTCACACTGGACTACTTGCGTTTGACCGGCCGCTCTGATGAGCAGGTAGCACTCGTTGAGGCTTACTCCAAGGCACAGGGTCTCTGGTTTGACCCATCGAGTGAGCCCAACTTCTCTGAGTACATGGAACTCGACCTCTCGACAGTCGTTCCCTCCATTTCTGGACCCAAGCGACCACAGGACCGCATTGAGCTTTCCAAGGCGCAGAGTCAGTTCGCGCTGGACGTCAAGAACTACACCCACGGTGACTCTGTCAAGGTCAGTGTTGATGGGGGAGAAGAGTTCGAGCTGAAGAACGGTGCTGTGACTATCGCAGCAATTACTTCCTGCACCAACACCTCTAACCCGTCAGTGATGCTTGCAGCTGGTTTGCTAGCGCGCAACGCTGTGAAGAAGGGCCTCAAGACTAAGCCTTGGGTCAAGACCACTTTGTCTCCAGGATCCAAGGTTGTCACCGATTACTACGAGAAGGCAGGTGTTACTCCTTACCTCGACGAACTCGGATTCTTCCCCGTGGGATATGGCTGCATGACCTGCATCGGTAACTCTGGTCCCCTCAAGGACGAGATTTCAGCTGCTATTAACCACAACGACCTCGCGGTTACTGCTGTTCTTTCGGGTAACCGTAACTTCGAAGGCCGTATTAGCCCCGACGTGAAGATGAACTATCTGGCAAGCCCTCCACTCGTTATTGCTTACGCTTTGGCTGGTTCGATGGACTTTGACTTCGAAAAGGATGCTCTCGGAACTGGTTCCGACGGTAACCCTGTCTTCCTCAAGGACATCTGGCCTGAGACTGCAGAGGTTGAGAAGGTTATTGGCGAGTCCATTGATACTGCCATGTTCGATCACGAGTACTCCTCTGTATTCAACGGTGACGAGCGCTGGCGTAACCTTCCCACGCCAACTGGTGCAACCTTCGATTGGGACACCAAGTCCACCTACGTGCGCAAGCCCCCATACTTCGACGGAATGAAGAAGGAAACCACACCTGTCACCGATATTTCTGGTGCACGTGTATTGGCGACACTGGGTGACTCGGTTACGACTGACCACATTTCTCCTGCTGGAAACATCAAGGCAGGCACCCCTGCGGCCGTCTACCTTGACGAACACGGTGTGGCAAGAGCCGACTACAACTCTTACGGATCGCGTCGCGGAAACCACGAAGTCATGATTCGTGGAACTTTTGCCAACATTCGCTTGAAGAACCAACTGCTTGATGGTGTTGAGGGTGGCTACACCCGTGACTTCACACAAGCAGATGGTCCCCAGTCATTCATTTATGACGCAAGTGCCAATTACCAAGCTGCTGGAACCCCACTGGTCATCTTTGGTGGCAAGGAATACGGTTCCGGTTCGTCTCGTGACTGGGCTGCCAAGGGAACCGCACTGTTGGGCGTGAAGGCCGTCATTACCGAAAGCTTCGAGCGTATTCACCGCTCCAACCTCATCGGTATGGGTGTTCTTCCATTGCAGTTCCCTGCAGGACAGAGCTGGGAGTCACTGGGTCTTGACGGTACTGAGATTGTCTCGATTGCCGGCGTAGATGAACTTAACAAGGGCGTTACTCCCAAGACAGTTCGTGTAACTGCACTTCCTTCGGAGAATTCTCCTGCAGGAAAGCAGCCCATTGAGTTTGATGCAGTAGTACGAATCGACACCCCTGGTGAAGCTGACTATTACCGCAACGGTGGAATTCTCCAGTACGTACTGCGTTCGCTCGTCGCTTAGTCGACGATTTCTCAGCACAAACTGGTTCGTTTCCTCATAGACTCGGAACATGGCAATTCTTGAGACTGTTCACGGTCCACGCGACCTCGACAAGCTCAATAACGACCAACTGATTGAACTTGCTGGAGAAATCCGCGAGTTCTTGGTGCGCGAGGTGGCCCGCTCTGGCGGGCACCTCGGCCCCAATCTTGGTGTTGTTGAGATGACGATTGCTATCCACCGCGTTTTTGATTCTCCAAATGATTCGATCGTTTTTGATACAGGCCATCAGTCCTACGTCCATAAGCTTCTAACTGGTCGTCAAGACTTTTCTCACCTTCGGGAAAAGGGCGGAATTGCTGGTTATCCTCAGCGCTCAGAGTCAATCCACGACATCGTGGAAAGTTCTCACGCTTCCAGCTCTCTGTCCTGGGCTGATGGAATTTCTCGTGCCTACTCCATGACAGGTCAAAAGGACCGACATGTTGTAGCGGTAGTAGGTGATGGTGCTCTGACCGGCGGTATGACCTGGGAAGCACTGAACAACATCAGCCACGACAATGCTCGCAACCTTGTCATTATCGTCAACGACAACGGTCGCAGTTATGCTCCCACGATTGGTGGCATGGCTCGCTTCTTGGACAGCGTTCGCACTCGCAAGGGCTACCGCAACCTTCACTTCAGCAGCAGTCGTTTTTTTGCCAAGATGGGCCCCTATGCCCGTGCTTTCTATAGAGGAATTCGCGGAGGTGTCCACGGTTTCCTCAGCCGCTTCACCAACAACCAAGATCTTTACGCAAATCTTGATATCAAGTACCTTGGCCCCGTCAATGGCCATGATGTGAAAGCAATGGAAGCAGTCCTTCGTCAGGCAAAGAGCTATGGCGCTCCCGTCATTGTTCATGCGATTACGGAAAAGGGTAAAGGCTACGAACCAGCCCGCCAAGATATAGATGACCAGTTCCATGCTGTGGGCAAAATAGACCCCGCTACAGGTAAAGCTTTGAGTAGTTCAACCTCTGTTGGTTGGACTGACGTATTTGGTGAAGAACTGGTTGCTCACGCTGAACGCAACGACAAGATTGTGGGAATCACCGCAGCGATGCTGCGTCCAACCGGACTCCACAAAATGCTTGAGCGTTTTCCGGACCGCATCATTGATGTCGGCATCGCTGAACAGCATGCTGTCACTTCTGCCGCTGGTCTCGCTTTCGGCGGATTACACCCTGTTGTTGCGATTTATGCCACCTTCATAAATCGTGCCTTTGACCAAGTCCTCATGGATGTTGCTCTTCACAAAGCTGGGGTCACTTTCGTGCTGGACCGCTCAGGTGTGACTGGTCCAGACGGCCCAAGTCACCACGGTGTGTGGGACCTAGCTCTTCTCCAGTCAGTTCCTCACATCCGACTTGCAGCTCCTAGGGATGCCTCACGCCTTCGTGAGGAGCTTGCTGAGGCGTTAGCAGTCAATGATGCTCCTACAGTTATTCGTTTCCCTAAAGGCTCTGTAGGGGCGGATATAGAGGCTGTTCGTCGCTGCAGTGACGGTGTAGATGTGCTTCTGGAAGCTGCACACAAAGATGTCTTGATTGTGGCCATTGGTTCTTTCGTACAACTCGGTCTTGAAGTAGCCGCTCGTCTTGCTCAGCAAGGTATTGGCGCAACTGTTGTAGACCCTCGCTGGGTAGTTCCTGTGGCCTCAAGCATCATTGAGATGGCTCGCGATCATCGACTGGTCATCACGCTGGAGGACGGCATTCGTGTTGGAGGCATTGGTACACGTATCCGACAGGATCTTCGAAGTGCTGGCGTTGATACTGCTGTGGATGAACTAGGTCTTCCAGATGAATTCCTCGATCATGCAACTCGCGAAGAAATCCTCGCTGAAGCTGGTTTGACAGCACAAGACATCGCTCGAGATGTTGTTGCCCAGGTACTCGGGAGCAAAATTCCCGTGGCGAGACCTCTTCCAGAAGAGTCAAATGTGCCTGACTCTCTTCGCGCTGAATAAAACTACTTCGTCGTTCCCGCAACAGGGGGAGTGTGGAATGTTCCGCCAAAGACTCGTTGGCTTGCACCAATACGATCGAGGAAAGGTGTCGCGCCGCCCATTTGGAATGGCCAACCAGCACCCATAATCATGCAGAGGTCAATGTCTTCTGCTGCTGTAACGACCTTTTCTTCAAGCATGCGGTGAATCTCATCAGCCAAGCCATCTTCAATTCGTAGACGAATTTGCTCAGCTGTCATGGGAGAAGTGCCACCCTTGACGATTGATTCAGCACCACGGTCATACCCCGTGATCTTGCCTGTGCGTCCTCGAACGATAATTGAGCCGTGTTCTGCCAGTTTGTGCAAGTTATCGCTGCGGAAGAACCTGTCAGGGAACGCAGCATGGTGGGTATCAAGAACGTGGGCTCCCACCTTGAGCCCGACAAGATCAAGAAGTTCAAACGGAGCCATGGGCATACCGAAAGAAGAAACAGAGTCATCAACTGTCTTGAATGGCGTTCCCGTGTCGACAGCGTGCATTGCTTCACCCAAGAGGCGTGCAAGAAGTCGATTTACCACGAAACCAGGGGAGTCGGAAGTGATCACTGCTGTTTTCCCCAGCTTTTTAGCCGTCTCCATTGCTGTTGCCAAAGCAATGTCATTGGTTGTAGGTGCATTGACAACTTCAACCAAAGGCATCACAGCTACTGGATTGAAGAAATGGAAACCGACGAGTCGTTCTGGGTGTGCCAGCTTTGCTCCGATGTCATTGACAGACAAGCTCGAAGTATTGGTGGCAAGAATGGCGTCCTCAGCAATGAACTGCTCAATATTGGCAAATACTTCTTGCTTGACACTGAGTTCTTCAAATACGGCTTCAATTACCCAATCAGCGTCAGAGAAAGCTGCTGGATTTGTCGTGCCGCTGACAAGAGCCTGGAGGCGCTGGTTTTCATCCGATGAAATGCGGCCCTTTTCATGCATGGACTGGATTTCAGCGTGGATATAGGTCAATGCTTCGTCGAGCTTCTCTTGATTGATGTCAGTGAGAACAACAGGAACCTTGAGTTTCCGAACAAATAGAAGAGCAAATTGTCGCGCCATGAGGCCGGCACCAATAACGCCGACCTTGCCGACTGGACGAGCAAGCTTGGGGTCTGGAGCACCTGCAGGCTTTTTTGCTCTCTTTTGAACGAGGTCAAAGGCATACATTGATGCTTGGAACTGATCTCCCACGATGAGCGAGGCAATAGCTTCGTCTTCACGGGCGAAGGCTGCTTCGCGATCTACCTTGCGAGCTTGTTCGAGCAGTTCTAGAGCAACATGGGGTGACTTTGCTACGGTGCCGAGTTTTTCTTCAACGCTCTTCTTGGCAATATTGACTGCCAAGTTCCACTTCGCTAGGCGCTCAATCTTGCCGGGCTGGTTAGGGCGGGGTGGTTGGTGTCCACCAAGAACCGAATCAGCCCACGTGAGTGATTCTTCAAGGAATCGGGCTGAACCAAACATGGCATCAGCAATTCCGAGCTCAAATGCTGCGGAGGCACTGAGCATCCTGTTGTTCTTGAGGGGATTCTCAATGATGACTTTGAGTGCATTCTCAATACCGATCAGATTAGGCAGTAAATACGCGCCACCCCATCCTGGAATGAGCCCAAGGAAGACTTCTGGAAGAGCTATGGCACTGACGCTGGCATCAACTGTGCGATAGTCAGCGTTCAATGCCACTTCAAGACCACCGCCAAGAGCAAGACCGTTGATAAAGACGAACGAGGGAACACCGAGTTCACCTAGTCGACCCAGAGCGCGGTGTCCTAGCTGAGCAAGCTTGACAGCCATTGCCTTGCTGGGAACTTCTCCAACACGGCTGAGGTCAGCACCTGCAGCAAGGATGAATTCCTTGCCGGTGATGGCCACTCCCTGGATTTCTCCCTGTGCCGCGCGATCACTCAAGGCCACTAATGTCTTGTCGAGTTCCAGAAGACTCTTGGGTCCCAGTGTGTTGGGACGTCTGTAATCCAGACCATTATCAAGGGTGATGAGAGCGAGAACTTTGCCACTTGAAAGTGAAACGTCCTTAACAAAGCTGTGTGTCACAACCTCTTCATCGCTCAAGGCAAGAAGATCTGAGAAATCGATGGCGTCGTAATTAGTCATTACTTTGCTCCCTTGTAGTGAGGGTTCTCCCAGATGACTGTTCCGCCCTGACCCAGACCAATACACATCGTGGTCAAGCCATAACGAACTTCGGGGTGACGCTCGAATTGATGAGCAAGTTGAATCATCAACCGAACCCCACTGCTGGCTAGAGGATGGCCAAGCGCTATTGCTCCACCGTATTCGTTCACACGGGGATCGTCATCTGCGATGCCAAAGTAATCGAGGAAAGCAAGGACTTGAACGGCGAAAGCTTCATTGACTTCAAAAAGTCCAATATCTGAGATTTCCAGACCTGCTTTGCGCAGTGCCTTCTCTGTTGCAGGAACCGGACCTATTCCCATTACTTCAGGTTCAACCCCAGCAAAAGCAAACGAAACCATCGTCATTTTGATCCCGAGGCCAAACTCTTGAGCTGCTTGCTCGCTGGCGAGCAAGCAGACTGTGGCACCGTCGTTGAGTCCGCTGGCATTACCAGCAGTAACTCGTCCATGTGGTCTAAATGGAGTCTTGAGTGCAGCAAGGCCCTCAAGGGTGGTTTCTGGGCGTGGTGCTTCATCCGAGGTAGCCAGGCTCCAGCCTTCTGCGGTTTTGGCAGAAACCGGAATCAAATCTGGTTGAATGTGTCCCGCAGAATATGCAGCAGCCACCTTTTGCTGAGAACGAAGAGCATATGCATCGGCACGCTCTTTGGTGAGGTGTGGGAAACGATCGTGAAGACGTTCTGCAGTAGAACCCATATTCAATGCATCAGGGCTTACAAGCTTCTCTGCTAGAAAACGAGGATTGGGATCAGCGTTGAAACCCATAGGGTGACGACCCATGTGTTCCACGCCACCTGCAATGACGATGTTGTAAGCACCCATTGCGATACCACCAGCGGTCGTGGTGACAGCTGTCATTGCTCCTGCACACATCCGGTCGATGGCATATCCCGGTACGTGACGGGGGAGTCCTGCAAGGATTCCTGCTGTTCGACCCAGGGTGAGTCCCTGATCTCCCTGCTGTGTCGTTGCAGCGATTGCAACTTCGTCAATCTCCTCTGCAGGAACAGCGGGGTTTCTGTCCATGAGGCCCATCATTGCTTTGACGATGAGATCGTCTGCTCGGGTTTGCCAGAACATCCCCTTTTCACCTGCGCGGCCAAAGGGTGTTCGCACACCATCGACAAATACGACACGATTTCCCGCTGTCATGATTTCCTCTCGAAGCGTCATTGCTATCTTGATGCTAGTTCGTGGGATTCAGCTGTGAAAGACGGCTGTTGTTCTCTACGAAACCTCTGCAGGTTCTTCCGGTATTTTTTGGTCTGCTTCGACAAAAGCATTGGAAATCAATGCACATGTCTCAGTGATCTGCCAGACGCGAGCCCCATGTTTTTTGAGCGCTTCTGTAATACTCACTACGGTGATGGGACTAGGAGGAGACCACGCTAGTTCCCGAAGAATGCTGGGTGTGAGGAGGTTTTCAACCGGCATAGAAAGTTCCTCAGCACGTGCTGTGAGAACTTCCCGAGCAAGTTGAAGTCGCTCTAAAGCTTCAGGTTTGCGATCAACCCATGCTCGTGGGGGTGGCAAAGTGTCGCTGGGTACTCGCATGACAGGTAAAGACTCATCTTTTAAACCGTTGAGCACCGCATCCCACCACGTGTCCAAGAGGCTTTTGCTAGCACGACCATTGAATTCTTTTAGTCCAATGAGTTCAGACTTGTTGGTCAAAGTATTTCGACTTGCGGCAACAATAGCGCTGTCAGGTATCAGTCTTCCCGGGGATACATCTTTTCGCTGAGCAACGTCATCTCGTGCAATCCACAGAGCCCTGGCAACAGCGAGTTGACGGGGAGTTCTCAGTGTGTGGAGTCCAGAAATACGTCGCCAAGGTTCTGCGCTGACAGCCTTCTCAGGCTTGGATAGTGTTGCTTGAAATTCTTCTTGAGCCCAAGCTAATTTGTTGGATTCGATGAGTAATTTCTCTATCTCGTCACGAACGTCAACAAGAAGCTCAACATCAAGTGCTGCATACGTGAGCCAGGGCTCTGGCAATGGTCTTGTTGACCAGTCAGCAGCACTGTGTTCTTTAGCGAGGTGAATTCCCAGTAAAGCCTCGACAACAGGACCTAATCCCACGCGTTCCATCCCCAAAAGGCGTGCAGATAACTCGGTGTCGAATATACGAGCAGGCGTGATCCCAACTTCACGGAGACAAGCTAGATCCTGGCTTGCAGCATGAAGGACCCACTCTTGGTCAGCATTTTGCAAAAACAGCTGAGACATGTCGCCGATGGCAGGGGGATCAAAGAGGAACGTTCCTGCTTCGCGTCGATGGACTTGAATTAAATATGCGCGTTGAGAGTATGTGAACCCAGAAGCTCGTTCAGCATCGATGGCAAGTGGTCCGGCCCCCGCTGATATAACAGAACACGCTTCTAGAAACTCTTCAGCGTTATCAATGACGCGAACGCTAACCACGCTCCCGGCGATGGGCCGTCAGGCTAACCGCATCTGCGGTGGGGGGCAGTCCTGCCAACATGCACAGAAGTTCACCCCATGCTTCAGCTTGTTCTCCCATTTGAGGGGATGCAGGAGACCATGACGCACGAAGTTCTATTTGTGCTCCTTCGCCTGAGTCTGCAAGTTCACCAAATCCGGTTGAAAGAATACGAGTGGCTGTTCCTGATGCATTGAAGTAGTCGGCGTCTCGAATAGTGAGTGCGTCTGTAAGCCATGACCACGCGACATTGGCCAGGAATGGATCAAGACCAATTTCTGCTTCTAAGGGCGCTTGTGCGAAAGCTACTACGCGGAAAGGGCCACCCCATGATTCAGGTTCAGCTGGGTCATATAGAAGGATAAATCGACCAGTACCGTGTTGTGATTCGTGTTCATGTTCTGCAATAAGTACATCAGCGGCCAGTGCATAGCTGTATGGAGCGACACCACCAGGAGAGTCAATCTGGCGGACAGTGAGTTCTTCCCGGAAGGTCACCGCGTTGATACTTTCAAGAGCGAGCTTGAAGGCATCAGGAAGATTCTCAGAGACGGTCACAAGTCGACACTAAAGTCGCGGCTTTAGTGGTGCTCTACGGCTCGCCGCCAATATTGGAAAGTCATCAGGGTGTTCTGCTCTGACAGGTCCGATTGGATCTCAAAATCTCCACAACCCGATAAGAATTGTGGCAATTCTCTTGGAGGATGAGTTCCTGTTCTTGTGAGTGCGATGTTGTCAAAACCCCATTGCTGACCTACAAGTTGGGCCGTATGAACTCCGCCCTCACACAGGACGTGATTTTCATGATTGTTCAAGGAGTGCACAATCGCAGAGACACTGGGGTAAACCGTGACTCGTGAAGCGTCGGGGCAGGAATCCCAAGGCAGCTTTCCTGACCTGGATAAGACTGCAAGGCGGCCGCGAGGCGGGAGAAACCAGCCTTCCTTACGCACTGATTCGGCGCCAACGATGATGACGTCTGCTTCCGAGCGGTGCACTCTCAAGATACGGCGATCTTGGACAGATGTCAGGGTGTGAGATGTCGAATCTGTGCCGTGTGCTTCATCGGAAGCGCTCAGGACCATATTAAGTCGAACACTTGTTCCTTGAGGCCATGCATAGAGTTGTGAGAGCTGCTCGTCAGTAAGCGCAGAACTCTCCATCTTTAGCCTTCGGTCTTCTCGCGGATTTGTCGTTTCATCCGCCATAACATCCCTGTCATCCCACGAACACGCAGAGGAGAGATTAATGTGTTCAGGCCCAGACTGCTGGGAAAGTCATCAGGAATACCCAGCGCCTCGTCAACAGAAAGACCGGTCAGGCCTTGAGTGAGGATGCTAGCAAAGCCACGCGTGGTGGGTGCTTGCTCTGGTGCTGTTGCGAACACAGAAACAGTGTTGTTTTCCACTTCTACAAAAATATAGACCGGCGATTGGCACTCCTCTACCTTTTCTAAAAGCTCGGGGTGATCTGCATACTGTGGAGGTAGTTCGGGAAGTTCTTCTGCAAACTCAATGAGGAGTTGTATCTTGTCCTTGTCGCCAAGGTCTAGGAAGTCTTCTCGAGTTTCAGCGAGTACAGCAGGAAGGTCAGTCATGATGAATCAATCTTCTCAGGTATTCAAGTGAAGAAAGAATGGGAGCCAGCCGAAGCTGACTCCCATGAGTACTAAACGATCAGTGCTCCGGCCTCGGTGCCCTTGACAATAGGAACGCGAACTGCCGAGCCCCATTCAGTCCAGGATCCGTCATAATTGCGGACACCAGTAAATCCAAGGAGATAGTTCAACACGAACCATGTGTGGCTGGAACGTTCCCCAATGCGACAATACGCAATGATGTCGTCTCCTGGCTTGAGCCCTGCTTCACCGAGGTAAAGTGCTTCAAGTTCAGCACGGTTTTTGAAGGTGCTGTCTTCGTTAGCTGCACGAGCCCAAGGAACGCTTGCTGCGCCGGGAATGTGACCGCCACGCAGTGCTCCCTCTTCAGGGTATGCAGGCATGTGTGTGCGCTCTCCGGAATACTCCTCGGGGCTGCGAACGTCAATCATGGGCTTACCAATGTGAGCAAGGGTGTCACTCAAATACGCGCGGATAGGTGCATCGTTGCGTTCGATCACAGGGTAGTGAGAAGGAGTAAGTGCGGGCTGATCTTTTGTGAGCTCACGACCTTCGGCAATCCACTTGTCACGGCCACCATCAAGGAGGCGAACATCTTCGTGACCAAACAGCTTGAATACCCACAGTGCATAGGCTGCCCACCAGTTGCTCTTGTCTCCATAGATAACCACCGTTGACTCTCGTGAGATGCCCTTAGAGCTCAAGAGTGCTGCGAAGGCCTCCCCTTGGACATAATCACGCAACACAGGATCGTTGAGGTCTGTGTGCCAGTCAACCTTTACAGCTCCTGGAATGTGGCCAATTTCGTAGAGAAGAACATCTTCGTCTGATTCAACGACAACAAGGTTTGGGGTAGCAAGATTGTCAGCGAGCCATTCGGTGCTCACAATTGCTTCAGGGTGTGCGTATTCGGCGAATTTTGGACTGTTATCGATAGGTACGCTCATAGCTCCATGTTTCCTTCTTTAGGCACGCAGCTCAAACTGGGCTGGAATAAAAGCCAATAGGCTTGAGGTGCACTTTCGAGACTACGTACTCATTCTGGAAGTGCCAACCCCACAGCCACTATTCACACCTTATGTTGAGGAATATTTCACGCGATGACTTCCACCATCTCTCTGGTCGAACGCCATCCGACCCTTGATGCAGGCTCAATTGTCAGCAGTCTCGTCCCACCGCCCCAGTTCGTAGAGGCAAAGTTCGACAATTACATTCCCAATCCTGATTTCCCTTCACAAGAAGAAGCTCGCCAGATCCTTGAAGAATTTTCCTCGAAGAACACCTCTGTCATCAAGCAGGGAAAGCTCTTTGGCAGATCAAAAAAGGTAGAGGAAGTCCCACCTGGTGTTTACCTTGACGGTGGTTTTGGTGTCGGTAAGACGCACCTTCTTGCTGCCGCCTGGAATATTGCTTCAGGTCGTAAGTACTTCGGGACCTTTTTGCAATACACCTCACTTGTAGGTGCGTTGGGCTATGTGAAAGCAGTTGAGGCTCTCAAAGGCGCCAGCCTGATCTGTATTGACGAGTTTGAACTTGATGATCCAGGCGACACCATGATGATGACCCGCATGCTAGGCGAACTCGTTGTTGGAGGTACTCGTATTGCTGCAACTAGTAACACTCCTCCTGCAGCCTTAGGTGAAGGCCGTTTTGCCGCAGCAGATTTCCTTCGGGAGATTCAAGCCCTCGCGTCAAACTTCAGAACTCTTCGCATTGATGGAACGGACTACCGTCAAAGAACAGCTGAAGGCATCTCACGAGTAATGACTCCAACTGAAATGATCACGGAAATTGCGCAGAAGCAAACTGAAGGCCTCAATGTTTCCGTTGACAGCTTCGATTCACTCTTGGCTCACCTTGCTACGGTCCATCCTTCGGTTTATGTCCGATTACTTGAAGGATTAGATGTCATTGCACTTGAAGATGTTCACGTCATCATGAACCAAACTGACGCGCTTCGTCTCGTTGCTTTCATTGACCGCGTCTATGACGCGCAAATCCCCATCATTGCTTCTGGAAGTCCCATCTCAGAAGTGTTTGGTGGCGACATGATTAATGGTGGTTATCGAAAGAAGTATCTCCGTTGCGTCTCTCGATTGATTGCACTGACCAATTCTTAGAAATCAACTGGAAACAAAACTCTTCATTTTGTAACCTCACCGATACCTCAGTGAACCCGTGCGGTAATCCCGGCACAGCACACTCATGGATATAGACGGTTCTCTATCCGTCACCATTCGTGAAAGAGGTTGAAATGGATCAAGGCAACACCGCCTTCGTACTCATCAGCGCTGCACTCGTGCTCCTGATGACTCCCGCACTGGCATTCTTCTATGGCGGTCTCGTCAAAGCTAAGAGTGTCGTCAGCATGATGATGCTGAGCTTCGGCTCCCTGGCACTCATCGGCGTGCTCTGGGTTATCTACGGTTACGCAATCGCTTTCGCCAATGAAGGCTCTGCTACTTTTTACGGTATCGACGGTGTTATCGGTATTGATACCGCCTACATCGGACTCGAAGGTCTTCTCGAAACCCCTGAGGGTGCGATGTTCCCACCTCTTGCTTTTGCTGCCTTCCAGGCAACATTCGCCATTATCACCGTTGCCCTCATCAGTGGCTCTATTGCTGACCGTGCGAAGTTTGGTGCATGGTTGGTCTTCGCTGGGATCTGGGCAACGGTGGTGTATTTCCCCGTCGCATCATGGGTCTTCAACTTCACCATTGTCGACGGCAAGATTGTTGACGGTGGTTGGATTGCCTACAACCTCGGCGCTATTGACTTCGCGGGTGGTACAGCAGTTCACATCAACGCTGGTGCTGCTGCACTTGCTCTCGCCCTCGTACTTGGTAAGCGCATTGGCTTCGCCAAGGGTGTAGCTAAGCCTCACAACGTTCCCTTAGTTCTCCTGGGTGCAGGTCTGCTCTGGTTCGGCTGGTTCGGCTTCAACGCTGGATCTGAGCTTGCTGCTGACGGGGTGGCATCGCTCGCCTTCATCAACACCATTGCTGCTCCCGCTGCAGCTGTTCTCGGATGGCTCCTGATCGAGCGCATCAAGGAAGGCAAAGCAACTTCAGTTGGTGCTGCCTCAGGTGCAGTAGCTGGACTTGTGGCAATTACTCCCGCATGTGCGAACCTGACTCCTATGTGGGCAATTGTTCTTGGCCTTGTCGCAGGTGCTGTTTGTGCCCTTGCTATTGAGCTCAAGTTCACCTTCGGATTTGATGACTCTCTCGACGTTGTGGGTATCCACCTCGTCGGTGGTCTGATCGGAACCTTGTTCCTTGGATTCTTCGCAACAGATGTTGGACTTTTGTTCTCTGGTTCGTTCGACCAGCTGGGCAAGCAGGCTATCGCAGCCTTCACCGTCCTCATCTTCTCCTTCGTTCTCAGCTACATCATTGGAACGATTATTGAGAAGACCATGGGCTTCCGTATCAAGAACGAAGACGAGCTTGCGGGCATCGACACCATCGTTCACGGTGAAGAAGGTTACGCACTACAAGACGCATAAGCCAGCTTCATAACTCAACAAACACAGCGCCAAGCTCTGCAGAGAACTGCAGGGCTTGGCTGCGTTAACGTGATGGAAACATAAACGCTTCATTACTGAAACCCGTATGGCAAATAATCTCTTGAGGAGGCTCTCATGGATACAGGTAATACCGCTTTTCTGATCATCTGCACGGCTCTCGTCTTGATGATGACGCCTGCTTTGGCTTTCTTCTATGGTGGTCTCGTTCGCGCGAAGAGCGTCATCAGCATGATGATGATGAGCTTCGGTTCAATTGCCATCGTTGGCGTGCTGTGGATCATTTATGGTTATGCCATTGCTTTTCCTGTCCTCGACAGCTCATCGTTTTACGGCATCCCAGGTGTCTTTGGAATTGACGTTGCCCATATTGGCTTGGAAGACCTCATGGTGGTGCCTGAAGGCGCTTCTGTGCCTCCACTAGTTTTTGCAGCCTTCCAAGCAACTTTCGCCATCATCACCGTTGCACTCATTTCTGGGGCAATTGCTGACCGCGCGAAATTTGGAGCGTGGATGGTATTTGCTGGTGTCTGGGCAACCTTTGTGTACTTCCCAGTAGCTTCCTGGATATTCAATTTCACTGTCGTTGACGGAGAGATGACAAGTGGTGGATGGCTTGTCTATAACGTCGGGGCCCTTGACTTTGCCGGCGGCACAGCAGTGGAAATCAACTCAGGTGCAGCTGCACTTGCTTTAGCTCTCGTTCTCGGCAAACGCATTGGTTTCGCTAAAGGAATACATAAACCGCACAACGTGCCCTTCGTTTTGCTAGGAGCTGGTCTCTTGTGGTTCGGTTGGTTCGGATTCAATGCCGGTTCTGCAATTGCTGCAGACGGTATTGCGGCCATTGCCCTCATCAACACCATGGCTGCCGGGACCACTGGAATTATTGGCTGGCTCATCATCGAGCGAGTTAAGGATGGCAAAGCCACATCTGTTGGAGCAGCTTCTGGAGCTGTCGCAGGACTTGTAGCAATTACTCCATCCTGTGCCTACCTCACACCGACATGGGCATTAGTGCTTGGGCTTGTGACAGGAATTCTCTGCGCCTTGGCTGTTGAACTCAAGTTCACCTTTGGTTTCGATGACTCACTGGATGTGGTCGGAATCCACCTCGTCGGTGGACTCATCGGAACTTTGTTCCTTGGATTCTTCGCAGCTGAGGTTGGCTTGCTTTACTCTGGCTCCTTTGACCAACTTGGCAAACAGGCTATTGCTGCGTTCAGTGTGTTGATCTATTCGTTCGTACTCACCTATGCAATCGGCTGGGTTATCGAAAAGACGATGGGCTTCCGAGTGCGAAACGAAGATGAACTCGCTGGCATTGACTTGGTAATGCATGGAGAAGAGAGCTACGACTACTAGACCTGCGTGTCAGGTTTTGCGTTAGAGCAAACTTCTCGATAAAGTTCCAAGGTACTCGAAAGAGTGCAACGCGGATGTGGCGCAGTGGTAGCGCATAACCTTGCCAAGGTTAGGGTCGCGAGTTCGAATCTCGTCATCCGCTCGAGTGTGGTCATTCCTAAGACTTACTCATTGTTAGCGTGGGAAACCACCTACGGTGGATTGGCCGAGAGGATAGGCAGCGGCCTGCAAAGCCGTCCACACCGGTTCGAATCCGGTATCCACCTCCAAAACTAAGTTGCAAAACTTAGCTTTTGAGCGATTGGCGCAGCGGTAGCGCGCTTCCCTGACACGGAAGAGGTCGCTGGTTCGATCCCAGTATCGCTCACTGAAAACCCTCGGATTTCCGGGGGTTTTTCTTTTGGCTAGGCTGTAAGTCGAGATAGTTCCTAGAGGAGTTCACTTCGTGTCTGATGTTTCCGGTGCACTAACCGTTCAAGCTTCCAGCGATGGGTTTGTGCTATTCACAGACCGCAGCATCGTTGCCATGCGTGTCAACGGTGAACTGCGTGACCTCGCACACGTTCTGAGCTCTGGTGACGTGGTTGAACCCGTCTCAATCGATTCATCGGATGGGCTGAACATTCTGCGGCACTCAGCTGCCCACGTGTTGGCACAGGCAGTTCAGAACGTCAACCCAGAGGCCAAACTCGGTATTGGCCCACCCGTAACCGATGGTTTCTATTACGACTTTGATGTCGAGGAGGCCTTTACTCCTGAAGACATGAAGGCGCTGGAAAAAGCCATGTCTCGCATTGTGCGCGCCGGTCAACGTTTCATGCGTCGCGTTGTCACCGAAGACGAAGCACGCGCAGAACTTGCAGCTGAACCTTACAAGCTCGAACTCATTGGTCTCAAGGGTGGCAATACGGGTGACGACAACGAAAGTGTCGAAGTTGGTGGAAACGAACTGACGATCTACGACAACGTAGATCCAGCAACGGGGGAGACCGTCTGGAAAGACCTCTGCCGAGGCCCTCACATACCCAATACCCGCATGATTGGTGAGGGCTTCTCGCTCACGCGGCTTGCAGCCGCATATTGGCGAGGTTCAGAGAACAACCCTCAGCTTCAGCGCATTTATGGCACTGCCTGGCCTTCAAAAGCAGATTTGCGTGCTTACCAGGAGCGTTTGGAAGAAGCTGCAAAACGTGACCACCGACGCTTGGGTAATGAACTAGATCTCTTTAGCTTCCCTGAAGAAATTGGCTCCGGTCTGCCTGTTTTCCACCCTAAGGGTGGAGTCATCCGCCGCACCATGGAGGACTACTCTCGCCGTCGCCACGAAGAAGGTGGCTACGAGTTCGTTTACTCACCTCACATCACCAAATCAAACCTGTTTGAAACAAGTGGACACTTGGACTGGTATTCAGACGGCATGTTCCCACCCATGAAGTTGGATGAGGTTCGCAATGAAGCAGGAGAAGTTACTCGTCAAGGCGTTGATTATTACCTCAAGCCAATGAACTGCCCGTTCCACATTCTTATTTTCAAGTCACGCTCTAAGAGCTATCGAGAACTTCCTTTACGTCTGTTCGAATTTGGCTCTGTTTACCGTTATGAGAAGTCTGGTGTTGTTCACGGGCTGACCCGCGTGCGCGGCATGACACAAGATGATGCTCACATCTTCACGACACGGGAAAGTATGAAGGATGAGCTCACCCAGGTTCTGAACTTCGTGCTCTCCTTATTGCGTGACTACGGTCTCGATGACTTCTACTTGGAGCTTTCGACTAAGGACCCCAAGAAGTATGTCGGCGACGACGCAATCTGGGATGAAGCAACCGAGACCTTGCGCCAAGTCGCCGAGGACTCTGGATTGACTCTTGTCCCGGACCCAGGCGGAGCCGCGTTCTACGGCCCCAAGATTTCTGTACAAGCGCGCGACGCTATTGGTCGTACTTGGCAAATGTCGACAATCCAGCTTGACTTCAACCTGCCCGAGCGTTTTGACCTCGAGTACACCGGGTCTGATGGCAACCGCCACCGCCCCGTCATGATTCACCGTGCACTTTTCGGTTCCATTGAGCGATTCTTCGGTGTTCTCACTGAACACTATGCAGGCGCATTCCCTCTGTGGCTGTCACCTGTCCAGGCAGTAGGTATCGCTGTTGCTGAAGAGTATGAAGAGTATCTTTCTGGAGTACTTGACCTGCTCAAAGCAGAAGGACTTCGGGTTCAACTTGACGCAAGTGATGATCGCATGCAGAAAAAGATTCGAAATGCAGCTGCACAAAAGGTTCCTGTCCAGATCATTGCCGGCGAAGAAGACCGTAACAACGGTGCAGTCAGTTTCCGCTTCCGAGATGGTTCGCAGCGCAATGGAATTCCGGTCAGTGAGGCGATTGCTTTGTTAGTTGGAGCAGTTAACGATCACCGTCAAGTCCTCACTGCAGAAGACCTATGAATCACTACGGAGATGACGAATTCGAAGGTGTAGACCTTCGTTCCGCTTCTTCTTTTGCAGGCGTTCCCGATGAATTCCAACGCTTATGGACGCCACATCGCTTGGCATATATTGAGAATGGCCAGCAACCCGCTGAGGCAGATTGCCCCTTTTGTTTAGCCCCAGAGTTATCTGATGAAGAGGGCTTGATTGTTCACCGTGGAACCCACGCGTTCGTCTTATTGAACCTGTATCCCTACAACAGTGGCCATTTACTTGTCTGCCCCTACAGACACGTTGCGATGTATGACGAAGCAACTGTTGAAGAGACGTCAGAAATAGCTAGTCTTACTCAAGAAGCAATGCGAGTGCTGAAGAAGGTCTCTCGCAACGACGGTTACAACATCGGCATGAACCAAGGCCGAGTTGCTGGTGCCGGAATTGCAGATCACCTTCATCAACATGTAGTGCCGAGATGGGCTACAGACTCAAATTTCTTCCCCATCATTGCAAAGAGCAAGGCTGTTACTGCTCTTCTCGGTGATGTGCGTCACGCTATTGCACAAGCTTGGCAAGAAGCAAACTAAACTTTTCCTCTCACCCTCAAAAAAAGAAGTTGTAGAAAATGACTGAAAAGAACAACGCACCCCTTACTGGCAGCAACCGCGTAAAGCGTGGTCTTGCAGAGCAGCTTAAGGGCGGTGTCATCATGGACGTTGTCAACGCTGAACAGGCGCGTATCGCCGAAGACGCTGGTGCAATTGCCGTGATGGCTCTCGAGCGCGTTCCTGCAGACATCCGTGCGCAGGGTGGTGTTGCTCGAATGAGCGACCCAGACTTGATCGAGGGCATCCAGGCCGCAGTGAAGATTCCTGTCATGGCCAAAGCACGTATTGGTCACTTCGTTGAGGCGCAGGTACTTGCTGAACTCAACGTTGACTTCATCGATGAGTCCGAAGTTCTCAGCCCCGCTGACTACATCAACCACATCGACAAGTGGGCTTTTGATGTTCCTTTCGTCTGCGGTGCAACCAATCTGGGAGAAGCACTCCGTCGTATCAACGAGGGTGCTGCCATGATTCGCTCCAAGGGTGAAGCTGGTACGGGCGACGTTTCTGAGGCCACCAAGCACATTCGTAAGATCAACTCTGAGCTTCGCTGGTTGTCTTCCATGTCGAAAGACGAACTTTATGTTGCAGCTAAGGAGCTTCAAGCTCCCTACGACCTCGTCGTTGAAGTTGCAGCCTCAGGAAAGCTCCCCGTTCCTATGTTCACTGCCGGTGGTGTTGCAACACCCGCTGACGCAGCGATGATGCTTCAGCTCGGTGCTGACGGTGTATTCGTTGGCTCCGGTATCTTCAAGTCCGGTGATCCCGCGGCTCGCGCCAAGGCCATCGTTAAGGCTGCAGCGTTCTTTGATGACCCCAAAGTCATCGTAGAAACTTCTCGTGGCCTCGGTGAAGCAATGGTGGGCATCAATGTCTCTGACATTCCTGCGCCACACCGCCTCGCTGATCGTGGCTGGTAGCTTCCACCACCTCAGAATTGGCGTTCTTGCCTTTCAAGGTGACGTTCGTGAACACATTCAGGTTCTTGAAAAACTGGGCGCCCAGGTAGTCAAGGTTCGCCGTCCGGACGAACTTGCGTCTGTCGATGCGTTAGTCATTCCTGGTGGAGAATCTAGCGTGATGGACAAGCTTGTGCGCTTGTTCGGCATGCAACAACCTCTGCGTGAAGCTATCGTTTCGGGGCTTCCGGTTTTTGGAACCTGCGCAGGACTCATCATGTTGGCAGACCACATTGTGGACGCTATTGCTGAGCAAGAATCACTTGGTGGACTTCACGTTGATGTTCGTCGTAATGCTTTTGGAACTCAGATTGACTCTTTTGAGGTTGATCTTGAAATGCCTGGCGTCACAGATGAGCTAGTCCCTGCAACGTTCATTCGTGCACCGATTGTGGAAAAGATAGGGGAGGATGTTCGAGTGATTTCGCAGTTAGCGGATGGGCGCATAGTTGCTGTTGAGCAGGGATACCTTCTTGGGATCTCTTTCCACCCTGAAGTGAACGGGGATACTCGAGTGCATGAATACTTCCTTGGGCGCGTGGCCCAATCCGTCGCTGAGAAGAAAGCTAGTATCTAAGGCATGTCTGGACATTCCAAATGGGCAACCACTAAGCACAAAAAGGCGATTATTGACTCTCGTCGTGCGAAGTCTTTTGCCAAGCTGATAAAGAACATTGAAGTTGCTGCGAAGCTCGGTGGCGCTGACCTTTCCGGCAACCCCACACTCGTGGATGCCATTCAGAAGGCAAAAAAGACAAGTGTCCCCAACGACAACATTGATCGCGCCGTCAAGCGTGGTGCCGGTCTCTCTGGTGAAACCGTTGAATACACCACCATCATGTACGAAGGCTATGGACCCAACGGTGTTGCACTTCTCATTGAATGTCTAACTGACAACAAGAACCGCGCTGCAGCAGAAGTGCGCACAGCTATGAGCCGTAATGGCGGAAACATGGCAGACCCCGGTTCGGTTGCGTATAACTTCAGCCGTAAGGGCGTCATTCGCGTCTCAGCTCAGGCTGGTATCGACGAAGACAGCATTCTTGCTGCAGTTCTTGATGCTGGTGCAGAAGATGTTGAGACTCACAATGGCTCTTTCGAAATCTCTTCTGAGCCTCAGGATCTCGTCAAAGTTCGTGAGGCACTTCAAGCTGCAGGAATTGACTACGACTCGGCTGATGCAGAATTCGTTCCCAATTTGGAAGTCGAAGTGGACGCAGAAACTGCGCGTAAGGTTTTCAAGCTGATTGAAGCACTTGAAGATTCTGATGACGTTCAAAACGTTTTCAGTAATTTTGACCTGAGTGAATCAGTTCTCGCCGAGCTCGAGCAGGACTAACTTGCGTATTCTCGGAGTAGATCCGGGTCTTACTCGCTGCGGAGTTGGCATTATTGATGCCAAGGCTGATCGCACAGTCTCATTAGTTTCTGTGACGGTGCTCAAAACAGACAAGGATCTGGAACTTCCTCAGCGTTTGTTGCAGTTACGAAGTGAACTCTCCGCGCTGATAGAAGAATTCAAGCCAGAGCGTATAGCTGTAGAGCGTGTGTTTGCACAGCACAATTTGCGGACCGTGATGGGAACCGCACAAGCAAGTGCTGTTGCATTTATTGAGGCAGCTGAACGCGGTATTCCGGTAGATATGCATACCCCCAGCGAAGTGAAGGCATCGGTTACGGGTACAGGTAGAGCAAACAAGGTACAGGTTGCAACTATGGTTGGTCGCCTGCTGACTCTTCCTGAAGGAAAACTTTTACCGGATGCTACAGATGCTTTAGCCTTGGCAATTTGCAATGCCTGGCGCGGGGGAGCAGGAACTGCTCCAAAAGGTACTCTTACTCCAGCTCAGCAGCGTTGGCGAGACGCGGAGCGTCAGGCGAAGAAACGAGGTTAATACAGCTTAAGCTGAGCTGGTGATTGCCTCCCTGCGTGGCACCGTGCTTTCGGTGCGTGACAACATCTGTATTGTCGATGTCCACGGAATTGGATATGCCGTCCACATCACTCCCTCTCATAAATTCAAGCTTGATATTGGGACAGAACATACGTTCCTGACTTCGCTGATTGTTCGAGAGGATTCGATGACGTTGTTTGGCTTCGAGAATCCTGAAAGTCTTGAACTTTTCGATCTCTTACTTTCAGTCTCTGGCGTTGGACCACGCTCGGCTCTGGCGGTCCTCGCTGAGATGGCACCGGCAGATATTCTCACCGCTGTAGTCAATGAAGATGACTCCGCATTCAAGAAAGTCTCTGGTGTTGGCCCAAAAACAGCCAAACTCATTATTGTTCAGCTGGCGGGGAAGCTCACTGCTCTTGCGTACACAGAAGCTGTTACTGCGTCACTCCCAGCTAGTTCTGCAATAGCAACCAGTGTTGTGCAAGCCCTCGTTGGACTGGGCTGGAATGAAAAAATTGCCAAAGAGGCCGTTGACGTACTCGATACTTCTGCACCTACTGCCACGACCGCTTCGGTTTTGAAAGATGCCCTCGCATCGCTGGCAAGGAATAGTTGATGAACAATTTTGATGTCACTTCATCTGTACCAGAAGATGAAACAGAGCTTGATTTCGAGGGGGCTTTGCGCCCTTCTTCACTTGACGAGTTCGTCGGACAGCGACGTGTAGTTGGCCAATTAGATTTGCTGTTGAAAGCCGCTGAACTTGATGGCAGGACCCCTGACCATATTTTGCTAGCAGGCCCTCCTGGTCTGGGCAAAACAACCCTGGCAATGATTGTGGCTCATGAGACTGGTCGCGCACTTAGGATGTCTAGCGGACCAGCCATCTCTCACGCCGGCGATCTAGCCGCATTGTTATCCTCATTGGTTCCGGGGGAAGTTCTCTTCATAGACGAAATTCATCGGATGGCTCGTTCCGCCGAAGAAATGCTCTATCTGGCCATGGAAGATTTTCGCATTGACATCATGGTCGGTAAGGGAGTCGGTGCATCCAGTATTCCGCTTGAACTTCCCCCTTTCACTTTGGTTGGTGCTACTACTCGTACAGGACTTCTAGCCAACCCACTCCGTGATCGTTTCGGCTTCACCGGTCATCTGGAATTTTATGAAACCGAGGAACTTCTCCGGGTCCTGACACGTTCATCACAGCTCTTAGGCCTTGAGATTCCGCAACCGGCATTGGCAGAAATTGCTGGGAGAAGCCGAGGAACACCACGAATTGCGAACAGGTTGCTTCGCCGAGTTCGTGACTACATGACCGTTCACTCCTCTGAATCTTCAATGGACGCCGTCAACAATGCACTTGCTCTGTACGATGTTGATCCACGTGGATTAGATCGACTCGACCGTTCCGTCCTAGAAGTGTTAATCCAACGTTTTGCTGGGGGTCCAGTTGGAGTCTCTTCTTTGGCTGTTTCTATCGGGGAAGACGCGGAAACAATTGAAGCTGTTGTTGAGCCATTTCTCATCAGAGAAGGGCTTGTAGTTCGAACCCCCCGAGGCCGTGTAGCGACAGCTGCAGGTTGGGAACACTTAGGTCTGACGCCGCCGGCAAATGACCCCACTCTTCTGTGACCTATACTCAATAGACGGTGATTTTTCACCATTCTCACGCAATAACTAAGGACTTCTCGTGGATGCAATGACTCTCTTTATGATGGCCGTTCTGGCTGTTTTGGTCTTCTTTATGTTCCGTAACGGGCAGAAGCGTAAGAAGGCAGCCGCCGAGTTGCAGAACCAAGTTGTCGTCGGCGCTCACGTCATGACTACTTTCGGTGTGTATGGCACGATCAAGTCCATCGATGATGCAGAGAACATCGTCATTCTTGAGACTTCTCCCAAGAACACTTTGAAGCTTCACCGCCAGGCAGTAGCGCGTGTTGTTGAGTCTGCCGCAGTAACCCCTTCTGCCGGTGAAGCTATTGGTGCTGATGTCTCCAAGTTGGCCCTGAACCCAGAAGCTGAAGCAGGCAAGCTAGAAATCGACCCACAGTTCGGTGAGCGTAAGCCTAAAAACACAAAGTAATGGCTAGATCTCAGTCATCGCGCAAAGCGCTGCGCTCTCTGACATGGCTTCTGGTACTTGTAGCTGGTCTGTTCGGAATTAATGCCGCTGGTGTCCTCTGGGGCGGCGGATCGTGGACCCCTAAGCTCGCTTTGGACCTTGAAGGTGGAACGCAAATTGTTCTCGCTCCTCAACTAGAGAGTGGCCAAACAATTACAGCTGAACAGATGGCCCAAGCTGTTTCTATCATTCGTCAGCGCATTGATGCCGCTGGTGTTTCTGAAGCTGAGATCAATACTCAGGGCAATAACAACATCGTCGTTTCCATTCCGGGAACTCCAGACGATGCGACCCTGGCACGTATTGAAGCGTCAGCAAAGCTTGACTTCCGTGCAGTTCTTGAAGCAGGAGCGCCTACCTCAACTGCTGTTGGTGCTGATGGAATTGCAACTCCCGTTCCAGTCGGAACTGTGGACCCCAGTCTTCCAAATGTTCCTGCAATCGCGCCCTCCAACGGTAGTGACCTGAATTGGGTTACTCCAGCACTCCAAGCCCAATACGAACAATTCGATTGTGCTTCAGAGAACGCACAAGTTGCGAATACAGCTTCCGAAGATGAACCACTTATCACCTGTGATTTCTCAAACACAGTGAAGTACATCCTTGGACCCGTCGAAGTTTCAGGTTCAGACATCTCTAATGCTGGTGCGAGCATGGTAACCACCTCAACAGGTGCAACCACAGGACAGTGGGCAGTAGATCTTGCATTCAATGGCAAGGGAACCAAAGACTTCGGTGACGTGACAACACGTCTGAATGCCCTTACTGGATCACAGAATCAGTTCGCAATTGTTCTCGACGGCAAAGTACTCACAGCACCAGCGACTAATGCTGCAATCACCAATGGCAGTGCCCAAATCACAGGTGGTTTCACCCAGGAGAGCTCAAAGACTCTTGCTGATCAGTTGAAATACGGCGCACTGCCCATAGGCTTCCAAGTTCAGTCCTCTGACACAATCTCAGCCACCTTGGGCTCGACTCAATTGATGAGTGGTTTACTCGCGGGTGCTATTGGATTGATTCTGGTTGTCCTGTATTCGCTTTTCCAATACCGCACACTAGGCCTTGTCACCGTGGCATCCCTTCTTGTTGCTGCTGTGCTGACCTACCTTGTCGTGACAATCTTGTCTTGGCGTGAAGGATACCGACTCTCACTTGCTGGAGTTGCCGGCTTGATTGTGGCAATCGGTATCACAGCAGACTCCTTCATCGTGTACTTCGAGCGTGTACGAGATGAATTACGAGACGGTCGTGGCCTCGAATCAGCTGTTGAATCAGCTTGGAAGCGTGCTCTCCGTACCATTATTGCCAGCGATGCTGTCAATTTCCTCGCAGCAATTGTCTTGTTCATCCTCGCGGTGGGTAACGTTCGTGGTTTTGCGCTAACTCTGGGTTTGACCACGATTGTTGACCTCTTCGTTGTGACCCTCTTTACGCATCCCATGCTTCAACTTCTTGCAAAAACTAACTTCTTTGCCAGCGGTCACAAGCTTTCAGGTTTGGACCCACAAGCCCTTGGTGCTGCATACCGAGGCCGAGCTCAATTTGCGCCTTCAACAGCAGTATCTTCAGGAAAACTTGCAAAGTCTTCTAAAGAAGCTCTAAAGCGCCAAACTATCGCTGAGCGCAAAGCTCAACAGTCCTCCGGTGAGAAGGGAGAAAACTAATGGCTAGTTTTTCTCAGTTCGGTAATGACCTTTATACCGGTGCTCGCTCCATCAACATTGTCGGACGTCGAAAGCTGTGGTACTCCATTTCGGCTGTGCTCATTCTTATCAGCATCGTTGGGCCAATCCTCCGCGGTGGGTTCAATTTCGGTATTGAATTCACTGGCGGTAGTGAATTCGTTGTTTCCAATGTGTCTGATACTTCACAGGCTTTGGCTACAGATGCTGTCGTTGCTGTTGACCCCAACACCGTTCCCAAGGTTTCCCGCCTAGGTGATTCCAGTATCCGTGTACAGACAGAGCAGCTCACTGATGATCAAACACGTGAGATTCGTAACGGTTTAGCTGCCGCTTATTCTGTTCCTGTCGAAAACGTAACTAGCTCCTTTATCGGTGCTAGTTGGGGCCAAGACATCACTTCACAGGCAATTCGTGGTCTGCTGGTATTCCTCGTCCTAGCAGCACTTGTGATGGCGATATATTTCCGAACATGGAAAATGTCATTGGTCGCCATCATTGCTTTGTTACATGACCTTGTCATCACAGCGGGAATTTATGGCATCTCTGGCTTTGAGGTTACTCCAGGTGCAGTTATTGGACTCCTTACAATCCTCGGTTATTCCTTGTATGACACAGTTGTGGTCTTCGACAAGATTCGTGAAAACACTGGGGGGACAACACGCGAAGCGGGCTACACCTTCTCCCAGCAGGTTAATTTGGCCGTAAACCAAACACTGGTGCGTTCGATCAACACTTCAGTCGTTGCTGCCTTGCCTGTCGCATCGATTCTGTTTATTGGCGCATTCGTCTTGGGTGCTGGCACTCTTCGAGATATCTCACTTGCACTTCTTATCGGAATTATTGTGGGTACCTATTCCACAATCTTCCTCGCCACACCTCTCTACGCTCAGATTCGTCAGAATGAGCCTGAGATCCGAAAGAGTGACAAGAAGGTCTTGGCGGCCCAGGGCAAGGCTGAGTCGGCTTCTGAGCCTGTCTCTGCATAATTACAGCTAAGCCCGTCATAATGGAAACCTCGAGGAGGCGACATGGTTGATACAACGGGTTCGACATCGTTGCGCCGCCTTGTGCCTCGCATCTTTAGCCGCGCTCAGCCTGCTGATGGTTTCGATAAGCTCCTCAAAACAGTTCGTCAACATCATCCACGTGCAGATTTAATTCAGCTCGAGGAAGCTCACGAAGTAGCACGTAGAGCCCATGAAGGACAGAAACGTCGTTCGGGTGAGCCTTACATCACTCACCCAATTGCAGTTGCGCAGATACTTGCTGAACTAGGCATAGGCCCCAAGACCATCATTGCGGCACTCCTGCACGACACAGTCGAAGATACTGAATACACTCTCGAAGAGTGCAGAGCACAATTTGGTGCTGAAGTTGCGATGCTCGTTGACGGAGTAACGAAGCTCGACAAGGTGAAATACGGCGACAGCGCTCAGGCTGAGACCGTTCGAAAGATGATTGTCGCGATGTCAAAAGACATTCGTGTACTCGTTATCAAGCTTGCAGACCGATTGCATAACGCTCGCACCTGGGGTTTCATGCCAGTGGAGTCTGCACAGCGTAAGGCTCGTGAAACACTAGAGATTTACACGCCGCTTGCGCACCGCCTCGGTATTCAAACATTGAAATGGGAACTCGAAGACCTCTCTTTTGCTGTTCTCCACCCCAAGATCTATCAAGAGATAGAAAACCTCGTCACACAGCGCACGCCACAGCGTGAAACCTTCGTGCAATCGGTCATCAAAGATGTTGAAAATGACCTGAAGGCAGCTCGTATTCGCGGTGAGGTTAAAGGTCGCCCTAAGCAGTTTTATTCGATTTATCAAAAGATGGTTCTTCGGGGTCGTGAGTTTGACGAAATCTATGACCTCGTAGGAATACGTGTCATCGTCAACAGTGTTCGTGACTGTTACGGCATCCTTGGTTCTATACACGCCAGATGGAATCCGATTCCTGGCCGCTTCAAGGATTACATCGCGACTCCGAAATTCAATCTGTACCAATCTCTTCATACGACGGTGATGGGACCTTCTGGTCGTCCAGTGGAGATTCAGATTCGTACTCCTGAAATGCACCATAGAGCCGAATTCGGTGTTGCAGCCCACTGGATGTACAAGGACCGAATGAACAGCGGCAAGAGTGTTGATAATCTTGCCGTCCAGGACACAGATATGGCTTGGCTTGCTCACATTTCGGACTGGCAGGCAGAAACAGAAGATCCTGGAGAATTCCTCGACTCCCTTCGTTTTGAGATCGGCGCTAAAGAGGTATACGTATTTACGCCCAAGGGTCGAGTAATTGGGTTGCCCTCTGGTGCTACGCCTATCGACTTTGCCTACGCAGTGCATACCGAAATTGGTCACCGTACAATGGGCGCCAAAGTCAATGGACGACTTGTTCCACTTGAGAGCAAGCTTTCCAGTGGTGACGTTATTGAGATTCTTACCTCAAAGAATCCCGACGCTGGTCCTAGCCAAGATTGGTTGAATTTTGTACAGAGCACTCGTACTCGAAACAAAATCAAACAATGGTTCACCAAGGAACGCCGGGATGAAGCCATTGAGCAAGGCAAAGACGCCATCGCGCGAGCAATGCGGAAACAGAATCTCCCTCTGCAAAAACTGATGACGCAGGATTCACTTTCTGAAGTTGCCAGCAACCTTCGTTATGAAGATGTTTCCATGTTGTATGCAGCAGTTGGAGAAGGTCACGTTTCAACTCAGTCAGTCATCGAAAAGATTTTGGCGAGCATTCACGAAGATGGTGACACTGAAGAAGTCGAATTTGTCCTCCCTTCTCGTGGTCCGTCAAAGCCATTGCTTCACAGTGATTCTGGTGTTCTCGTTCGAGGTGCGCCCGACATTTTGGTGAAACTTGCTAAGTGTTGTACTCCAGTTCCAGGAGATGCAATTTCTGGATTTGTTACACGTGGCCAAGGAGTTTCTGTCCATCAAACTAGTTGCCATAATGTCTCGAACATGCTTGCTGAACCCGAACGCATGATCGAAGTTGAGTGGTCTCCATCATCGAAGAGCGTATTCCTCGTTCATATCCAGATTGAGGCTTTGGACCGCTCTGGCCTGCTTTCAGATGTAACACGAGTTCTCTCAGAACACCATGTGAATATTCTTTCTGCCACGGTCAGCACCACACAAGACCGTTTGGCCTTAAGTAGATTTGTTTTCGAGATGAGCGATGTCACCCACCTTGATCGTGTTCTCAACGCTGTCCGACGTATTGACGCCGTCTATGACGTGTATCGAGTTTCAGAAGGCTAGTTGACGAGCTTTTCCATCCTTGTCAGTGCCATTCGCTTGTGGGGAACAGACGTCATCTTTAACAATGCTTCACGAATTTCTGGTATCTCTATGCAGAAAAAATTCATCACAGCTTGCACAACATTGAGAGCTTGAACTTCTTCTAAAAAGTCCATTCTGAGCACATCGGTAATTGTTCGGAGGGGAGTGGTTACCCCAACTTTGCCTGATATCCAATAGTCGCATGAAGATAAAGTTCTCTCCTCAATGAGGATTCCTGAGCTGATAGGAACTCTGATCCGGCTGGCAGATACTATCGATGCACTATGCCTTCTTGGTTCATCAGAACAGCCGATAAGGGACCACACTGCTGAGAGTCCTGTCAGAACAAGAGGGTGTTTCTCGTTGCCTAAGACCCGTGCACTCCGTTCGGCCCAACTTTGGGGCATATCCCAGAGCAGATTTTCGGAGTTCACCTCTCCGTCCAGCCTGAGTGCTGAAAGTTCCGCCAGTGAAAGTTTGTGAGTTATAGAAAAGTGATCCATGTGCACATAGTGCGGCATGGATCACTTTTGAACTTTCAACCAAACGATTGTGTGGAAAACCTACTTCAGAACAGCGAGCCACTCTTTTTGAGTTGTGATTGCTGCTTCGATTTCTGAAATTTTCTTTGTGTCGTTTGCAGATTTAGCGGCGGAAAGCTGTGTTTCCAGCTTTTCAATCTTTTCTTCGATCTGACCTGCAAGACCTTCAGAGCGTGCTTGCTTCTCTGGGTTAGATCCATTCCAATGGTTGTCTTCGAGTTTGCGTACAGCCTGCTCAACCTTGCGCATGCGTTCTTCTGTGGACTTAAGTTGGGCACGAGGAACCTTACCCGCAGCATCCCACTTCTTTTGAAGTGAGTTGAGTGTTGATCGAGCTTCAACACGGTCAGTTGCTTCCAGGAGAGCTTCAGCTTCAGCGAGGATTGCCAGCTTTACTTCAAGGTTTCCAGCAAAGGAAGCATCTTCAACTTCGTCTTGTTCCTTTTTGGCGGAATAGAGTGCGTCACCGGCAGCTTTAAAACGTGCCCACAATGCATCGTCAATTTTCTTGCCTGCACGAGGAGCTAGTTTCCATTGATCGAGGAGTGCACGATACGCAGCAATCCCATTTGAGCCTTGGGTAAGAAGTGCTTCTGCCTTTGAAATCAAGTCTTCTTTGGCAGACTTTGCACCCTTGTTCTTCGAGTCAAGTTCTGCAAAGAAGGCACGTCGGAGTTGATCCAATTTTTGACGTGCATCACGAAAACGCTTCCACAGATCATTTGACTCAGTTTTTGACAGACGTGAGCCGTTTTTCTGAGCAGATTGCCATTGAGCAAAGAGCTCATCAACCTTGGTTGTCGTGGTTTTCCATTGAATCTTTGACGGGTCAGTAGCGGCAAGAGTTTCAATTTGTTCCACAATGGCAACTCGGGCTAGTCGAGACACTTCAACTGCCGCAGCGTTTTTTTCTTTCTCAGCTTCGCTCAGTTCACTCAGAGAAGAAACCAGTCTTTCAAGGCGCTCTGAAAGTGCTGAATAGTTTCCAATTCCATTGCGAGCTTCGATTTGCTCAGCAATCTTCTTTGCACTCTCGCTGATTTCTGTGGAAGGAGCTCCACGCTTAGCGCGCTGCTCAAGCAGTACCAAGGCCGAATTGGTGTCGTTGAACTTGCGTTCAAAGAAAGCTAAAGCCTCTTCGGAAGTCACGTCAGCGTACTGACCAATTAACCGCTCGCCGTCAGCTTCGACGACATATACATGGCCGGCTTCGTCGACACGCGCCGTTGTCTTTTCAGACATAACAATCCACCTCATTGGGATAAGGAACAACCAGCCTCAAGCCTAGAGCAAGCCTTCCCGCTGTGGAGACGTTTACTTTACGGTAGCTCCAGTGATGGTTACGGGAATCTTTGGAGTTCCATCACCAGTGCCGTTTTCTGTTCCTTGGCTTGTTACTGCAGTGATGAGTTCTGGAAGACCACTCGTAATCTTTCCGATCACTGTGTATCCACCTGCTGCGTCACTGGGGATAGTGCTGTTTTCATAAACCAAGAAGAACTGACTACCCATAGAGTTGCCATTCCCTCCTTGTCGTGCCATCGCAATCGTTCCAGCTGGGTACACGTCATCAGCTGGTGCATTCTCGACTGGTCCGTATGAATAGCCCGGTCCGCCAGTTCCATCGCCCGAGGGGTCACCACATTGCAGGACGAAGATACCTTCTGTTGTGAGGCGGTGGCAGCTAATTCCCTCGTAGAAACCAGAACCAATCAATGAAATTGTGCTTGCAACAGCTTTGGGTGCTGCTTCACCATTGAGTTCAAAAGTCATGGGTACGCCAGCGACATCCATAGATCCAGTCCAAGTCCGATATTCACTCAGTGCAGCATCGGGAGAGCCATCAGTGGGTGAGGCGGGAATTGCAGTTGGCTCATCGACAGGCGCGTTGCCCGAGACCACCGCTGAATAAACGCCTATTCCTAGCGCTAAGGCAACGATTCCGCTGATTGAGCCCACAATAATTCTGTTGGTGCGCTTTTTAGCTTTTTGCGCAAGCTCATATGCAGCTTTTCTGTCTGCGTAGGACTTAATCCTGTTGCGG
Source organism: Actinomycetota bacterium (assembly GCA_041178865.1). Classification (GTDB taxonomy): domain Bacteria; phylum Actinomycetota; class Actinomycetes; order Actinomycetales; family Microbacteriaceae; genus Aurantimicrobium. The sequence continues at coordinate 5,750 of JBEGUL010000029.1, read as the reverse complement.
TCTTCTTTGGTTACACGGTTGTCGCTCATCTTCGCCATAGGAAGCAACGCTAATCTAAAGTCCATGGCGCAAGGTGATTCGACACTCGGAGGACAGACAGCTCCGTTAGCCGTTCGCATGCGTCCCCGCAGTCTTACCGAAGTTGCAGGCCAAGATCAGCTCCTCAAAACGGGTTCACCTCTCCAAGTTCTTGCTTCGCCAGGATCACAAAGCGCGGTTTCTGTCATCTTGTGGGGCCCGCCAGGAACGGGAAAGACCTCACTTGCACATGCGATAGCCACTTCTTCAGATCGTCGATGTGTCGAACTCTCAGCTGTAACAGCTGGAGTTAAAGATGTCAGAACCGTCATGGAAGAAGCACAGTCACAACGTGACCTCTATGGCGTCCGAACCCTTCTGTTTTTAGATGAGATTCACCGTTTCAGCAAAGCCCAACAAGATGCACTCTTACCAGGTGTTGAAAATGGCTGGGTAACTTTGATAGCTGCAACGACCGAGAATCCTTCATTTAGCGTTGTAACACCCTTGCTTTCACGGTCTTTGCTGCTTCGGCTAGAACCTCTATCGGATCAATCACTTGACGCATTGATACAACGTGCGCTTACTGAACCATTCGGCCTTGATAACAAATTCAGTGTTGAGGATGAGGCGAGAAAGGCAATAATTAACTTCGCCTCAGGTGATGCTCGGAGAGTCCTCACCTCTCTTGAAGCTTCCTCATCAATTGCTGCACAATCCTCGAAGAAGAAAACTGGCGTTGTGACAATCACCGCAGACCATGTTTCCTCTGCGGTCGATTCAGCGCTTTTGCGCTATGACCGCAACGGTGATGAACACTATGACGTGATCAGCGCATTTATTAAGTCCATTCGCGGCTCTGACCCCGATGCTGCCGTTCACTATCTCGCTCGAATGATTGCAGCGGGGGAGGACCCTCGCTTCATTGCACGTCGCCTGATTATTTCTGCAGCAGAAGACATAGGACTTGCTGATCCACACGCTCTGTCTGTTGCAACTGCCGCTGCTGATGCTATTGCTTTTATCGGCATGCCTGAAGGGCGAATACCACTGTCGGAGGCAACCATTTATTTGGCCACCGCGCCAAAGTCAAACGCTGCAAACAACGCAATCAATGCTGCTCTGGCAGATGTTCAAGCTGGTAAGTCGGGAAGCGTCCCAATTCACTTGAGAGATGCGCACTATGCGGGAGCAAAGAAATTAGGACATGGAAAGGGTTACAAATACCCTCACGACAATGCTCTGGGCGTTGTCGAGCAACAATATCTGCCTGATTCATTGAAATCAGTTGAGTACTACAGCCCCACCGATCATGGTTCTGAGCGAGATATAAAAGCCCGATTGGAAAAGTTGCGAGCAATAACAAAGAAGCGTCACTAGCCAGGCCTCACTTAGTGATAAGGTTTTAGAGTCTATTTCGACCGTGAAGCGCGGCTGCAACACGGTATCGAAAGAATTGGATGGCCCTGTAGCCGGGCACCATGACAAACCCCTCGATTTTTGCTCTATAAGAGCGCGTTCATTTTGTTTGTTCAATCGAAAAGGAAATTGTGTCTACTAAGTCACGTACCCGCAGCAAGACCCGTCTTTCGCGTGCCCTCGGCATCGCATTGACCCCTAAGGCAGCAAAGTACCTTGAAAAGCGCCCCTACGCTCCAGGTGAGCACGGTCGCACCAAGCGTAAGGCAGACTCTGACTATGCAGTTCGTCTGCGTGAGAAGCAGCGTCTACGTGCCCAGTACGGTATCCGCGAAGCACAGCTTCGCAACGTGTTCCAGGAAGCTCGCAAGACCCAAGGTCTGACCGGTGAGAACCTGGTTGAGCTTCTCGAAATGCGTCTAGACGCACTCGTATTGCGTGCAGGTTTCGCACGTACCACCGCTCAGGCTCGTCAGCTGGTTGTGCACCGTCACATTCTCGTTGATGGTCAGCTGGTTGACCGTCCTTCATTCCGTGTGAAGCCAGGACAGCTCATCCACGTCAAGCCACGCTCCGAGGTTCTCGAGCCACTGCAGGTTGCTGCAGCTGGTGGGCACGCAGAGGTTCTTCCTCCCGTTCCTGCATACCTCGAGGTTGAACTCGACAAGCTTCACGCAACCTTGGTACGTCGTCCCAAGCGTGCAGAAGTTCCCGTCACCTGTGACGTTCAGCTCGTGGTTGAGTACTACGCAGCTCGCTAAATATTTAGCTGGAAAGGGTGTGGATCTTTGGATCTGCACCCTTTCTTGTTTATTCAGGCGTCACTGGCTCCCGTAGACTGGAGTCTCGCATTTGCACAGTTCATCTGGAGAAATCATGAAGCAGTTCTTTTGGCTCATCGTCGGTGTAATCGCTGGCTTCTTTTTCGCGCACAAAGTCAACCAGACAGAACAGGGACAAGCCTTTTTTGCAAATGTTGACGCTAAGACTCGCGACTTCACTGAAGCCCTTGTCGAAGGTTACAAAGAACGTGAGGCTGAGCTGCGCGCAGCTCGTAAAAACTAACGATGCAAACAGCCGAAATTCGCCAACGTTGGCTTGACTTCTTTGCTGCGCGTGGTCACACCGTAGTTCCTTCTGCGTCGCTTGTCAGTGACGACCCCACCCTTCTCTTCACCGTCGCAGGTATGGTTCCCTTCATTCCTTACCTCTCCGGGGTTGTGCCACCTCCGTATCCTCGTGCGACGAGCGTTCAAAAGTGCATCCGAACACTCGATATTGAAGAGGTTGGAAAGACAACGCGTCACGGAACTTTCTTCCAGATGAACGGCAATTTTTCTTTTGGTGACTACTTCAAGGAACAGGCCATTGAATTTGCTTGGGAACTTCTTACCACCTCAGAAAATGATGGTGGTTTAGGTTTCGACGAAAAGGATCTTTGGGTCACCGTTTACGAAGATGATGACGAAGCCATTGCCTTCTGGAAAAAGACAGCTGGTCTTCCTGATGAGCGCATTCAGCGTCGTGGTAAGGAAGATAACTATTGGTCAACAGGTCAGCCAGGCCCTGCAGGACCCTGCTCTGAAATCTACTTCGACCGTGGCCCTGCTTACGGAATCGAAGGTGGCCCTGTTGCTGATGAAGACCGATACATCGAAATCTGGAATCTCGTTTTCATGCAGTACTTGCGTGGAGAGGGAACCAGCAAAACCGAGTTTGAAATCTTGGGAGAACTCCCTAACAAGAACATCGACACGGGAATGGGTCTTGAACGTGTAGCTTTCCTCAAGCAAGGCGTAGAAAACCTATACGAAATCGATCAGGTTCGACCTGTACTCGACCGTGCAGCAGAGCTTGCTGGAGTTTCGTACGGCGCAAACCACGAGAACGATGTTCGCCTTCGTGTTGTCGCTGACCACATCCGTTCTGCGCTCATGCTTATGGCTGATGGTGTCCAAGCTTCTAACGAAGGACGCGGTTACATCCTGCGTCGCTTGTTGCGTCGCTCTGTACGAGCAATGCGTCTGCTCGGTGTTGACTCTGTCACATTCCCCGAGCTTTTCACTGCTTCACGTGATGCCATGAAGTCTGCTTACCCTGATGTTGAGAATGAATATGCTCGAATTTCACAGATTGCTTATGGTGAGGAAGAAACATTCCTGAAGACCCTGGCTTCTGGAACCACCATTCTGGATACTGCAGTGACGGAAACCAAGAAGTCAGGTGCCAAAGCTCTAGCTGGAGATACAGCATTCTTGCTTCACGACACCTTTGGTTTCCCCATTGACCTCACGCTTGAAATGGCTGAGGAAGCTGGTCTGAGCGTTGATCGCGCTGCATTTGACACATTAATGCTGGATCAACGCACTCGAGCTAAAGCTGATGCAAAAGCGAAGAAGTCTATTCTTGCTGACCTCTCGATTTACACAGACCTTCGTTCCAAGGGCGAAACTGTATTTACCGGGTACACAGACTTAGAGACGGAAACCAGCATTCTTGGCTTACTCAAGGATGGTCTACCTGTGCAGAGCGCTTCTGCCGGAGACATTGTCGAAGTAATCGTGGGCGCAACCTCGCTCTATGCAGAATCAGGTGGTCAAGTTTCTGACTCTGGTTCGATTATCGGTGACGGCTTTGATCTTGAAGTCCTTGATGTTCAGAAGCCAGTCAAGGGACTTGTATCTCACACTGTTGAGGTTCGCAGCGGTCAGGTAACCGCTGGAGCCCCTGCAACCACAGTGGTCGACAAGGCATATCGTGCTGCAGCTGCTGCCGCTCACTCTGCAACACACCTTGTTCACGCTGCACTGCGCGAAGTACTTGGTGAATCTGCTCACCAGGCTGGTTCAATGAACAAAGCGGGCTATATGCGCTTTGACTTTTCGTGGAACGAAGCATTATCGCCTGAGACTCGCACCGAAATCGAAGCTATTGCTAACAACGCAATACTTTCTGACTTCGAGGTAGTCACCCGTGAAATGGCTCTCGATGACGCCAAGAAAATGGGCGCCATGGCTCTCTTTGGTGAAAAGTATGGCGAGACTGTCCGCATGGTTGATATCGGTGGTCCATGGTCTCGTGAGCTTTGTGCTGGAACACACGTTGCGCACTCATCGCAGGTTGGACTAATTAACCTCGTTAGCGAAGCTTCAGTCGGTTCTTCTAACCGCCGTGTAGAAGCACTTGTGGGTGCTGATGCTTTCAAGTCATTGGCTGCTGAACGTGCCATTGTTCACGAACTCAGTTCTTCACTTAAAGCACCTCGTGAGCAGGTCACTACTCGTGTTGCTGATCTCTTAGCTAATTTAAAGGCAGCAGAGCGCAAAATTGCTGAGTTTGAAGCTGCTGCTGTTCGTGAGCAGATTCCTGCTCTAGTGGGCAAGGCTTCTCCTGTGGGTAGCATCACTGCGATTGTGGAAACTGTCACAGGGGTCGCTTCTATCGATGATCTTCGCAACTTAGTTTCCGGTGTTCGTGAAAAGGTCCAGTCCACTAACACAGTCATTGCATTGGGGGCTGTCATTGATGGCAAGCCGGCCGTGATTGTTGCAACCACAGAGGCTTCTCGTGGTGAAGGTGCAAAAGCCGGTTCCCTTGCCAAGCTTGCTGCAGGAATCCTTGGGGGTGGCGGTGGCGGTCGTGACGACATGGCTCAAGGTGGCGGAACGAATGTTGTAGAACTTGTTTCTGCACTTCAGGCAATCATCTCGGAGCTTCGCGGCCTCTAATGCGCACGGGCGTTCGTGTCGGCATTGATATTGGTACCGTTCGCATTGGCGTTGCCAGAAGCGATCGTGACGGCTATATAGCTACACCTGTTGAGACCGTTGATCGTGGTTCTGAGTCTTCACTCTCCCAACTCGTTGCACATATACATGAACTTGATGCCATCGAGATCGTTGTGGGATTACCGTTGTCCCTCAATGGTTCCCACACTGCCTCAACTGAAGACGCCCTCATGATGGCTCATGAACTCTCGAAGCAGACACACGTGCCTATTCGACTCATTGATGAGCGTTTGACCACCGTTTCAGCGCATTCAGCGATGCGTGCCGTGGGGAAGAAACAAAAGCAAACTCGTTCAGTTATTGATCAGGTAGCAGCAGTCATGATCCTTCAGCACGCACTTGATTCTGAACGTTCTACAGGTAAGTTCCCGGGCAAAGACCTCAGCGAGTTTCCAGCTCAGTCATAAGGTGCCTCGGTAGGCTTGCACAAGTCCATTCCACGAAACAGGCAGTGATGTTAGACGAATACTCTCCAAGCTCAGACTCCCTTTCGGCATCGTCAGTATCCGATGTTCCGACACATGC
>JBEGUL010000028.1:0-18893 GCA_041178865.1 Actinomycetota bacterium | reverse complement strand
TACACAATCCCTGTGATTGATGTGATTCGCGGTTTGGGTTCAGTTATTGAGCACGCCACGGAAGCCGGTGCTCCAATTGTGATTACCCCGCCGGTGTATTACCCCTTCGCCATGATTGTGGCCGGCACTGGTCGCACCCTGGTTAATGCTCCAATGACGACTGCTGGCCGCTTCGACCCAGAAACTCTCGAGACAGCATTCGCTGAGGCTGCTGCCATGGGCAAGGGCGGCATGGTCTTGATCAGCAACCCGCACAACCCCACTGGTGTTGTGCACACCCGTGAAGAATTGACCACCTTGGCGACGCTGGCCGCCAAGCATGGTCTGCGTATTCTCTCGGATGAGATCCACGCACCCCTGATGATGCCTGGTTACACGTTCATCTCTATCTTGGATATTCCTGAAGCCGCAGATGCCATCGTGGTGACCTCTGCATCGAAGTCCTATAACCTCGCTGGGCTCAAGGGTGCCTTGATTGTGACCAACAAGGAATCCTCCGAGTTTGTCCGCAGTATGAAGGCCGAATATCTCGAAGCTCCCAGCCACCTCGGCACCATTGCCCACGTTGCAGCACTTCGCGGCGGAGATGAGTGGATTGCTGCTGTGAACAAGGACATTGACCGCAACCGCCACTTGGTGACGGAATTGGTCAGCACCTTCTTACCCGGAGCGAAATACACCCCCGTTGAAGCAACCTATTTGGCATGGGTTGATTGTCGTGCCCTTGGCCTGGGTGATGACCCTGGACAGGTGTTTCTGGAAAAGGGCAAGGTTGCCTTCAGCAGCGGTCATGTGTTCGGAGAAGGCGGCGAAGGCCACATCCGCGTGAACATGGGCACCAGCCCAGAAATCCTGACGGAAGCATTCCGCCGGGCTTCGCTAGCTCTCCAGAGCTGAGCCTCTTTAGCTAATGGTCTGAACTGGAGCAGTATCCGGCAGAGGTGCTCCGTGGCCACCACGCAGGTCGGGGCTCCAGCGGAATGTTCCCAGGGCCCCAATTGCAGTTATTAAGGCAAAGAGTGCTGCCGCAATAATGGCAGTTTGTGCACCGAAGTGGTCAATGCACAATCCAGCAACCGCGGAACCCAGTCCTGCACCGATCAGCTGGCCGCTGCCAATCCAGGCATAGGACTCAGCCGTTTCGCTGAACTTCATGGTTGCGCTGACATTGGCAAACAAAACTGTGAGTGCTGGGGCGACGCCCAGGCCTGAAATGAATAGGGTGACAGCTAGCCACCAGAAGTCTGATGACAAGGAAGCAGCTGCAAGGCCCACAAAGACAAGTGCAAGTCTGCGCGTCATTGACCACGGGGCAATTTCACGGTGGCCCCAGCCCAAACCTCCGACAAGAGAACCCAGAGCATAAATGGCCAGAATCCAGCCCGCTTCGGGGCCATCCTTGCCATAAAGCCCAATGATGCCGGCTTCAACAGCTGCGAAGCAGGCAACGAGGGTGAGCCCGAGGCTCATGCTAATCAGCACAGGTGGACGCGAGAGCACGCCGCCGAGGCGGCGCTTGCTCATCGGAATACGAACCTGACCCACCGAAGGGGAGGTAATGAACCAGAGCCCACCGCCGGCGAGGAACGCCATCGTGACCAACACAGCCTGAACGCTGCCGAACTGCATCGCCACAAACGTAGTGAGGACAGGACCGACAATCCAGATCAGCTCTTGCGCGGTGGCATCTAAAGAAAACAGGGGAGTAAGCAGTCGGTTAGGAACCAACTTGGGATAGATCGTGCGCACAGCTGGCTGAATGGGTGGGAATGAACATCCACCAATGAAGCCCAGAACAATCAGTGCGGGAACAGACAGCGGGAAGATGGCCATCGAAGACAGCGTGATGAGCGCAACGACGGTCATTGCGCTGAGCAGGGGACGCATTCCCCAGCGAGCCATCAAACGAGAACTGATCGGGCCGGCAATCGCTTCACCCAGGCTGATCGCCGCAACCACGAGGCCAGCTGCAGCGAAAGAGTCATGCGCTTCCTCGACGTGAATCAAGAAGGCAATAGAAAGCATGCCGTGAGGAAAACGTGCCAAAAGTTGCGACAACAAAACACGGGTTACACCCCGGACGCGCAGTAGTTCTAGATAAGTTTTCACAACTTCTCCACTCTAGCTGGGGCTCGTAGCGGGGCAAGAGTGTCCGTGGGTGCCCAGAAGATGTATTTCTACCTGTTAGAGAGGCAAAAAGGGCTGTTCATATGTGTACAACCGAGGAAAACTTATCCACAACTGGGGATGACACGCCCACAACATATAGGGATAGAGATTCTGGAACAACCCCGTATATAGTGGTGAAGCACGAAGAGCAGAAAACAGCGAAGAAAGAGACAGACGTGGGAATCACCGTCGTTAAGCGCAACGGACAGCGCGAACAGTATGACGCCAACAAGATCAACATGGCGATCGAAGAGGCAACACATGGCCTCCACGACAACATTGCGTGGGTGACCCAGATTGCCACCGAGCTCGAAATCACGCTGTTCGACGGAATCACCACTCAGCAGCTGGATGAAGCTGTCATTCAGGTTGCACTACAGAACGTCAAGGATGACCCTGCTTTCGACGTTGTCGCTGCTCGCCTTTTGCTCAAGACCATCTACAAGCGCGTACTCGGTGACTTCTCTACCCCCGAACAGCTCAAGATGCTCCACCGTGAGCACTTCGCAGAGAACATGAAGCGCGGTGTTGAAGAAGGTCTGCTTGACCCACGCCTGGGCGAACTCTTCGACCTCGACGCTCTCGCTGCAGAAATTGACCCCGGCCACGACGATCTGCTCAAGTACATCGGTGTCGTCACCCTCAACAACCGTTACGCCATCAAGGGCCGCAACGGTGACCCACTTGAGGTTCCTCAGTACTTCTGGATGCGTATCTCCATGGGTCTATCTCTGAACGAGAAGAACCCCACCGAGCACGCAATCAAGTTCTACAACAAGATGAGCCAGCTCGAGTACCTCGCTGCAGGTTCAACCCTGGTCAACGCCGGAACCATCTACCCCCAGCTCGCTAACTGCTTCGTTCTCGAAATGCAGGACGACATGGAGCACATCGCGAAGACCACTCGCGATGTCATGTGGCTGACCAAGGGCACCGGTGGTATCGGTCTCTCGGTAACCAAGCTCCGTGCACAGGGTTCGCCCATCCGCTCGAACAACACCACCTCGACCGGCCCTATCCCCTTCATGCACACCCTTGACTCGATTCTTCGTGCGGTCAGCCGTGGTGGCAAGAAGTTTGGCGCAATGTGCTTCTACATGGAGAACTGGCACATGGACTTCCCCGAGTTCCTTGACCTTCGTCAGAACTCTGGTGACCCCTACCGTCGTACCCGTACCGCCAACACCGCTGTGTGGATTTCTGACGAGTTCATGAAGCGCGTCCAAAACGACGAAGACTGGTACCTCTTCGACCCACTCGAGGTCACCGACCTGAATGAGCTTTATGGCAAGGCATTCTCTGAGCGTTACAGCCACTACGTAGCCGAAGCAGAAGCAGGCCGCATCAACCTCTACAAGAAAATCGGTGCTCGCGAGCAGTTCAAGCAGATCCTGATCTCCCTCCAGTCCACCAGCCACCCCTGGTTGACCTGGAAGGACACCATCAACCTGCGTGCCCTCAACAACAACACCGGCACCATCCACTCCTCAAACCTGTGCACCGAAATCACGTTGCCTCAGGACGAGGACAACGTCTCGGTCTGTAACCTGGCTTCCATTAACCTTTCCCGTCACATCACCGACGACAACAAGGTTGACTACGCCAAGCTCGCAGAAAGCGCCAAGCTTGCTGTTCGCCAGCTCGACAACCTGATCGACATCACACGTTCCTCTGTTGAAGAAGCTGACTTCTCCAACAAGGAGAACCGTGCAATCGGTCTTGGTCTGATGGGCTTCACCGACATCGTGGAGCGCCTCGGCTTCTCCTACGAGTCCGAAGAGGCCTATGACCTCATCGACGTCATCACCGAGCACATCTCCTACGCAGCCATCGAGGCTTCGGCAGAGCTGGCTCAAGAGCGCGGTGCTTACTCCAACTTCGAAGGCAGCCGCTGGTCACAGGGTCTCGTACCCTTCGACAGCATCGACCTGACTGAAGCAGACCGTGGTGTTCCTATCACTGTCAACCGCAACACCACGCTCGACTGGGATGCACTGCGTGCCAAGGTCAAGAACGGTATCCGTAACGCAACCCTGATGGCGATTGCTCCCACCGCATCCATCGGTCTTGTCGCCGGAACCACTCCTGGTCTGGACCCCCAGTTCTCCCAGATCTTCAGCCGTGCAACCAGCTCGGGCAAGTTCCTTGAGGTCAACCGCAACTTGGTTCTCGACCTTCAGAAGCTCGGCCTCTGGGAGACCGTTCGTGAAGACCTGCTCCGTAGCCAGGGTGACGTCCAGAACCTGCCTCAGGTTCCTGACCACATCAAGGCTGTCTACAAGACCAGCTTCCAGCTCTCGCCCTTCTCCTTCATTGAAGTAGCGGCTCGTGCACAGAAGTGGATTGACCAGGCCATCAGCCGCAACATGTACCTGGAAACTCGCGACCTCGGCGAAATGATGGAGATCTACTCCGAAGCATGGAACCGTGGCGTAAAGACCACCTACTACCTACACATGAAGCCTCGCCACACCGCGGAGCAGTCCACTGTGAAGGTGAACAAGTCAGAAGACATTAACGCTGGCGGCGGAGCCCCCAAGAAGGGCTTCGGTTTCTCTGGCGGCGCACCCGCTGCAGAGCCCGTAGCTGCAGCAGCACCAGCTCGTAAGGGCTTCGGATTCGGCTCGGGAGGTGGCAACTAATGAACTACACCACTTCAGTAGACGAGTACTTCGTTCCCGTCGACCCCATGGATGAACTTCAGTGTGACTCCTGCCAGTAGGTAAGGACCACCCTGATCCACAGACACCCCTGCAACACCAACTGCACCATCTGTAATACCCCCGCCGCACCCCACTGAACCACCCGGTTCAACCCCCGCGGGAAACAACAGATCACCACACTATTTAGACCACACAAGGAGAAACACAATGGGTATTCTCGGTACCGGAGTTCAAGAAGGACTCATGCTCAAGCCTGTCAAGTACAAGTGGGCAATGGACCTTTACGACCAGGCTGTAGCTAACACCTGGTTCCCCAACGAAATTCAGCTCGGCGAAGACATCGCTGACTTCAAGAAGATGAGTGACGAAGAACGTCACGCCATCACCTTCTTGATGAGCTACTTCAACCCCAACGAGCTTCTCGTGAACAAGGCACTCGCTTTCGGCGTGTACCCCTACGTAAACGCTCCCGAAGCGCACCTCTACCTCGCAAAGCAGATGTGGGAAGAAGCAAACCACTGCATGAGCTTCGAGTACGTTCTCGAAACCTTCCCCATTGACCGTGAGGTTGCCTACGGCTCCCACGTCAACGTGCCCTCCATGGCACGTAAGGAAGAATTCGAAGTTAACTTCATCAAGCGCATGACTGAGGAAACCCTCGACATCACCACCACCGAGGGCAAGAAGGACTTCGTTCGCAACCTCGTTGCTTACAACGTCATCCTCGAGGGCATCTGGTTCTACTCAGGCTTCATGGTTGCTCTGAGCTTCCGCCAGCGCAACCTGCTGCGTAACTTCGGTTCTCTGATGGACTGGGTTGTTCGCGACGAGTCGCTTCACCTCAAGTTCGGTATCAACTTGATTCTCACCGTTCTCGAAGAGAACCCTGACCTGCAGACCGAAGAGTTCGCAGCAGAGATCAAGCAGATGATCCTCGATGCAGTGGAGATGGAGTCGGAATACAACCGCGACCTCCTTCCCAACGGCATCCTGGGCCTGAACTCGAACTACATCAACCAGTACGTGAAGTACTTGGCTGACCGTCGTCTCGAGGAGCTCGGCTTCGAAGCAGAATACAAGGTCTCGAACCCTGCAAAGTGGATGGCTACCGCCAACGACACTCTGCAGCTGGTCAACTTCTTCGAGTCGACCAACACCAGCTACGAGTCGAACGGTGCGACTGCTTAGTCACACGTAAAACTCGAACAGAGTTAAGGGGCTTCCTGATTACAGGAGGCCCCTTTTCTTGTGCCCCGGAGGGGCGCTGGAGTGCGCTTGAGATTAGAAGTCTCATCTAGGCTTTGGGTATGACAAAGCTCTCTTTCAAGGCACTTGGCGCTGCAATTCTTGCAGTTGGAATTGTTCTGGTTGGCGCGGCAGCAACTGCGCAGGCAGCAAGTATGACCAACTTCACTGCTTCTACGTCTGGCACTCTTGCTGCAGGACAGGTGATTACGAGTGACATTGTTGTGTCATTCACTGCGCCAACTGCAGTGCCCCAGAGCATTAATAATCAAATTCGTATTGTTTTGACAAATACGAGTGGCTTTGGTGCTGGCTCAGCGTGTGGTCTGCGTGTGGCTTATGTTTCTTCTCCGTCTATTGTTGCTAGTTGCCAGGCGGTTTCAGGCAGCGGCGTTTCGCAGGTTTATTTGTATTCGGCAGGTCTACCCGGCATCACTATAGGAGCAAACTCAACCTACACATTCACCATTCTGGGTGGAACTCTGACACAGAATGCTGCCGGCCCAATATCTGTAACCGCTTTTTCAAGCAGTTCTCCAACCCCAATTGATTTGAGTACAACGACGCTAACCGCTGCCTCAGTAAGCTCGACAGTATCTTTTGACGCTAACGGTGGTTCTGGTTCAATGTCAGCTCAGACTTCTTCGACTGCTCTTGCCTTGACGTCTAATGCTTTCTCTCGCACGAATTACACCTTTGCTGGGTGGAACACTTCAGCTGATGGCTCGGGCACTACTTTCGCCGATGCAGCAAGCTACCCCTTTACTGCGAGTGAAACTCTCTATGCACAGTGGACGGCTGTTCTTGCCAACACGGGAGTTGAAGCAAAGCCTTATCTCTTTGGCGGACTTGCTCTAGCGATCGTCGGCAGCGGAATGCTTTTTATTGCCCATCGCAAGCAGACAAACTAACATCTGGCTCAGGATTTCACCCTTCGGGTAACCGTGGGGTCAAGTCCTGATCCCAGTGCCTTCTTGACTATCTGTAGAGATGTGCTCGGCTATTCCCGGCGACTCTCTGCACTTGGTCAACTTCTTCAAGTCGACCAACACCAGCTACTAGACGAACGGTGCGACTGCTTAGTCACACGTCATACTCGAACAGAGTTAAGGGCCTTCCTGCTTACAGGAGGGCCCTTTTCTGTCCCCCGTATGGGTACAAAAGAGTGAAACTTTCGTCTAAACTATTGGTATGACAAAGCTTTCTTTCAAGGCGGTTCTTGCTGCCATCGTGACTACCGGGCTAGTGTTTGCCGGATTTCTGGGTGCAGTCGCACCGGCTCAGGCCGCAGGTTCTGGGACCCTAAGTTGGACAAGCGGTTCAGCACCTGCTGTTACACATTCAACTAACCAACTTCCAGCGTTAAATCTGACTTTTGTTCCTAGTTCTGCAAACCTCACGTCAGCGTTTGAGTACATCAACATTTCGCTGGTGAACTCATCAGGACAGGCTGTTGGTACTACCTCAATCCCAGGAAGTTCATCATCAGCCGCTGGTTGCAAAATGACAGGAAACGGGCTTGGCTCGATCAGCGGAGCCCACATCACCCACAACTCGTTTAACTGTTCAGTGCTAATGGGGGATATTCAACGTTTCTTCGTTGGAGTGGGCTCATATGGTGCATTTGACCTCAAGTTGGACGCAGGTCTAGTCCAGTTTTTGACCACGGGTTCTTATTACATCAAGGTAACTACTGAGTATCCCAACAGTCCAATTTTGGACGAGGCTGTCATTCCTTTCGTGATTCCCCAAGCTCCCTCGGTTTCCGCAAGCCCCAGCTCTGTATCCGCAACTGTAGGCACCGCATTTACTCAGTCTGTTACTTATACCCCAACCAACTTCTCGGGCCCATTCACCTACTCGACGAACAACAACTACGGCATCCAAGTTAACTCTGCAACAGGAGCGCTTTCAGGTACACCAACCTTGAGCACCATGTTCTCAACCCCAATCATGATTACTGTTACCGGTGCAAATAACGCAACGGTAATTACTTCAGTAATGTTCAATATCGCATCAGGTAGTGTCACTCCTCCTCCCCCAAGCGGTGGTGGGGGTGTCAACTGCTCAATCGGAAGCGGCAACTATCTATTCCAAACTCGGGGTAACAATGGTGTAACTGTTTCCAGCGCCACTAATTGCGGATATCTGAACATGACTACCTCAGCAGTGTTACCGGCAAACAACTTTGTGCGTTCGGGATACACATTCACTGGTTGGAACACATCCGCAGATGGCACAGGGACAACGTATGCACCTGGGGCTTCGATAACTGTGACACGAGACATTCGAGTTAATGGAGCACCTACACAGTCGTTCTACGCTCAATGGTCGGCTAACAGCGGTAACGGCTCTGGCAACTCTGTCTCTGCTCGTCCGACTGCAAGTCTGGGGCTCAACCTTTCGCGAGGTGCTCGTGTAGCCCAGGCTCCGGCGCCTGTTTCTGCATCCGGTCTATTGGCCAATGCTCCTTACACTGTTGAAGTTCACTCAACTCCCGTGGTAATTGCATCAGGGACAGTAGCAAGTGACGGAAGTGTGAACTACACAGCTTCGATTCCGGCCAACCTTGAGGCTGGTTGGCACACAATGATTTTCAGCTCAACTGCTGCAGATGGAACCAGCTTCACGTCTAACTTCTATTTTAAAGTGGCAGGCGATGGAACTCTGCTTTCCACCAGCGAAACTGTTCCGGCAGAGCTGGCATACACCGGAAGTGACTCAGAGAACATGAGCCTGTTCCTCCTTGGAGGACTTTCTCTGGCACTTATCGGAGCCGAGATGATCATGATTGCTCGTCGTAAGCGCAGCAACTAGTTCTTCCCTAGAACGACAAAGACCCCCGAGTAATCGGGGGTCTTTGCTTTATCCCAAAGCTTTCTTGATCCTTTGAAGCGAGATGGGCTCTGCTGTTCCCAGCGACTGAGCAAAAAGGCTCACACGGAATTCCTCGAGCATCCATCTCACTTTGACGAGATGTGCTTGAGCGTGGGGTCGGAGGGGGAGCTTGCCACCTGCTGCTTCATAGAGTGCCATTGCCTGGTCAAGTTCCACTGCGGCTGTTCTGTCTCTTCCTGCATCTTCGAGCATGCGTTGAATGCGCATGGTGACAGCTCTGACATAAACCAAGATTCGGGGGAGCCTTGCCAACCCAGAGTTGCTAATGAAGTTGGGTTGCAGAAGCTGATCAAGGTGAGCTTTCTCTTGGGTGAGTACGGCCAGATAGGTCATGGGGTTAGCCTCGGCCATGGCCTTATTTGCATCTCTTACTGCGCTCAGGATTCTCGCAGTTTGTGACACCGCGTCAAAGATGTTGTCCATGATGGCACCTTGGACTCTGTCCCGGAGAGTCTCGAACTCTGCCTTCTGGAAAATCATTCCGTCTTCACGCATGGAGAAGAGAACACTGTCCACGCTGGCAGCGATTGCATCAGTGATGAGTGCAGACAAATTTGCATAGGGACTCTGGGTGAGAATCAACTTCTCTGCGGCAGTGAGATGCTCCTGCACATACTTCGCGGGTGAAGGCACCGCTGCAATAACCAGCGCTCTGGTTCCTAGTGGGTGTTCACGCTTCTGGTCTGCCTCTGTCGCCATGAGTCTGATGTTGACCTCTTGGCGGGCGGTGCCAGGGTTGGTGACAACGAGTGCGGGGTAGGCCCTTACGGTGTTGCCACCGTGCTTGGCATCCACGGTTCTAGGTAGTTCGGCAAAGTCCCAGCTGGTTAAGCCGTCTCTCTCCAGCGGAGAGCTGACGCGTTCAGCCACTTCTGCAACAGCATCTCTGCTCTTATCTGCCAGACCACGCTGCAGTTTGCTGAGGTTTTTGTCTGTGCCCAGGTTCTTGCCCGTGCTTCCAAGGACTCTGTAGGTCATGCGCAAGTGATCGGGAAGGCGTTCCGGGTCAAAGTCTTGTGCGGAGACAAGCGCTCCACTGAGGGATTGCAATGATTTGGCAACCGTAGTCAGAAGACTTCCTTCTGGTGCCTCAGGCAGCGTGGCAGCAGCTTTGGCGGCCCAGTCTGATGCGGGGACGACCTGTCTTCTGATGTTCTTGGGCAGTGTCTTGATCAGCCCTGCAATGAGTTCTAAGCGGAGACCTGGAACGAGCCACTCGAATGCTTCCGGCTCCAGTCTGGCTAGCAGTGGCAGGGGGACCTCAACGGTGACACCATCATCTTCACGGCCTGGTTCGAAGCGATACTTCAGTTTGAGTCTTTGGTCGCCATAGACCCACTCTGAGGGGAACTCATTCTCGTCATGCTCGGCTTCTGCTTCTTCCAGCAGGTCTGATCGCTGCATAGTGAGGAAGTCAGGGTTGGTTGTTCTTTCTTTCTTCCACCAGCCTTCAAAGCTGCGGGTGGAAAGAACATCGGCGGGAATTCGCTTGTCATAGAAGGCGAGGACCACTTCGTCATCTGCGAGGATGTCACGCCTGCGTGAGCGTTCTTCGAGTTCTTCGAGCTGCCTCCGCAGTGCTCGGTTACTGCGGTCGAATGCTTGTTTGGAATCCCATTCGCCATCCACCAGTGCATGGCGAATAAAAAGCTCACGGCAGAGCTCAGCATCGACTGGTGCATATTGCATGCGTCTGTGTGCAACCAGGGTGACGCCAAAGAGCGTTACACGCTCATAGGCCACGACAGCGCCTTGGTTTTTCTCCCAGTGGGGTTCGCTATAGGTTCGCTTGCAGAGGTCACCTGCAAGCTTTTCTGCCCAGCCCGGGTCTATCGCTGCGTTTGTTCTGGCAAAGAGTCTGCTGGTTTCTACCAGCTCCGCACTCATTACGGCGGCTGGTGGTTTCTTCGCTAATGCTGATCCGGGGAAGATGACGAACTTCTGGTTTCTCGCACCCATGAACTCGTGTTGCTGTTTGCGAGGAGAGTTCCCGCCCTTGTCGCTGTATTTGTTAGCTCCGAGCTTGTTGTCGCTGACCTGCTTCAAGCCGATATGAGAGAGCAAACCCGAGAGCAAGGACTTATGAATGCCGTCGGGGTCAATCTTGGGTTCACCCAAGGTGAGGCCGAGTGGCTTGGTCAGTGTCTTGAGCTGGCGGAAAACGTCATTCCATTCCCGCACGCGCAGGTAGTTGAGGTATTCCGCTTTACACATGCGGCGGAAGGCACTGGAGGAGAGTTCTTTCTGTTTCTCTTCGAGGTAGTTCCAGAGATTCAACAGAGACAGGAAGTCACTGGTGGGGTCTGTGAAGCGGGCATGGGAGAGATCTGCTTGCGGTCGCTTCTCCAGAGGTCTTTCTCTGGGGTCCTGCACGGTGAGCCCAGCAACAATGGCCATCACTTCTCGGGTGACGCCGTGGTGACGTGACTCGAGCACCATACGAGCAAAGCGGGGTTCAATGGGTAGCCGGGAAAGATCGTGACCTATCTTTGTGAGCTTCGTGGTCTGGCTATTGTTCTGGATGGCACCGAGTTCCTTCAGGAGATCCAGGCCGTCTTTGACGCCACGAGAGTCGGGAGTTTGCAGGAAGGGAAAAGCCGCAATGTCTCCCAAGCCCAGGGATGCCGCTTGCAGAATCACCGAGGCGAGGTTGGTGCGCAAGATTTCGGGGTCGGTGAATTCTGGGCGGCGTTCGAAGTCCTCTTCTGAGTAGAGGCGGATTGCAATACCGTCACTGGTTCGACCGCAACGTCCCGAGCGTTGGTTGGCACTGGCCTGAGAGATGGCTTCAATCGGAAGGCGTTGAACTTTTGCTCGTGGTGAATACCGGGAGATGCGGGCGGTGCCCGCATCGACGACGTATTTGATACCGGGAACTGTGAGGCTAGTCTCAGCCACGTTCGTGGCCAAGATGATGCGTCTTGTGAGACCTGCAATCTTGCTCGGTTCAAAGACTTTGTGTTGGTCGGCTGCAGACAAGCGGCCAAAGAGGGGAAGTACTTCCGTGCCGGCCTTCATGCGGCCAGCTGCGATATGTCCTTCTAACGCTTCTTGAGCATCACGGATCTCAGTCTCTCCAGATAAGAAGACCAGCACGTCTCCGGGGGCTTCTTTATCAAGTTCATTCAGGGCAGAGATGATGCCATCGAGATAGTCACGAGCAGAATGTTCCGGAGCTTTCGTGGCTTTGTTAGGTTCGTCAGCTAATTCGTCGTCGTCGACGTCATCGCTGGACATCTTGTCTTCGACCAGGGGGCGGTAACGAATCTCGATCGGGAAAGTGCGTCCTGAGACTTCAATCATGGGAGCCCCACCAAAGTGCTTCGAGAAGCTCTCTGGGTCGATGGTGGCCGAGGTAATGATGAGCTTCAGATCAGGGCGCTGAGGGAGAAGCTGCTTGAGATAGCCCAACAGGAAATCAATGTTGAGGCTGCGCTCATGGGCTTCGTCGATGATGATGGTGTCGTAGGCGTTCAGCATCCGGTCACGCTGCAAAGCGTTGAGCAAGATGCCGTCGGTCATGACTTTGACTTCAGTTTCGGCACTGGCTTGGTCCGTGAAGCGGACTTGGTAGCCGACGAGGCCACCAAGTTCCACCTTCAGTTCTTCTGCGATGCGCTCAGCCACTGCACGTGCTGCAATACGTCGTGGCTGAGTGTGAGCAATGCTGGTGCGGCCTAGTTCCAAGCACATCTTGGGAATCTGGGTTGTTTTGCCCGAGCCTGTGGCGCCGGCAATGATGACAACTTGGTTGTCACGGATTGCGTCCAGAATCTCTTCACGACGCTCACTGACAGGTAAGTCAGGGGGATAGGTGATGAGTGCGGCGTCCATGGGCTTCTTCCAGCCTACGCGAGGGGTATTTGTACGAGCGGTCTAATGTGCCAAACTGTCACAGTCACCAAAACAAGGAGAACTCCGTGTCCACAGCAACGCCAGCAGGAACCGCACCCGATAAGGGCTTCCGCCGTTCCGCCGTTATTCTTCTGGGCCTCCTCGGCGCCATTCAGGTAGCCGACCCTCTGATTTCTTCGTTGGCATTGGTTAAGGCTTCGGACCAGCTCAACTTCTCTGCATCGACCCAGTCGCTTGCTGCGGGTATTTCCACCCTGGCACTCGCTGCCACTGCTATTCCCGGTGGCATGCTGGCGGACCGTTACGGTCGCCGTCTCCTTCTTGCACTCTCTGTCTTGGTCGCAGCTGCAGGTCAGCTCATGACTGCTTCAGCTGGTCTGATTGACCCCAAGGCTGGAACAGCAGTGCTGTTCTACCTCCTCGGTCGCATCATCACTGGTGTCGCACTCGGTGTGACCTTCGGCGCTTCTTACGGCATGCTGCGTAATGTCTCCAGCCAGAAGTCCCTGGGCCCCGCCATGGCGACCTACAACATTGTGAACGGAATCATTCCCGTTATCGCCATGGTTCTTGGTGGTGTTCTGATCGGTATCGACTGGCGTCTGGCTTACCTGATCCTGCCTGTGATCTCGGTTATTGGTTTCTTCCTGGTCAAGCCCGTCCTGCCCAAGATCGACAAGCTTCCTGCCTCCAAGGTGGACTACGTGGGCATGCTCTTCGTCGCTATCGGTATCGCTGGACTGCTTTATGGTCTGAGCAACGCAACCAACGGCTTCGGTCACCCCTCGTTCTACGTTCCCGTTATTGTTGCGCTGATCTCCTTAGCTGCCTTCGGTATTCGTGAAAACCGCACCAAGAGCCCTGTCTTCCCCATCAAGTTGCTGACCCACCCTGCTTTCTTGGGCGCAGTTGTCATGGGTATCTTCTGGAACATGGCTTCTGCCTCCATGAGCCAGATGCTGCCGAACATTTGGCAGTATGTCACCCACATCCCTGCCGCACTCTTGGGTGCAGCTAGCTTGCCCATGTCAGCTGCGGGAATCATTGGTTCTCTTCTTGCCGGTATCTTCCTGGGTAAGGGTTCACAGCCTCGCACCACAGCAACTGTCGGTTACGCCCTGATGGTGATTGGTTTCTTCACTTACATCACGTTGTCGCCAACTTCTGGCTACCTCATGTTCCTTCCCGGCATGATCATTGCCGCAGTGGGTTGGATGATGAATGCAACAAGCCAGGGCAACCTGTTCATTACCTTGGCTCCTGCCAAGTTCTATGGACCGGTTACCTCCAGCAAGCTTGCTGTGGGACAGTTCGGCTACGCACTGGGTCTCACCGGAAGCACTGTGATGGTTTCTCTCTTCACTCTTTCGGGTGTGGACAAGGCAACCAAGGGTGCAGTTTCTGGTGACGCAAACTGGGATGCCATCACCAGCTACCTGGCAACTGGTTCAACTAGTAACTCGGCACTCTCTGCAGTGAGCACTTCAGATCTCGCTGCTATCTACACCAGCGCATTTGTCAGCACGATTACCATCGTTGCTGTCGTCACTGCTGTTGCAGGTGCGCTGATGTACATCCTGCTCAAGAACAAGAAGGCAAGCATTCCTGTTGACGAGTACCTGGGTTTGACGAACTAAGTCACCTGAGTTTCATCAGTTCCATCACCCTTCTTTAGGCTCTACATATGTTGACCCGTGAAGAGTTCATTGCTCGTGCCGCCACTCCTCTAGCTATAGATGGTGGCATGAGCACCGAGCTCGAACAGCAAGGCTGCACGCTCGAAGGTTCGCTCTGGACAGCTCAAGCACTGCTGGATGACCCCGCACTCATTGAGGCCGCACACAAGGCTTATGTTGATGCGGGTGCGGGCGTGGTGATCACTGCCAGTTATCAAATCTCCCGTGCTGGTTTTGTGGAGAACGGGCACAGCCCCGAAGATGCCGACCGCGCTTTGCGCGCCAGCATCGGGGTGGCCCGCGAGGCTGTTGCTGGCACAAACACACTTGTTGCTGCCAGCGTGGGCCCGTACGGGGCAATCCTGCATGACGGTAGTGAATACAAGGGCAACTATGGCAAGAGCCTGGAGGAGTTAACGACTTTCCATGCAGAACGACTCGACGTTCTCATCTCTGCCAACCCTGATCTGCTTGCCATCGAGACCATCCCAGATGCTCTCGAAGCAGAAGCACTTGTTTTTGCGCTTTCCAAGTTCCCTGATGCCACTGCCTGGATGAGCTTCTCCATTGGACCAGACGGAAAGCTGTGGGCTGGGCAGAGCTTGACGGAGGCAGCGCGCATTGCTGTTGCATCTCCCGCTATTGCGGCCATCGGTGTCAACTGCGTTGACCCTGCCTTGGTCAGTGCAGCTATTGCTGAGATCCGCAGTGTGACGGATCTGCCTGTGGTGATCTATGCCAATGGCGGGGGAACCTGGAATGCAGAAACCGGGATCTGGGAGAACGCAGCAGCTGAGGCACTGGTTGCCTACTCGGCAGATTGGGTGAAGCAGGGGGCAACGCTCATTGGTGGGTGCTGTGGCACCCACGCTGGCGATATTCGCCAGCTAGCAGAAGCACTCTAGCTAGCACTCAATAACGTTCACAGCGAGACCGCCTTCGCTGGTCTCTTTGTATTTGGTCGACATATCCAGACCGGTCTGGCGCATGGTTTCAATCACGGTGTCGAGAGAAACGAGGTGGTTGCCGTCACCATGGAGTGCAAGTCGTGCTGCACTGACCGCAGTGGAGCTAGCAATAGCATTTCGTTCGATGCAGGGAATTTGAACGAGTCCACCCACAGGGTCACAGGTGAGGCCCAAATGGTGTTCCATCGCGATCTCTGCCGCGTTTTCTACCTGACGGGGTGTTCCACCCAGCACGGCACACAGACCGCCTGCAGCCATGGCGCAGGCAGGGCCTACTTCTCCCTGGCATCCAGCTTCAGCACCTGAGATCGAGGCATTGGACTTGAACAGTGAGCCAATAGCGGTGGCCGTGAGGAGATAGCGACGCATGCCTTCCTGGTTTGCACCAGGAACAAAGCGGAGGTAGTAGCTGGCAACGGCTGGAACAATGCCGGCAGCACCGTTAGTTGGTGCTGTCACCACGCGGCCACCGGCGGCGTTCTCTTCGTTCACAGCCAAGGCAAAGGCGTGTAGCCATTCGATGGTGGTGTCACGACTATTGGCAGCATCTACTGTGACAAGGTGTTCGCGCAGTTCTGCTGCACGACGCTTCACATTCAGTCCACCGGGCAGGGTTCCTGCAGAGTTGAGTCCTGAGTTCACACAGTTGTGCATCGTGTCCCAGATGGCATCCAGGCGTTCGTTTACTTCTGCTTCACTGTGCTGGGAAAGTTCGTTCTTGAGCGCCACCTGATCGATGGTCATGTTCTGCTGATCGCAGATATCTAACAGGGCCTCAGATGTTGGATAAGGCAGGGGCCAGTCGGTGTTGATGCTGCTTGCTTCCTCGCCGTCGCGGCGAATGAAGCCACCACCCACGGAGTAGTAGGTCTGCTCAAAGAGAGGAAGTGCATCGACGCCGAAGGCACGCAGTGTCATCGCATTGGGATGGCCAGGAAGCCTCGTGCGAGGTTCAAAAGTAATGTCCTCTGCTGTGAAGCCGATGGAGTGAGATCCACCGAGGTTCAGGGTGGGGTCTGACTCGAGATTGTTCCACGCGCTGCGGACTTGTTCTGGCATGCAGGTTTCTGGGGCCAGGCCGCTGAGTCCAGCAATGACAGCACCAGGAGTGCCGTGACCAATGCCAGTGGAACCGAGTGAACCGTAAAGGCTACAGTTCACAGCGGTGACCTTGTCGAGGAGCTGCCTGGACTTCAGGGTGTTCACGAAATCGAGGGCAGCTCGCATGGGTCCCACGGTGTGGGAACTGGAGGGCCCGATACCTATAGAGAACAGGTCAAAGGCTGAGACGTACGCTGTCACGGTTTTGAGCCTAGGGCTCCGAGTCGAACATGGCTAGAGAAATGATGTTCAGCGTGTCCGGTGGGTGGGACGAGCTAAATCCAGCTCGGTAACCACATATGGATATGCCAGTACCAATGAGGAATCTGCATTCCCGACCAGAGCGGGTAAAAGAAGATACTGAGCAATACAGTCAGGATTCCGAACACAGTCAATATGGCAATTCCTGTGCTGCGCTTGTATTCGTCTTTGATGTTGAGTATCACTCCCACCACAAAAGTGATGGCCAAGATCATGTAGGGCTCGTAGACGATGCCATAGAACTGGAATACGGTGCGGTTCAGGTACATCAGCCAGGGCACATAGCCGGCAACGATGCCCATCAGGATGAAGCCCACCTTCCATTCGCGGTAGCGAACGAGGCGGTAGGTCAGGTATCCCAGAGCTGCTGTGCCACCCCACCAAATCAACGGATTGGCAATAGCGGTAATCGCAGAAGCACAAGAGTCAAAGGTGCAACCGGCTTCGCCGTTGTTGACGCCTTCATAGAACATGCTGGTTGGGCGCCACATAATCAGCCAGGTCAGTGGATTGGCTTGATAGGAGTGAGGTGTCACCAACCCCACATGGAATTGGTAGGCAGAGACGTGATACGCCCAGAGGCTCTGCGCCCAGTCGGGAACCCACGACATCATGCCCGTCCAACGCAATCCTGACTCTGCAGTGACGAGGTCGCGGTAATACCCACCGCTGGTGAGAATCCAGCCCATCCAACTGGTGACATAGGTCGCCACAGCGACGGGCACCATCAAGATAAAGGTGGCGGGGGCTTGTTTGAGTAAAGCAGCAGAAGCCCAGAAGGGAAGACCGACGCGTCGGCGATCGAGCGCATCCATCACCACGACATAGAGACCAAAAGCCACCAGGAAGTAGAGGCCAGACCATTTGACGCTGCACGCCAGGCCAAAAGCCAGGCCAGCCAAAATCAAATAGGGTCTGTTCCACATCGTGGGACCCCAGGTGGGGCCTTCATCCCCTTCGTCCAGTTTCGCTCGGCGATGCCGTAACCAAGCCATGAGCCGAGGCAGGTTCTGCTCCCGATCCATCAGAACTAAGCCAAATCCAGCCAGAGTGAACAGGGTGACGAAGTTGTCTAGCAAGCTCACCCGGGACAGCGTGATGGCGTGGCCATCGATGGCCATCAGGCCGCCGGCGATCACAGTTAGAAGTGTGGAGTGGAACAACTTCTGGGCAATGAGCATCACCAGCAGAACTATCACGATGCCGGCAATAGCAACGCCAAAACGCCAACCGAAAGAGTTCTCTGCGCCAAAGAGTGCCATTCCGGCACCAATCAACCACTTACCCAGCTGGGGGTGAACCACATACGAGGGATCGGTAGAGAAACCGTCAGTCTCTCCAGCATTGAACTTGGGGTCAGGGTTATCGCCCCAGGTGGACTCGTAGCCGTTATTCCACAGTGACCAGGCGTCTTTCACATAGAACGTCTCATCAAAAACCAGAGAGTGAGGGTTGCCCAGGTTCCACAGGCGCAACACCGCAGCCAGCAGAAGTACTGCTGCTGGAGCTCCCCACTTCATGCTCGAAGCTAACGCCTGTTTCACCAGTTCAGCCTACAGACCAGAACCCTGCCAAACTGGGAGTGTGATCATCCTGGCAGCGACTCCCATTGGCAACTTGGGCGATGCGTCGACCCGTTTAGTGGAGGCGCTTTCGGAAGCCACCGTTATCGCCAGTGAAGACACCCGCACCACGTCGAAACTCTTGAATGCTCTGGGGATTGAGAATCGTCCCCGCTTGATTGCTTTGCACGACCACAACGAGTCAACCAAGAGCCCCGAGATCATTGAACTCGCCAAAGAAGGCAACGTTCTCGTTCTCTCTGATGCGGGAATGCCTACCGTGAGTGACCCAGGCTTCCATTTGGTTGAGGCTGCGGCCGCTGCCGGGGTTCAGGTCACTGCTATTCCTGGACCAAGTGCAGTGATTACCGCGCTCGCCGTGGCAGGCCTACCCACCGATCGCTTCACCTTTGAAGGGTTCCTTCCTCGTAAACAGGGAGAACGTAAAGCCACGTTCCGTGCCTTGGCTCGTGAGTCCCGCACCATGGTGTTCTT
>JBEGUL010000027.1:0-76418 GCA_041178865.1 Actinomycetota bacterium | reverse complement strand
TTCGTGCAACTGCAATGGTTATCCCCCCGGCAAATACCAAGAGCGTTGACATACCCAATAATGAAAGTGCCGCGCTTGGCTGGATACCGGTCAAAGCCAATGTGGGATTTACAACCGCGGTGGATGCAGACGCGGATGGACTTGGAGAGGCACCCGGAGAAATGT
Source organism: Actinomycetota bacterium (assembly GCA_041178865.1). Classification (GTDB taxonomy): domain Bacteria; phylum Actinomycetota; class Actinomycetes; order Actinomycetales; family Microbacteriaceae; genus Aurantimicrobium. The sequence goes on along the minus strand of JBEGUL010000027.1, from coordinate 76,253 downwards.
ACGTGGCGAAACGAAAGCTAGATTCGGCCGGAGTATCTGTGTGATTTGCCCAAGCAGTGGATGGCCCTTTCTTAATTGCTTTCGCGCCTGCAGGAGTAACTGTGGCATTCATGTAGTGATAACTACCTGCACCGGTATTGCCAAAAACAGCGACATAGGCCGTTCCGGCAACCATCGTCGCAGGAGTTCCAAAATCAAACGGAACAGTACTCACAGTTAAGCTGATGGACGCCTGCGGCACAGAGGTCGAAGCAAGTACTGGCCCAGTAGGGAAACCGTTCACGTCCGTTGCATAAAGATCTGCCGTCATTGGGCCTGGGTTATTAGCCGCAATGAGAACATCCATTGTGATGCGATCGAGGGTTCCTGAAACGGTCGGGGTGAAAACCTGCCCAACGATATATCCACCGTCCATGGAGTAATACCAGTTAGTGCTTGTACCCGTAGCCTGCTGATCGAGGTTGCCCACAGCAACAGCAGATGAAGCAGAAGCTAACCCGACAAATACTGCAATCAACATTGCTAATAACGAGAGAAATTTGTTGCGGAAGGAAAATGATGGCTTAGACATGACATCAATGTAGGGGCGAACTCCTGTTCTGAACTTTCTCTCATACATGTGTATGACAAAGCCCTCTTGAAAACACTCTGGGATAGGTTGAAACTACGGAATAAAGCAAAAAGAGCTTTCTTTGAAGGGCAGAACTTGAGAGACACCAAAGTCCTCTATGTCGAAGATGACCCAGCCCTGCGTGCCATCATGAGCAAGTTACTCAACAGCCAAGACGGCATCAGTGTTATTAGTCACGTCAGTAACTCGGGCGACGCACTTGATATAGCTCACCGCGAAAACTTTGATGTCGCGCTACTGGACATCGCTCTCGGACAAAACAGCGCAACAGGTCTAGAGCTTGGGTTACAACTGCGGAAGATTAACCCAGAAGTGGGGATTGTGATCTATTCCCAGCATGCAGAAGTTGATTTTCTCTCCCAACTTTCGGTTCGGAACCTCGAAGGATGGTCAACTGTCCAAAAGAGCGCCTCCATCGATATGCCCTACCTGGTAGATGTTCTGCGTTCTACCGCTCGCGGACTTTCCGTTATTGATCCCAAACTCGTTCAGACTCAGCGCGAAAGTGAAACTGTCGAGCCTAAAGATCTCACCCAGCGCCAACATGAAATCATGGCGCTCATCGTTGAGGGGATCGATGTTCCTCACATCTCCAAAAAACTTGGCGTCTCGGCGGTAACAATTCGCCAAGAGCTGTCCAAAATCTACAAAGTATTAGTGCCTAATCCGGCTCCTGGCACAGACCTTCGCACAACCGCAGTTTTGAGATATTTACGAAAGAGCAGAAGCTATGCCTGGTCCAACACGGAATAGGTTGTTCTCAGAACTTGCACGCCTCGCAGGCGCTATCCCCACATTCGTTGCAGGCCCTTGGTCAATCCATCCCATTGGCTTTGGTGTGATTGCCGCGTTCTTGAACCAATTCTCAGATGTTCGGGCAGCTGTAGGAGCTGGAAAAGCACCTATTTCAGCTTGGCTTGCAAGCTTTCCCACAAGTCTTGTCATTGGCTTCTCCTTAGGGCTTAGTTTCTGGCTCGTCGCACGATTAATCCACAAATGCACGACGTTGCGAAGCAAACAGCTCTGCTACCACACCGGAATATTCATTGTCGCGGCCGCGTTTGCCAGTATCTACGGAACTGTTTATGGGCGCTCCCTTCAAGACGCAGGTTTCAATACTTTGCGGGTCTATCTCGTGATTTTGTCCGTTTCGATCATTTTCGGGGTGGGAGAAAAGCGCGTCTTGGCACAAGCAAGTCGAGCCGAAAACGCTCTTGCAGAAGTCGACAGGCAACGCTCACTACTCCTTCAAGCCGATGAAGACACCAGACGTGAAGTTGCTGATTTCCTTCACGACCGCGTCCAAGCTGGTCTTGTTGTAGCAAACCTAGAGCTGAAGAATATTTCAGAAAAACTCTCAGAACAACACAAAGCTGAAATTCGATCTGTTGTTGCAGAGCTTGAAGAAATTCGTCGATTCGATGTTCGTGATGCAAGTAGGTTACTCAGTCCCGACATCGCGGTACTAGGGCTCAATCACTGCATCACTGAACTTACGCAGCGGTATCGGAATTCGATGAAGGTAACATTGCACCTTGATGCGCCCACTGCACACATCAATCCTGAGCAAGAGCTTGCGGTGTATCGGATCTGTGAGCAAGCACTGCTCAATGCAGCTCTTCATGGCAAAGCCGAACACTGCACGATTAAGTCGACCTATGACAGTGCTGGAAACATCACCGTGTCAATCGAGAACAATGGGACTCACTTAGACGATCAAAGCGGAAAGACAGGGTCAGGCACTGCGGTTGTCGATGCCTGGGTGAGTAAGTTCAACGGAACATGGTCTCTCGTAAATACTGAAGATGGAACTGTGGAGATGAAAGCACAGCTACCCGCGCTGATTTAACTCTAAGTTCGGTTGTCAGCTGCGACGTTTACGGCGGAGATACACACCAGTTGTATATAAACCAAGGCCTGCGGTCACAGAGATCAAGGCAAGAGCGATTCCTTGCCACAAATTCCCACCCGTCACTGCTAGCTGGTCAGGTGTGGGCGAAGCTGTAGGCCGAATGTCCGGAACAACCACATTGATCGTGAGATTTATTCTGTATGCACGGTAGTACTCAGAATTTGATTGAGCAGCAACGGAAAGATTAACGGCCTGTGGATGAGTTGCTGGGGTGTTCGGATCTAACGTAAAAGTTATTGTCCGTGTTTGCGCCCAATCTGCAGCAGTCCAGTTCACCGAATTAGTTGAAGCTGTCAGCCCTAACGCTAAAACACTCGAGAAATCGAGGGTGACATCGCAGGGATTTGTGGAGCAAACGATGGGCTCATCTAACACAAAATTCACAGCGACAGATTGCGCCGGCGCAAGACTTGAAGAACTAGGAGTTGCTGAAATCCTCGGAACTGATGCAGAAGCAGAAAGCGGGATCAAAGTGAGAACCGCAACAAAGAATGCTGCCAGTGCTAATCGGGATTTAGTGAACATAAAGAAAGACTAGTTGCCCGCTATGAGGGCAGCGAGTTAACGAACAAACCCCCGCAGTTTCCTGCGGGGGTTATGTAGTTCGTAGCGAAGGACTAGTCCTTCTTTGCTGCGGGCTTCTTAGCAGCGGGCTTCTTCTCGGCAGGAGCCTTCTCAGCCTTGGCGGGCTTCTCAGCCTTCTTGTCTTCGACGAGTGCGAATGCGCTCATGTCAACAGCCTTACCCTTGGTGTCCACAACCTTGGCCTTGCCCAAGATGATGCTGACGGCCTTGTTACGGGCAACTTCAGCAACCATGGAAGCAATCTGGTTGTTCTCGGTGAGGACCTTAGCGAATTCAGAAGGATCCATCTGGTACTGCATTGCACCCTGGATGATGTACTGAGTGAGCTCGTCCTGGCTGACCTGAACATCTTCGGACTCAGCGATCGTGTCGAGCAAGATCTGAGTTGCGAAGAGAGTCTGTGACTCTTCGATAACCTCTGCGCGGTGCTTGTCATCTTCGAGACGCCCCTCACCCTCGAGGTGGCGGTGAACCTCGTCATCGATGATGCCCTGAGGAACTTCAATCTTTGCGTCTGCAACGAGCTTGGCAACAAGCTTCTCGCGTGCTTCACGAGCCTGAACAGCAACCTTGCGCTGCTCTGCCTGAGCCTTGAGGCTCTCGGTCAGCTCAGCAATGGTGTCGAATTCAGAAGCGATCTGAGCGAAGTCATCGTCAGCCTGAGGAAGCTCGCGCTCCTTGACAGCGGTGATGGTGACAGCAATCTGTGCCTTCTCGCCTTCGTGGTCGCCACCAAGGAGGTTGGACTCGAAGGTGGTGGACTCACCAGCGGTGAGTGACTCAATAGCTTCGTCGATGCCCTCGATGAGTTCGCCAGAGCCAACTTCGTAGGAGATGGACTGTGCAGTGTCAACCTCGGTGCCACCAATGGTTGCAACCAGGTCAAGCTGAGCAAAGTCGCCCTTCTTTGCTGGACGGTCAACGGTGACGAGGGTGCCGAAGCGGCTACGCAGTTCGTCGAGTTCTTTCTGAACGTCTTCCTTGGAGACAGCAGCAGCTTCAACCTCAACGGTGATTCCATCGATCTTGGGAAGCTTGACCTCGGGACGAACGTCAACCTCGATGGTGACAACGAGGTCACCGGTGAAGTCCTTCTCGGCTGGCCAGGTGGTGATGTCTGCTGCGGGGCGACCCATGGGGCGCACCTTCTCATCGATGACTGCCTGGCGGTAGAAACCTTCGAGGCCTTCGTTCACAGCGTGCTCCAGCACAGCCATGCGGCCAACGCGCTGGTCAATCAGAGTCGCAGGGGCCTTGCCCTTGCGGAATCCGGGAACGTTGAGTGATTCAGCAATGTGCTCGTATGCGTGCTTGATTGCTGGCTTGAGCTCATCTGCGGTCACCGTGATGGTGAGCTTCGCGCGAGTGTTGCTTAAGTTTTCGACCTTGGTCTTCACGAAGGGGTACTCCTGCTTGATGGTGATGGATCTGGATGTGGTCGGGGCGACAGGATTCGAACCTGCGACCTCCCGCTCCCAAAGCGGGCGCTCTAGCCAAGCTGAGCTACGCCCCGGTCCTGCACTGAAGTTATTCATGAAAGAAACTCACGCAAGTCCGGTATTCGCCGAGGCGAAATGACCGAGTACCACTCTAACGTATAAGATAGGTCGAGTGCCCCGCGCCAACTGGTCGTGGGCAGCACGGGGATGTAGCTCAATGGTAGAGCCTCAGTCTTCCAAACTGATCACGCGGGTTCGATTCCCGTCATCCCCTCCAGAATGAGTAAATCCCCCGCGAATGCGGGGGATTTCTTCTTTCCCCTGGGCTGAAATTCTCGACTGGACAACACCCAGTGTCCGTGGGCTATGCTCAACTATTCGAAGATATATTCGAACAGCAGGAGGGGATCCGCATGGCGCAGCCAAGAACAGAATTAGTGGTTCGACCACTCTCGGGAGAGTCGCTCCCGGCGATTCTGGCCGCCTCCACGGCAGTGCAAGCAGGTTTCCCCTCCCCCGCGCAAGATTATTTTGATGGCCGAGTAGACCTCAACACTCACTTGATCAAAGACGTGAACTCCACGTTCATCGTGAGAGTGGCCGGCGACAGCATGAAGAATGCTGGAATTAGCGACGGCGATGAAGTCATCGTGGATCGAGCCCTGACACCTCGCGACGGTGACGTCGTGGTGGCAGTGCTCGATGGTGAGCTAACTCTCAAGCGTCTTTACATTCGTTCAGAACACGTTCTCTTGAAAGCAGAGAATCCCCGCTTTCCGGACATTTCCGTAGACACCCTCAGTGAACTCACCATTTGGGGTGTTGTCACGAGGTGTTTGCACCATGTCTAATTCAGCGTCTAATTCAGTGCTTGATTCAGCATCTCTTCCCGAATCTCAGCGCCGCATTGCCTTAGTTGACGTCAATAGTTTCTTCGCCTCCTGCGAGCGCGTCTTTGACCCCAGCTTGGAAGGTAAGCCTGTTGTGGTGCTCTCCAACAACGACGGATGCGTGGTGGCACTGAGCAAAGAAGCTAAGGCGCTCGGCGTGAAGATGGGCATCCCCTGGTTCAAGATCTCTGCCTGGGCACCGTCGGTGGGATTGGTGGCTAAGTCGTCCAACTATGAGCTGTATGGCGACCTGTCTTCTCGCGTGATGAGCATTCTGCATGAGTTCTCCGCCAACGTGGAGGTCTATAGCGTGGACGAGGCTTTCCTTGAGCTCAAGGGCACCCCGGAACAACTCGTGGCGATTGGTTATGAGATCAAAGAAGCTATTCAGAACAAACTGGGGCTGCCGGTTTGCGTGGGCATTGGCCGATCCAAAACCCAAGCCAAGCTCGCCAACAGTGGGGCGAAGAAGTCTGCTGGCCTGGGCGGGGTGTGTAATCTCGACACCTTCACCCCGGAACAGATTGACCACATCATGACTGCTCTACCCGTGGACAACATCTGGGGCATTGCCCGGCGCCTGAGTAAACGCCTAAACAGTATCGGTATCCACACCATCAAGGACCTGCGAGATGCGGACCCGGTCCGCATCAAGAAGAAGTTTGGTGTGGTGGTGCAACGCTCGCTTTATGAGCTGCGCGGCATTGACTGCATCAAGCTCGAAGGTGAGCGTTTAGTGAAAAACCAGGTGATGTACTCACGCAGCTTTGCAACCCCTGTGACCACGCGTAAGCAGATGGAAGAAGTATTAGCGGTCTATGCCCAACGGGTCAGCAAACGTCTGCGTAAGCAGGGTTCTGTGGCCGGAGCATTGACCTGCTTCGCCGGCACCTCCCGCTTTGCCAACGAACCCTTCCACTCCCCCTACAGAAACGCAGTGTTTTCGGTTCCTACCAATGACCCAGTGGAGATCCTCAAAGCAGCGAGTTCTGTCCTCTTGAACTGTGTTGAGGATGGCAGGAAGTATGTGCGGGCAGGAATCATGCTCCACGATGTGAGCCCCAAGAGCTCCCACCAATACCTCGATCTCTTCACCCCCATCCATGAGAGCAGACAGCTGGGTGAAGTACTGGATACCGTGATGGAGAAGCACGGCGCCTTCAGCATTGGCTTAGGCGCCGCCGGCTTCAAATCCCCCCGTCATTGGGAGATGAAGAGAGAGATGCTCTCCCTGCGCGCCACCACTCGTTGGGATGAACTGGCGACAGTGCATGCGCGTTAGCGAAAGAAGTACCCAAAGAAGTTAGCAATCTGAGCGGCGATAGTTCCAAAAATGCCAGTGCCCGAAGTGTAACCATCGTCTTCCATGGCCTCTTCGATGTTCAGATCATCATCGAGCTCTTCGTTCTTTTTCATGATTCCCCCTCAGCAACAGCCTAGAACTACTGCGTTCCCGCCGTAATACCTCGCACCAAGGTGCGCTGGAAGAACAAGAACACGAGCAAGGATGGCAGCGCTGCCAGAACACTGGCTGCAGCGATGAGTTCTCCTGGCGCCCCGCCGAACTGCCCATAGTTGACCATCGAAATGGCTAATGGGACGGTCTGACTCTCTGAGTCAGGCAAGAGAAGCAAGGTGAGCAGGTATTCATTCCAGTTGTTTACAAACAACAGGAGTGCAACCGTCAGCACAGTTGGGGTCATCAGTGGGAGCACGACCTTCCACATCACCTGCCACTTATTGGCACCATCAATCTCTGCAGCTTCTGCCAGTGAGCCAGGAATATGATTCATCACATTCGCCAGCAGGAAGATGGCGAATGCGCTACCGATAATTCCCAGCGGCATGATCAAGAACCCGATACTGCCGTATTGACCGGTCAGCTTGGAGAGCAAATAGATGGGGAATGCCACTGACTCCACAGGCAATAAGAAGATCAAGACGCTCAAGGTGATGACGACAGGTCGCAAACGGTGCTTGCCCACACTCACGGCATAGGCAACCGGGAATGCCAACAGCAAGCTGATGAATACAGCCCCCAGGCTGATGGTGAAGGAGTTGAGAATCTTCTGACCAATATTGATGCCGCCGAAGAACATTTCAAAGTTCTTCCAGGCAATCTCTGTGGGCAACTCAAGGAAGCCACTGGTGGAAAAGTCTTGACTGGACTTCAGCGATGCCAGAACAACCATGATGACAGGCAATAGCCAGACCAGTGCAAGAACGATGACCAAGCGCAGAACAACACTGCGCGACCAGCTGAAGGTGGATTTATTCATGAGCTGCCACCGCCTTCTTGCGCAGTTTCACAACAAGGAACGTCAGCCCCAGCACAGCTCCGATAATCAGAGCCAGTGTTGTGACCAGAGCAGAACCAATACCTACTGATGCTCCACCAAAGAAGCTGTCAATGGCAAAGGTTGCTGGTGAAGTAGTGCTGCCATAGGGTCCACCGCCCGTGAGATAAAACACGGGGGCAAAGACTTTAAGCGCACCAATGGTGAGAAACAGGAGAACGACAAAAGTTTCAGGTCTTAGCGAGGGCCCAGTGACCCAGCGCAAACGCTGTGCCCAGTTTGCGCCATCGAGTTCTGATGCCTCCACAATGGAAGGATCAAGCCTGGACAGCCCGGCTAAGAACACCACATAGGCAAAACCTGTCTGCAACCACAGCATGAAGGCAGAAACGGCAATCAGTGCAGTGTCCGGCTCGCGCAGCCAGTCTTGCTGAAGCGAACCAAGTCCAAGCCCATCGAGCAGCGAATTGATGGCCCCATCAGAGCCATTCAACATCCACATCCAGATCATTCCCGAGACAGCAATAGGCACAATCTGCGGCAGGAAGAATCCGGTTCGGGCAACAGAGACCATCTTGGAACCCCATTTGCCCACAAAAGCGTCGTAGGTAGCAACAGCGAGAACAAGGCCAATTACGGTTGGTAACAGTGAAAATGGAACCACATACCACGCGGCATGTGCCCAGGATTCCCAGAAGTCTTTGTTCTCAAAAATGATGCGGAAGTTATCGAACCCCACCCACTTGGCTGGTCCATAACCTGGCCACTTGAGCAGGCCTATCCCTACGTTCCAGAAGAACATTCCAAAGAAGAACACCACAAGCACGGCAAGCCCGGGGTACAGGAACCAGCCGTACCCTCGTGTGCGATGTGTTGTGGACATGGGAAAGAAACTACAGCGCGTTGTGAGTAAAGCGACCACCCAGCAAGGTGGCAGCAACCGGCATTGCGCGAAGCTCCTCGACAGAGGCATAGAGCGGGTCAATGTCCACGACACAGAGGTCGGCACGCTGCCCCACAGCGATACGGGTGCGCACAGAGGCATCAAGAGCTGCCTGAGGTTCAATCCGCTGTTCGGGATGCCAAGGAGCGCGAGTATCGCGGGTGCGCTCAACGGCGGAGGCAATCGCAAACCAAGGATCCAGCGGCGCAACAGGTGCATCTGATCCCATCGAGAGCTTCACGCCAGCTTCCAGCATGGTAGCGAAGGGGAAGCAGCGATCGGTGCGTCCAGCCCACAGCACATCTGCCACATCACGGTCATCCATTGCATGCTCTGGCTGAACAGAGGCCGTAACTCCCAACTGTGCAAAGCGCTGAATGTCTTCCCATGCCAGCAGCTGGGCATGTTCGATGGTTCCTTCACAACCCACTTCTTCAAAGGCATTAAGGGCGAAGGTGTTGGCGTCATCTCCGATGGCGTGAATAGAGCAGTTGATGCCCGCAGAGCTCGCCTTGGTCATCAAGGTGACCAGGTCGTCATAGGACGTGTTGAGCATGCCCCGGGCATGCTTGCCGGTGAGCCCTGGATACGGGTCATGACAGAAAGCTGTGCGGGTATTGAGCGAACCATCTGAGATGAGTTTGTAATTACCCATCCGAAGCAGGCCTTCAGTGGAAGCAATGGTGTCACCTGTGCGCAGGCCCGTCTCGATCGCACGGTCGAGGTTCTCGGTGTAGACGCTGAACTCAACCTGAAGGTAGTCATTCCCATTACCCATGCGGCGACGCCAGTCTGGAAGTATCCACCCCATCTCAAAGTCAACAACACCCACAACCCCACGCGCAGCAGCGACTTTGGAGGCTTCCAGTACGGCTTTGTCGAGTTCTTCTGGGCTGAGATCACCGAGCGAACCCCAAATTGCGAAGCAATCATCTTCAACAAGCAAACCTGTGGGGTGACCAGCATGGCCGCGCACCTCAAGTGCCTTGGAGTTCAACCACACACTGTGACCATCACCGCTGAAGAGATACACCTCTTCATCTGGGCAGGCGGCATCCAGGATGCTGAAGTGTGGGTCTTCTTCCCACAGACTTCCACGCCATCCGAAACCAACCATGGTTCCTGGGTGAGTTACGTGACGTGCTTTAACGCGCTCCCCCACGTCCTGAGCAGATTCAACGCCTTCCAAGTTCAAACGCTGCAACAGCATTGACCAGGAGGTGAAGTGGGTGTGGGTGTCCCACATCCCAGGGATGAGGAAACGTCCGCCTAAGTCAATCGTTTCCCCAGTTGGGTCAAAGTCGAGATTGATTGTCCCGGTTGCCCCGACGAACTGAATATCGCTGATGACCCCGTCAGTGATGACCACGTTGATCAGGCTGCCAATCAGACCGCGTTCACCAGGAATACGCGCGTTAGTGAGGGTGAGCTGCATGGCTCAAGTTTGGCACGAAGGGCACCAATAAAGCTTGCGGTTTGCCATCTCATCGAGACGAATATGTGTGCCACATGTTCGGCATGGCAGACCTTCACGTTTGTACACCCAGTGCCGATGAATATGCCGAGCCATGGCGCGACGCCATGCCGCGCCTTCCAACCCATCAATGGTCATCATCTGACCTGTCTCCACACCAATAGCAAGAAGATTAATCCAGTCCCGCCACAAACCCCATGCTTCGTCCTCAGTCACTAGATTCCCGGGTCGATAGGGGTCTATTCCTGCGCGGAACAATATCTCTGCTCGATACACATTGCCGATGCCCGCAACGACAGACTGATCCATCAAGAGCAAACCAATTGCTGTTTTCTTTTTGCGAATCGTGCTGACGAATCTCTCACCTGCCACGTCACTTGAATCATGCTGAGGATCTGGCCCTAATCTCAACAGAACTGCATCCACCTGGTCGCGAGTCAGCACCTCACACGCAGTGGGCCCACGGAGGTCAGCGCATGCTGTCTCAGAGAGCAATCTGACCCGGACTTGCCCTCGAGGTTCTGGCGGGAAAGTGTGTGTTGATTCTTCGCCAGAAATCTTTTCTGTTTCGGCCATGCGCACTCGTGTTTTTCTCGGCGCACCAATTGATGTCAAGGAATTCTCACCATCAATATCGAGAACTGTTTCAGCGTGATCGGGAGAGACCACAGTTCCGTGTTGATTGGTTTGCCCCATGCGGCCATTTGCCGAAGCAATAGTGGCATCTGTGAGGATTTCTCCTGAGAAATCCCAGGCTCCGTAGATACCCAAGTGGATGCGCAGCCAGCGATCATCTTCAAAGCCAAGAAACATTTGTTTCCCCACGGCCCACGCTTCAATCAGGGTGGTTCCTGTCAAAATGGAAGCACCCTCGGCAAAGCGTCCTTGCGGGGAGGTCACCTCAAGAGTGTGACCGACGAAATTTCGACGAAATTGCCGCGCAATGCGGTGAACGGAGTGACCCTCAGGCATCAGTGTGAGAGGTGACTAGTACTTGTCGATGCCCTTGCCGGCAATATCTCCAGTGGTTTCATACTCCGCCAACTGCGCAATGCGGCGAACGTGACGCTCGTCACCAGGGAAAGGCTCGGCGATAAAGGTGTCGATGAAACCAACAGCTTCTTCAAGTGTGTGCTGACGCGCACCGATAGAAATCACGTTGGCATTGTTGTGTTCACGAGCCAGCTGAGCTGTTGCCTGACTCCACACCAACGCGGCACGAATACCGGAAACCTTGTTCGCGGCAATCTGCTCACCATTACCTGAACCGCCAAAGACAATTCCGAGAGCATCCACGCCAGCAGTCTGGTCGGCTGCGACCGCTGCTGCAGCGTTGATGCAGAACGCGGGATAGTCATCCAAAGCGTCATATTCCTTGGGTCCGTGGTCAACGACCTCGTGACCTGCTTCGGTCAGGTGGTTCTGCAAGAACTGGCTGAATTCAAGTCCAGCGTGGTCTGTGGCGATGTGAATGCGCATGCCTCGATTTTAGGGGCGGTTGCTCCGGGTTAGGCTCTTTACTAAACCGCTGGAAGGAATTCACGTGTCCGGAGAGAACCTCACTCGTCTTGAAGCCATCGAACGTGCAGAGAATATTGCTGTTGAGAGCTATGCCGTTGATCTTGACCTGATGCGAGGTGCTGAGGTTTTCGGCGCCACCACAACCGTGAACTTCTCGGCAACAGCCGGATACTCGACCTTTATCGATGCAATTACGTCGAGCGTGCACAGCGTCACCCTCAACGGGGTTGAGTTGGACCCCGCACAGGTGTCAGACGGCACCCGCATTCAGCTCAAAAACCTTCTCGCACAAAACACCTTGACCGTGGTTGCTGAAGCGAAATACACCAACACCGGTGAGGGCCTGCACCGATTCGTGGACCCCGTTGACGGCGAGGTCTACCTTTACACCCAGTTCGAAGTTCCTGACTCTCGCCGCATGTTTGCCGTCTTTGAACAGCCTGATCTCAAGGCAACCTTCCAGTTCACCGTGACGGCACCTGAGAAGTGGCAAGTAACCAGCAATCAGCCCACACCCGCACCAGTGAAGCGTGACAACGGTTCTGCTACCTGGATTTTTGAACCCACTCCTCGCATCTCCAGCTACATCACTGCTCTTGTTGCTGGCCCTTATGACGTGGTTCGTAGTGAGCTCACGAGCTCAGACGGTCGCGTGATCCCACTCGGTGTGTTCTGCCGGAAGTCACTGTCGGAATACATGGATGCTGACTATGTCTTCGAAAAGACTCGTCAAGGCTTCGAATACTTCGAAAGCAAGTTCGACTACGCCTACCCCTTTGACAAGTACGACCAGCTCTTTGTTCCTGAGTTCAACGCAGGAGCTATGGAAAACGCGGGTTGCGTGACCTTCACCGAAGCCTACGTCTTCCGCTCTAAGGTCACCGATGCTATCCGTGAGCGTCGCGTTGTGACCATCCTGCACGAGCTTGCCCACATGTGGTTTGGTGACCTGGTCACCATGCGTTGGTGGAACGACCTGTGGTTGAACGAGAGCTTCGCAGAATACGCATCGACTCTTGCTACTGCAGAAGCCACCGAATGGCATGAAGCATGGACCACCTTTGCCGTGATGGAGAAGAGCTGGGCATACCGCCAGGATCAGCTTCCTTCCACTCACCCGATCGTGGCCGATATTCCTGATCTGGATGCAGTGCGCGTGAACTTTGATGGCATTACCTATGCCAAGGGTGGATCGGTACTGAAACAACTCGGCGCCTGGGTTGGCCAGGAACAGTTCCTTGCCGGTGTCGGCCAGTACTTCAAGAAGCACGCCTATGGCAACACTGAGCTCAAGGACCTCTTGGTTGAACTTGAGGTCACCTCTGGCCGTGACCTCACCACCTGGTCCAAGCTTTGGCTGGAAACAGCTGGTGTGAACACGCTGCGCCCAGCACTGACCACCGATGCAGAGGGAACCATCACGTCCTTTGCTATTGAGCAGACTGCACCCGCAGACTGGCCCACCATTCGCCCCCACCGCATGGCAATTGGTTTCTACAATCTCACCGGTGGAAAGCTCGTGCGTGACCAGCGAGTGGAACTCGACGTCGATGGCGTGAGCACAGAAGTATCTGAGCTTGTCGGGCTCAAGCGACCAGACTTGATCCTGATCAACGATGACGACCTTGCCTATGCCAAGATCCGTCTCGATGACGTATCTTTGCGCGTGGCCATTGCCAACCTCAAGGACATCGAAGACCCACTGGCACGTTCTCTTGTCTGGGGCTCAGTGTGGGATTCAACTCGTGATGCAGAAACCGCTGGTCGTGACTTTATCGATTTAGTACTCGGCAACATTGCTACCGAAACTGAGTCCACTGTTGTGCGCACTGTCCTAGGACAGTTGCTTTTGGTCGCCTCCAGTTATGTGGACCCCGCAACCCGCGACGCACAAACTACACGCGTAGCAGATGCACTCTGGACTTTGGCCAACCAAGCAGAAGCTGGAAGCGATCTTCAGTTCCAGTTCCTGCGCAGCTTCGCCGCGCTGGCATCAACAAAAGAGCACCTCACACATGTTAAGGAATTGCGTGATGGAAAGATCTTCCTAGGAGATCTCGATATCGACACAGACCTGGGCTGGGAGCTCCTTATTTCTCTGGCCGCCGGTGGCCACGCTACCGAGGCAGACATCGATAACTACCTCGCTGAAGACAACACGGCAACAGGCGCCCAGTCCGCTGCACACGCAAAGGCAGCTCTGCCTTCATTGACACAGAAGCAGACTGCATGGAACTCGGTGTGGGTTGAGGACGACAAGCCCAACTTGATCGTGAGAGCAACAGGGCTAGGTTTCAGTAAGGCTAAGGATGTTTCAGTCCTGGAGCCTTTCGTGAAGCAGTACTTCGACTCGATTGAATCCATCTGGGCGAACCGAAGCTATGCCATTGCAGAAGATCTCGTGGAGAGCTACTACCCCGCGGTTCTTGCCAACGAGGCACTCGCACAGGCAGCTCGTGACTTCCTTGCACAGAACAACCCTCCCGCTCCCCTGCGTCGCTTAATCGTGGAGAACCTGGCAGGAACCGAGCGCACACTCGCAGCCCAGGCTCGCGATAAGCGAGGATAAAGCTATGGATACCTTTTGGACTTGGGTTGCTGCGGTGTATCACGCAGCAGAAATTCCGTTCAATGTTGCGTTGATCATCATTGTTGCGGTCATTCTGCGCAGCATTCTGCTGGCAGTCAGTGATCGAGTGATCAAGCGTTTGGTTTCTGAAGCACGCAAGAAGAATGGTGGCACTTCCGACCACACCGGACCAGTTGGTGTTCCCGCTGCTGTTTCGGCAAGCCGCCAGGTTCAGCGCACCAAGACCATGGGAACCGTGTTTCACAACTTCATCACCTGGACCATTGTCTGTGTTTCTATCATTCAAATTCTGCAGGTTGTTGGGGTATCCGTTACCGCAATTGTGGCAACGGCAGGTATCGGAACTGCGGCACTGGGTTTCGGTGCTCAAAACATCATCAAGGACGTGCTCAACGGCATGTTTATGGTCTTTGAGGACCAGCTTGGTGTTGGCGATGTTGTTGATCTGGGTCTTGCCTCAGGAACAGTTGAATCAGTAGGGCTGCGGATCACCACGTTGCGCGGTGACGATGGCACGATTTGGTTTGTGCGCAACGGTGAAATTCTCCGTGTGGGCAACAAGTCCTATGGTGACCCCAAACGTTTCGCGGCAAAGACTAAGTCGCCTAGCTCGGCAAAGAAAGCATGAGCGAAGAACTTCTCTCCTTCTATGACGAAGTCGGCGGCGAACCCGTCTTCGCCAAGCTTGCTCATGAGTTTTATCAGGGTGTAGCTCAGGACCCCGTTCTCAAGCCGATGTATCCCGAGGAAGATTTAGGCCCTGCAGAAGAACGCCTCAAGCTGTTCTTGGAGCAGTACTGGGGTGGCCCCAACACCTATAGCGAAACTCGTGGACATCCACGCCTACGCATGCGCCATATGCCCTTCAAGATCAACCCTGATGCCCGTGACCGCTGGTTAAGCCACATGGAGCATGCTGTGGACACTCTCAAGCTTCCTCCACTGCAACGCGAGACGCTGCTTGAATACCTCGAGCGTGCTGCCTACGCCATGACAAATACGTTCGAAGAGTAACTACTTGACCACTATGTGACCGCGTGCGGTCGCAATGCGTGTCCACGAACCACTTGTCGTGACCTGAGCAATACCTGTGTCAAAGAAACCCAGACCGAAGCCTGCAAATGCAATGCCAGCGGGAACCGTCAGAGTAGGTTCTGAATTCTGAACATTGAGTGGTCTGCGCCACACTTCTTCACGAACAGCAGTGACAATGTTGGTGCCCAAACCGTTAGCTTTTGCCACTTCCTCAATTCCTGCCTTGGCAGTGAGGTGGAGTTCAATCTCCAGCATTGTTCCCGCAGGTGCCCAGTCTGAACGGGGCGGTGCAACACCTGTCCAGGCAATGCCAGCCTGCCCCACAGGCAGAGGAATAGAAAGAGGATCGTGCGCGAGGCGATCAAGCAGAGCTCGGACCTGAACAACAGTGTCAAGAGAGCTTGTGTCAACACGTTCAAAAACACGGAGACCCAAAACTGTGGGGGCCACGTCAAGGAGACCCTGAGGAGTCAGCACAGCAACATACGCTGCAAGAGCCGTGCCTGCGCCAACCAGCCAGACATGCTCACAACCGAGGCGTTCAGCTCGCTCGAGGAAGGTCTTCAGGTCTGCAGAGTCATGCTCACTCGCGAGGGTCACCGTATTCGTCATCTCGCCTCCTAAACTAGCGAAAGAAACACATCTCTATGCACGAGGAACTTATGCAGCCAGAACACATGCACGAAAACATCGAAGCTTTGCTCGAGACACTGCACCTCACTGCTGAGCCTGCCGTCAATGGTGAGGACCGCTTCTCAGCCCCCAGTCAGTTCATGCCTCATGGCCGCGTGTATGGCGGACAGGTACTGGCACAATCTCTCATCGCTGCTACAAAAACTCTCCAGGATGACCGTCCTGTTCACTCTCTTCACGGCTATTTCCTTCGAGCCGGAGACATCACGAAACCCATTGAGTTTTCTGTTGACCGCATTCACGATGGCCGCTCCTTCTCCACGCGCAGAACTCAGGCTTATCAAGATGGTGTGCCGATCTTTTCCATGATTGCCTCCTTCCAAGATGAAGATCCTGGCGTGAATCACCAGATAGAGATGCCCACAGGTTTACCTGAACCTGATTCTCTGCCCACTGTGGGCGAACTCCTTGGCCCTATCGACCACCCCGTGGCGCAGTATTGGGCAACTCAACGACCTTTTGATCTGCGCCACTGTGAATCACCGATTTATATGAGTGTGGAGGGCGCGAAAGTTGCCCACCAAGCTGTCTGGATGAAAGCCCTCTCCCCATTGCCGGATGACCCCATGTTGCACAGGGCAGCCCTGGCCTATGCCAGCGACTACACAATCCTCGAACCCATCTATCGCAGACACGGTATCCCCTGGGCCACGCCAGGACTCAAGGCGGCCAGCTTGGATCACGCCATGTGGTTCCATCGCTTTGGACGTGTTGATGAATGGATGCTCTACGTCCAAGAATCGCCCAGCGCTCAGGGCGGACGAGGGTTATCTTTTGGAAGAATCTATTCTCGTGAGGGAATACTTCTTGCCTCTGTTGCCCAAGAGGGCATGGTTCGCATCCCCGGAATGGAAAACTAATGGCTGCTCGTAATCTCACTCCCAAGCTTTCGCGTCGCGATGTATTAGGTCTAGGCGCGATTGGCGCTACCGGTATAGCGCTCGGCCTTGCCGGCTGCTCAGCTGAGGAAACTGCCGCTCCCACTGCTGCGTCAAATACCGGTGTTGAGATTGGCAAAGCAAGTACTGTCCCCGTCGGCGGCGGCCTCAACTTCACCGTTGATGACGTTCCTATCGTGGTGACACAAATGACCGAAGGTGAGTTCCGTGCCTTCAGTGCTGTGTGCACTCACCAGGGTTGTTTAGTAGGTTGCCGCGATAAGGAAATCGTGTGCGATTGTCACGCGTCCTTCTTTGATCCCACCAATGGAAAAGTCTTGAGTGGACCAGCGCCCACAGCATTGCCAGAGATTCCTATTGAGCTCAAGAATGGTGTTCTCTACACCGCCTAGAGACCCTAGCTCCGGCGTTTGAAGACCAAGTTATCGCCGGTATACGGCGCAATTGCTTCACGCTCAGCTTCGGTGAGACGACGAGGCTTCGTTGTCTTAGCGTCGACCAACACAATCGTGGTGGTGGCCTTAGCGAATAACTGCTGAGGATTCTCTGCTGTTGCTGTTTGCGTGGGCGAGTAAATCTCGTAACAGACATCCAGACTGGCTCCACCGACGTGACCTAACCACATCTGCAGATCAAGTGGTTCACGCATATATGGAATAGGCGCCAAGTATTCGATTTCTTGGTGCGCAATCAGCGTGAAGGTGTCAGCCGTAGGCCCACCTTCCAGAATGCGGGTAGCAAGGTGGTCGTCGCCGTGACCGGAGTCACCTGCCCAGAAAGCATGAATACGCGCTTCCTCGAGCAAGCCAAACATGGCTGCGTTGTTCACATGCCCATAGGCATCCAGGTCAGACCATCGGATACTGGTGGGAATGTGTAAACGCATTGTCATGTCCTAGTCGCGAGTGAGCTTGCGGTAGGTGCTGCTGTGCGGCTTCGCCGCATCAGCACCGAGGCGCTCTATCTTGTTTTCTTCGTAAGACTCGAAGTTACCCTCGAACCAGTGCCAGTAGCTGGGGTTCTCGTCCGTGCCTTCGTAGGAGAGGATGTGGGTCGCAATACGGTCCAGGAACCAGCGGTCGTGTGTGATGACCACAGCACAACCAGGGAACTCGAGCAAAGCGTTCTCCAGGCTTCCGAGAGTTTCCACGTCCAAGTCGTTAGTGGGCTCATCGAGCAGAAGAAGGTTTCCACCCTGCTTGAGGGTCAGTGCCAAGTTCAGACGGTTACGTTCACCACCGGAGAGCACACCGGCCTTTTTCTGTTGGTCTGGGCCCTTGAAGCCAAAGGTAGAGACATAGGCACGGCTGGGGATTTCAACGTTTCCCACCTGGATGAAGTCCAGACCATCGGAAACTACTTCCCAAAGGTTCAAGTTGGGGTCAATACCGCCACGACTCTGGTCAACATAGGAAATCTTGACGGTTTCACCGATCTTGACTTCACCGCCGTCAGCCTCTTCCATGCCCACAATAGTCTTGAACAAGGTCGACTTACCGGCACCGTTAGGGCCAATGATTCCGACGATACCGTTGCGAGGCAACGAGAACGACAGACCGTCAATCAGAGTGCGATCTCCAAAGCCCTTCTTGAGGTTCTTCACCTCAAGAACTACTGAACCCAGACGAGGACCTGCAGGAATAACAATTTCTTCGAAGTCGAGCTTGCGTGTCTTCTCAGCCTCCGCAGCCATCTCTTCATAACGCGCCAGACGAGCCTTCGACTTAGCCTGACGACCCTTGGCATTGGAGCGAACCCAGTCGAGTTCTTCGGAGAGACGGCGGGCAAGCTTGGCGTCCTTCTTGCCTTGAACCTCAAGGCGCTCACGCTTCTTTTCAAGGTAGGTGGAGTAGTTGCCTTCGTAGGGGTACAGGTGACCACGGTCTACTTCTGCAATCCACTCAGCGACGTGGTCAAGGAAGTAACGGTCGTGTGTGACGGCAAGGACAGCGCCGGGGTACTTGGACAGGTGCTGCTCGAGCCAGAGCACAGACTCTGCATCCAAGTGGTTTGTGGGCTCATCGAGGAGCAGGAGGTCAGGCTTCTGGAGAAGCAGCTTGCAGAGTGCAACACGACGCTTCTCACCACCGGAAAGCTTGTCTACCGGCCAGTCACCGGGTGGGCAACGCAGGGCATCCATCGCCTGGTCAAGCTGCGAGTCGAGGTCCCAGCCGTTAGCAGCGTCGATGTCTTCCTGGAGGGTTCCCATCTCAGCAAGAAGGGTGTCAAAGTCTGCGTCGGGCTCACCCATTGCGGCAGAGATCTCGTTGAAGCGGTTGATCTTGCCCATGATTTCACCCACACCGTCTTGCACGTTCTGCAATACGGTCTTGGTTTCGTCAAGCACTGGCTCCTGCATCAGGATACCGACAGAGTATCCAGCACTGAGCTTGGCTTCACCGTTCGACGGGGTGTCAAGCCCGGCCATAATCTTCAAAATGGTCGACTTACCGGCACCGTTGGGTCCTACGACACCAATCTTGGCGCCAGGAAAGAAGGACATTGTGACGTCATCGAGAATGAGCTTGTCGCCCACTGCCTTGCGGGCACGAACCATGGAATAAATGAACTCAGCCATAGCTCAATTCTAGGTGTTAACCCAGGCTCTGAACTTCCGTTCCCAGGAGGCATCCCCCGGTTGCCAGAACGGGCAATACCCGAGCAATTACTTTCGGTGCAACTGGCCCAAATTGACCAATCAGACACTGGCCATCAAATTGAACAGCAACATCTGACGTATCAGCAGCTAGCCCGGCAGCTGTGCGGGAGAACGTGAACTGCACCGTGGCGGGATCAAAGCCTGCAGCGCCGACTGCTTGGGCAATTGCAAAAGAATCAGCTGCAGGATCAGCAGCAAGAGTTTGTTCAATCACCCAACTGAAGTAATACAGATTGTCTTTGGCACTGCCCTCAGGGAGCAACACAGGATCTTGTGTTGGGGTTGGAGTTGCGGAAGCCGAGGTAGTAGAAGAACTGCTCGTTTCAGTGGCAGGAACCTCTGCAGAACACCCAGCCATGCTCAGAATGCCGGCGGTAGCCACAATGGCAGTGAGAGCACGAATGTTCATCACAACCCCTTTCATGGCAACACAACAGAACGCCCCCAAGTCTAAAGGGGGCGTTCTGTGTTTTTGCTCAGTGCGCTGAGGTGTTGTTAGGCCGCAATCTTTTTGCGTCCCTTGGCTGCCAGCGGGAGGTCTTCTTCATCACCGTCTTTGTCGGGGATTCCGCCCCAGTCATCTTCAGAGACAGAACTCACTTCTAATGAACTGGAGTTGCGCGTGTAGGTCGCAACTCCCCAGGTGAGATCGTGACCGAGTGCTTCTGCCTCAATCTCCACCGTGGTCCCAGAACGGTCTGTGTTTTCCCAGTCGCGGATACGAAGCTTGCCGGTGACAATGACGCGGTCTCCCTTTGAAACCGAGGTGGCAGCGTTTTCGGCAAGAGCGCGAAAGCTGGAGACGGTGTACCAATTGGTATCACCGTCGACCCAGCGATTACTCGCACGGTCGAAGCGGCGCTGACTGGAAGCCAAGCGAAAGCTCGTAATGGCGAGACCTTCAGTGGTCGTGATGTGACGTGGAGTGGTGGCGACCAATCCGGTGAGGGTGATGTTGTCCGTCATGTTGACGTCCTTTCGTTCGTGAATACGTGAACGAAGAATGCGTCAGAAAGACAGAGGCCAGCAAAAATTACCCCAGGACTGGGGTGAAGAGACAAGGCCACAGCCTTGTGGAGGACTAGTGAGAATTAGTCCTTGATGTAGCTGGCGAACGAAGCGCGAACCTTGTTCACCTTGGGCACAGCAACAGCGAGACAGTAGCCCTGGCCAGGGTTGCGTGCGAAGAAGTTCTGGTGGTATTTCTCAGCGTCATAGATAGCACCGAGTGGCTCGAGGGTGGTGACCAGTCCCCCACCCCAGTATTCGTTTGCGCGATCAATAGCTGCTTGGAAGAGTTCTTTTTGCTCGTCACCGTCAAAGAACATGGCAGAGCGATACTGCGTACCCACGTCATTACCTTGACGGTTGAGCTGGCGAGGGTCATGCAGTGTGAAGAACACGTCCAAGATGACCTCTGCAGGGATGACGTTCTCATCAAAGACAACTTTGACAATCTCTGCGTGACCGGTGGTGCCGGTGCAGACTTCTTCGTAGGTTGGATTCTCTGTGTTGCCACCGGAGTATCCAGAAATAACGTCAGTGACTCCATTGAGCGTGCGGTATACCGCGTCTAAACACCAGAAACAGCCACCAGCTACTACGAAAGTTGTCATACCCCTAGATTAGTAAGAGTTATGGGTTACGTCATCGGCTTCCTCGCCGCGCTCTTGTTTGGTTCAAACGGAAGCGTGGTCAAACTCGTCCTCTCTGAGGGGGTAACTGCAGCCCAGATGACCTTTTTCCGTGCCACCGCGACAATGGTTGTTGCCGGCATCCTGTTGTTGTTCACGGAACGTACTGCTTTCAAAATCAGCTTCAAGCGTTTATTGGCCATGGCAGCACTTGGTGTCCTCGGTGTTGCCATGCTGCAGTGGTTCTATGCCCTCGCCATTGAGCGCATTCCTGTGGGAATCGCACTGCTCTTTGAATACCTAGCTGTTCTAGCAGTTGCTGTTATTGCGCGATTCTTTTTCAAAGAACAAGTTCGCGCCAGACTGTGGGTGGCCATTGTTCTTGTTCTCATCGGCTTAGGTGTTGTGGCAGAGATGTGGAACTCGAGTGTTGATGGCTTGGGGATGATCTTTGCTCTCATCGCCGCCGCTTCGTACACGATCTACTTCCTCATTGGTGAGCGCGCACTCAAGGGCATGAATGTTGTGGCGATGACCTTCTGGTCAATGCTTTTTGCTTCGGTGTTCTGGTTATTCTTCAGCGGCTGGCAAGAGATGGACTTCTCCATGTTCAGCAAATCCATTTCACTAACTGGGTCTCTTGCTGCCGTGTACGTTCCGCTGTGGGCACCGTTGCTCTGGATCCTCACAATGGGTTCTTTTGTGGCGTTCTATATGTCTTTCAAGTCATTGAGCCTTTTGCCCGCCACCTCAGCAGGAATCGTTGCGTCTTCTGAAGTTATCTTTGCCTTCATCGTGGCCTGGCTGTGGCTAGGAGAATCACTCAGCTTGATTCAAATCCTGGGTGCACTGATTGTGACCGCAGGTATTGTTCTGGCACAGACAGCGCGAGCTGGCAAGGTTCTTGACCTTGACCTCGCGACCACTACAGGTGCGATCCTCACTCGAAAAAACTAGTTACAGCTCAGTAGCCAGTGCGAGTGGCATCTGAGCCTCAAGGAACTCTTTCGAGAATGTTCCTTCGTTATCAATGAGTGCATCCAAGCCCTTGGGCGCAATCATGACTTCTTTCTGCGGGCGAGAAAGTAAGAAACCAGAGTCCAGAAGCACATCCAGGAAAGGCATCAGCTTTTCTTGAGCCAGCTCTACAATTTCTTTCTTGGACGCGTCATCAATAAGCCCAAGTTCTTCGGCGACCATCTTGGTGGCAATGTTGCGATGAACAGATTCACCGTCATGGAGGACAAAGAGGTAGGTGTGAGTGATCTTGCCTACAACCTCGATTGTTTCGTTGTCCATAGAGCAACCCTATCGAGGGCACTCATGGTCCGATCAATTCACAACATGCTTACTCTCACATGAGGAATCAGAATAAGTGAGTTACTTCTGCTGGGCTCAATACTCAGCCGGGTAGCATTATTCACATGCGAAAAATCCTTGGATCTACCAGATATGCGGTAATCATCCCCGCAATTGCTTCCATGCTGGGAGCAATCTTGCTCATGCTTCAAGGATCAGTAGCAATGGTGAAAGCCATTATTGACACTGTCTTCTTCGGGTCATATCTCAAGGACACCAGCGTTGCTGTTCTGACCGCCGTGGACGCTATTTTGCTGGGAACAGTACTTCTGGTTATCGGTTACGGCCTCTACGAGCTTTTTGTTGATGCAGATATCGATGTGCCACATTGGCTTCAGGTTCGCGACCTCGATGACCTCAAATCAAAACTGATTGGCGTTGTAGTGGCAATCATCGCGGTCATCTTTGTTGGAGTGATGGTCGATTCCAATCGGGCATCTGATGTCATGTCTTACGGAATCGGCGCTGGAGCAATTGTTGTCGGTCTTGCCCTCTTTGCTTTCGCAACGAAAAAAGATAAAGGGCCAAAGCCTCCAGTTGGGAAAAACCAGAGCTAAAGCTTTACTGCGCTGAGAAGGAATTCACACGCAGGATAAACTAGGGATTTCCAACCCTCCGTAGCTCAGTGGATAGAGCAAGAGCCTTCTAATCTCTTGGTCGCAGGTTCGATTCCTGCCGGGGGGACTCTTTATGCCATGAAACAGCTGAGAACTGTCTTCTCCCCTGTTTCTATTAGGCTCCAAACGGTTATCATCGAAACAACACCATCTAGTGCCACATAGGAGTGGATATGAGCAACTACATCGTTACTAACCCCGCAACCGGAGAAGCTGGCGCACCATTTGCCCAGGCCACCGATGCACAGATCACTGCAGCTATTGACGCTGCTCACAAGACTCACCAGGGATGGTCCAAGACCACTACTGTTGCCGAGCGTTCAGAACTCATTGAGAAGGTTGCACAGCTTCACCGCGACCGCCGCGAAATGCTGGCAGAAACCATCGTCCGCGAGATGGGCAAGCCTTACGAGCAGGCACTCGGTGAAGTCGACTTCACCGCTGACATCTACTCTTTCTATGCCACCAACGGCGAGAAGTTCCTTGCTGACGAAGCAATACCTGAGTTCGATGGTGAAGGCGAAGCCTTCATTCGTCGTTCTTCTCTCGGTGTTCTGCTGGGCATCATGCCCTGGAACTTCCCTTACTACCAGGTTGCCCGCTTCGCTGGCCCCAACCTGGTGCTGGGAAACACCATCCTGCTCAAGCACGCATCACAGTGCCCTGAGTCTGCAGCAGCCATGGAGCAGATTTTCAATGACGCTGGCTTCCCTGCCGGTGCTTACCAAAACCTCTATGCAGACTCGAAGCAAATCGAAGGCGTCATTGCTGACGATCGAGTTCAGGGGGTTTCTCTCACTGGTTCTGAGCGCGCGGGTGCTGCAGTGGCAGAAACAGCTGGTCGCTACCTCAAAAAAGTCGTTCTTGAGCTTGGTGGATCTGACCCCTTCATTTTGCTGAGCACAGATGACATGGATTCTGCCGTTGAGGCAGCTATTGCTGGTCGTAACGACAACAACGCCCAGGCCTGCAACGCAGCCAAGCGTTTTGTCGTGATCGAGAGCCTCTATGCCGAGTTCTTGGAGAAGTTCACCGCCAAGATGCTCGAGATGACTCCTTCTAACCCCATGGATGAAGGTACCTACCTCGGTCCTCTTTCTTCAGCTGGTGCTGCAGACGGTCTCGAAGAGCAGGTCTCTCGTGCAGTGAAGCAGGGTGCAACCTTGCACGCTCGCGGTGACCGCAGCGGAACCTACTTCTCCGGTGTCGTTCTCACAGATGTGAAGCCAGGCATGGACGCTCACCACGAAGAGTTCTTTGGTCCTGTTGCCATTGTGTACTCGGTCAAGGATGAAGCAGCAGCAATAGAGCTCGCAAACGACACTCCTTTTGGTCTTGGCTCCTACCTGTTCTCCACTGACAAGGATCAGGTCATGCGCGTAGCTGACCAGATTGAAGCCGGCATGGTTTACGTCAACGGTGTTGGTCTCGACAGCCCTGAGCTTCCTTTCGGTGGTATCAAGCGTTCTGGTTTCGGCCGTGAGCTGGGACGTTTCGGTATCGAAGAGTTTGTCAACCGTAAGCTCATCCGCATTCTGAAGTAATTCAGTTCACGAGCACACAAGATTCCCTGGCCTGCATTGGTCAGGGAATCTTTGTCTGTGGGCACGCCTAGAATTGAGGCATGGGAACACCGAATGAGTACATGGTCTGGATTGACTGCGAAATGACCGGTCTCAACCTCGAGGTGGACGAACTTGTTGAGGTAGCCGTGATCATCACGGACTCCGAACTCAACCCTGTTCACGAGGGTTTCGACATCGTGATCAACCCCAGCCAGTCCGCCATGGAGAACATGGGTGAATTCGTTACGAACATGCACAAGAGCTCTGGTCTGATTGAAGAGATTCCAAACGGGGTTTCGCTCAAGGACGCAGAAACTCAGGTTCTGGCATATATCAACGAGCACGTTCCTGAGGGACAGAAGCCACCGATGTGTGGGAACTCCATTGGCACCGACCGTGCCTTCATCGTTCGTTACATGCCAGAGGTTGATTCCCGACTGCACTACCGCAACATCGACGTCTCCTCATTAAAGGAACTTGCTCGTCGCTGGTATCCCCGCGTCTACTTCAACTCCCCCAGCAAAGACGGCGGTCACCGTGCCCTTGCAGACATTCAAGAGTCGATTCGTGAGCTTGATTACTACCGCCAGGCACTCCTCGTGGCAGAGCCCGGCCCCAACAGCGAAGAAGCAGGAAAGATCTCTGCCGACATCGTCACGAAGCACTCTGCATAAGCTTCTTCTGTCAATTTTTGCCTCCGGGCAGAACGTGTAAGATTATTGAGTTGCCGATTCGTCGGAAGCACAACATGGTGGGTATAGCTCAGTTGGTAGAGCGCCTGATTGTGGTTCAGGAGGTCGCGGGATCGATGCCCGTTACTCACCCCAAGTAAATGAAAGCCCGGAGCACACCGCTCCGGGCTTTTGTTTTCTCATTGCCTTCCCTCAGCCCCAAAAGGGTTAGCTACCTTAATAAACAGGTGTTTTCCCCTGTATAGTTTTGGAGAACTTGTTTAATAGGGGGCAACACCGTGGCACGCAAAAGCGTCAATAATGATGACACCGTTGAGAACGGTGACAACCTGGACCGTCTCCTCAAAGAGTTCCAGTCTCGTAACGAATACCGCTCTGATCCCAACTATGTTCTGGAGCCAGTGGATTTCAGCACCACTATCCCCGAGAGATTCGTCAAGATCCTGCGTGACTCTTCACTTACCTTCCCCGATTTGGAAGAAGCAGAAGAAACCCCCGTTGTGGAACCAGAGACCAACTCTGGCCTGGTTCTCCTTGCTGAAAACTATGACAAGACAGCACGCAAGCAACTTCTCCGCGCAAAAGTTTTTGGCGTTGTTGCCGGTGTCATCTTGTTTGCCGCTGTGATCACCTTCTCTGTTATTGCCGGATATCTCTGGGCTGGAATTGCTGTCGCGGTTGCATCCGCTGTGTTCGTTGCGGTTAGCCGCGCTTCAACAGCGCAGGCCCATGAGATTCACAAGATTGCTGCAGCACTTACTCAGCCTGACGAAACTGACTAAACCTCCGTGCCCCATCACAAAGGCCCAGAGCATTTCGCTCTGGGCCTTTGTGTATGTCTAGGAGACGGGTGTTACTCGTTCTCGTCTTCTGAAGTGAATGTGTCGCTTGCGGGAGCGTTGAAGGTGTAACGAACGTGAAGCTTGCCTGCAACCTCGCGAGTGTCTACTGCGAAATAGCGGAAGATGGATTCAATACCGTCGACGAGGGCAACCTCGCTGAGCTTTTCGTCGTGGGTTCCACGAACGAGTACGCGCTCTTCAGCGGTTCCTGCAAGAGGACCGTCAATGAACTCAGCGGTGAAGTAGACGTCTGTGTGATCTGGTGTAGTCATAAGACAAGATTACTCGCTTGCGAGGACGTGCAATGTCGCTAGGGCTTGCGGGTTGTGGAGAGAAACAAAGTTCTCAAACTGCGCATCCCACTGAGTCCAGTGCTCTGCAAAGTTTTCCCCTGAACGTGAGAGTGCTCTTTCCCTACGAAGCTCCGTGTCTGCATCCAGCCAAATACGCGCTTGGGACAATAATTCAGTCCCTGCAGACAGAGAGCCACAGCCTTCAATGAGCACAGGCTCCCGGGCATCAACTGAATGCCATTCAGCGAATACCTCCGTTTCCCAGTCATAACGCTGCCACTGCGTATCAACACCGGTAGCTCTCTCGCGCAGCAAGTTCATGGCTTTTTCTGCTCCCTGCGCCAATCCATCCCACCCGGGATAGAGATCATCCATATGAATTACTTGGAGCTGTGATGTCGAGTTCCAGTGCTTCTCAATTTCAGAAGCCAGGGTGGTTTTGCCTGACCCGCTAGGGCCATCAATCAAGAAAGTAGGTGCAGGTGCGTGGGGGTTGTTAATGTTCGCAGTTTCATAGGCCGATGCCTGCTGATGCATATGGTCAAGAATCTGGGAAAAGTCAGGAGATAACAAAGTTCCACGCTCCTGTCATAACCGCCATCATGACAGCAATTATTGCGATAACCGCAGCACCACAAACAAACCAGCCATCTCGAGCAGTGAACTTTGCTTCACGGGCCCACGTTCGCGTGACCGGGGCATCAAAAGCTCGTGCTTCCATTGCCGTGGCCAGCAGGCTTCCCCTGCGCACAGCGATGGTCAGCAGTGCTAGTGCTTGATTACCCAGACGAACTAGAGCGGCAATAGGTCCACCACCATCCGCAACACCACGTGCTCGGCGGGCTAGGCGCAACATGTGCCAGTCCTGGCGCATTAAGCCCAGCATGCGGATAGCTGCCAACGCCCCAATAACAAATCGAGCAGGAAGTTTCCAGAGCTGGGCCAAACCATCTGCCAGATCAGTCGGATCTGTTGTGGCAAAAAGTACAACTGCGGGCAATGCCACGGCCAGCACTCGAAGGGTGATGGCTAGAGCAAGCTCTGCTTCTCCCGAAGTTATTTCCCAGGGCCCCAGTACAACGAGTACTTCTCCCACGCCACGACCATAAAGCAGGGTAGCCAATCCAGCAAAAGGGGCCGCAATCAGCAAGGGAATCAGAATCCTGAGCAGTCTTCGAGCGGGCACACCTGCCCACGGCAGCAGTGCAAGCTCGAAGAGCAACGCGACCATGGCGGAAACGGGATCCAAAGAGAGCAGAAGAACCACACCCAAAATGCCGGAGGCACAGAGTTTGGCGAGCGGACTGATGGTGGTCACTTCTCACCACCTAGTTCAAGAACGGTATCTGCCACAGCTGCGACAAAGTCAGCATCGTGGGTGATGGCTACGATGCCACACCCCTCTGCGCGCAGCTCAGAAAGAAGTGAAACCATCTCAGTCCAGGTCACCGCATCCTGGCCAAAGGTGGGCTCATCCAAAATGAGGAGCTGGGGCTTCGTTGCTAACGCCGTCCCGACAGACAACCTGCGTTGCTGACCACCAGAGAGAGTGAAGGGGTGGGCATCTGCGAGTTCAGTGAGGTGCAGTCGCTCGAGAAGTTCAGCAACCCGTTTCTTAACCTCGACTGAAGGTAGCTTGAGTGCCTTCGGCCCTGCGGCAAGTTCTTCACGCACCGTCGCAGCAATGAATTGTTGCTCTGGTGCTTGGAAAACACTTCCTATTCGAGAAAGCAATTCACGTGAGCGCCACTTCAGAGGAGTGATACCAGAAGCTGAGCCTTGTAATTCAGATGCAGCAATAACCGCTCCTGACTGCGTCGGGATTAATCCACCCAACGTCAGTGCAAGTGCCGTCTTTCCAGCTCCGTTGGGGCCGGTGATGGCCAGAATCTCTCCTGCTCGAACGTGAATATTGACTTCTTTGGAAACCATGGGGCTGCCGGGATATCCAACTTGAAGATTTTGAGCAGACAGCAACACCGTTGACCCAACATGGTGGGTTGATGAGTGAATCTGCTTGTGGGGCAACCACACACCTGCTGATTCCAATACTGATGCCGTTTCTTCAGGGAGGGCGCTTGGTGCTCCGTCCCACAGGACTCCGTTGGGCCCAAGAACGATAATCCTGGTGGCAAAGTCCCACCACAGATCCACCCGGTGCTCGACCATCACGATGGTGGCACCTGTGGCATCTGCCACCTGGGTGACCGCGTGCTTGAGAGCAATTGCGCCTGCTGGATCAAGATTTGCTGTGGGCTCATCTAAGGCGATGATGCCTGGTTTCATAGCCAGAACTCCCGCAAGCGCTAAACGCTGCTTCTGGCCCCCTGAGAGAGCGGATGTGGAGCGAGTTAGGGGAACATCAAGGCCGACAAGACCGAGTGCTTCGTCAACGCGGTGCCAGATTTCTTCTCGGTCAATGCCGAGATTTTCGCAGCCAAAGGCAACGTCATCTCCCACCCGTTCCAAGATGACCTGGTTCTCGGGATCTTGGAGAACCAAACCCACCGTTCCCCGGCAGCTCTCGGGTGTGTTGCCGTCAAGGGTGAGGCCACCCGATGCTGTTCCCTCATCTTCACCCAGGACCCCTGCCACTGCACGGAGCAATGTGCTTTTGCCCACACCAGAGGCCCCTAGAAGCAGCACCCGCTCCCCCTGAGTGATGTCGAAAGAGATATTTTTCAACGCAGGAGCTGGGCGGGCAGCGAACTGCCAGCCCCAGCCCTGTGCTGAAAGGGTTGCCACTTAGTTCTGGCGTCCCGCAGCGAATCTACTGAGTGCACCGGCGCGGGCAAGCCCGCGCATGATGAACCACGGCACGAGGCCGCCAAGAATGGCACCGGAGATCACGCCACAGATGACATAGACAGTCTGGAAACCCGCATCAACCCCGGGGTACCAGACAACCAGGTCATTGATACTCATGGCCACACCAGCTCCTGCGCCAGCCAAAACGGCGGTGAAGACATTCCAGTTGGCATACAGGAAGAGGGCAAAGACCAGCTCAGCGCCTAGACCTTGGATCAGACCTGACATGAGTGTTCCAAATCCCCACTGGCTTCCAATCAATGCGGAGACAGTAGCCGCAATGAGCTCGGTGTAGATAGCCGCACCGGGCTTGCGCACAATGAGTCCACCGAGCACGGCAGCAAAAAGCCAACCGCCGCCCAGCAGGGCGGTCAGTCCTGGCGTTGCCGACAGAGCAGCAGAGAGTGGCCCATAGGCCAAACCCCACGCCCAGAAGATGATTCCGGATGCGACTCCAATAACGCTTGCCACGACAATGTCGACGGTGCGCCAGCGGTACTTGTTAACAGATGTTGCGTGCACTTGCGTGCCCCTTTCAATAGAAATGAGGGCACGGGATTATTCGTTGAGAATGCCTCCCTGCGCTGGCATGATCCAGATCAGGTTCGACGGTCGGAAGTTACGAAACTTCCCTCTCAGCCCGGTGTACCGGACTCCCGTGTGGGTTCAATCTTACGCAGTAATGAGGCTGGACGAACACTGGCGGGACCGAATTTTTGATCAACTTGATCAATCACTATTTCAGCATCTTTCCAGGGGTCAACATCGTCTTCCCACAAGGACAATTGCTGTCCGCCTGCTTCAACCAAGCCAGCTGCTCGCACACCAATCAATCGCACAGCACGTCCACCAATGCGTAAGTCATCCAAGAGCTCGCACACAGTCTTGTGAATCTCTCTGCCCACGCTGGTGGATTCGGGCAGTGTTTTGCTTCGAGTAATCGATTCAAAGTCGGAGAAGGTGACCTTGAGACCGATCGTTCGAGCCTCGAGCTGCGCTTTGCGCAACTGGGCTCCCACGTGATCGGCTTGAAAAAGAAGAGTGGCTTTGAGTTTTTCGAGGTCAGTCACATCCTCATTGAATGTGTGCTCTTTACCTATGCTCTTTTCTACTCGCTCTGTCGTGACCGGGCGAGGGTCTCGTGCCCACGACAAGGCAAAAAGATGGGCGCCGGCGGCTTGACCTAATGCAGAGATCAAACTCTGCTCTGGTGAATGGGCGATATCTGCCACAGTGTGCAGACCACGCTTATGCAGCACCTCTGCAGTTTTCTTTCCCACACCCCACAGTGCGTCAATGGGCAAAGGATGCAGAAATTCGAGGGTGTCCTCTTCAGGAATAACCAGAAGCCCATTGGGCTTGGACTTGGTGGAGGCGAGCTTGGCCACAAACTTTGTACTGGCCACACCCACCGAACAGGGAAGTCCTGTCTCTTGCAAAACTCGCACCTTGATTTGAGCACCAATTTCTTCTGGAGAACCAAAGATCTTGAGAGCACCGGAAACGTCCAGAAAGGCTTCATCGATGGAGAGCTGCTCCACCAAGGGCGTGAAGTCATGAAATATCTTCATCACCATGCGTGAATAGTGACGGTATTTCTCAAAGTGTGGCTCGAGAACGATGACGTGTGGAGCCAAGCGTTTGGCTTGGCTCAGCGGCATCGCAGAGCGAATCCCTAAAGCACGGGCTTCATAGGTGGCGCTGGTGACCACAGAGCGCGGGGAATCATGTGCAACAACAGCAGGTTTCCCGACAACGTCGGGCCGATCCAATACCTCCACAGACGCGAAGAACGCGTCCATGTCGATATGGAGAATGTTAGGCGCGGTTCCACCTTGAGGCGAGACCGAACGCAACGGTTGCACCAAGAATGCCAGCGCCGAAGATCTGAACGCCGTATTCGGGGTATGTGAAAGCCTGTGCCATGGTCCAGCATGAACCGACAGATAGTGCCATCACGACAAGGAACAAGAGAATTCGCATGAGAACTCCTTCAAAACCGGGGGCGATAACTTTTCGCCGTTGACATTAGTTTAGAGCGCAGCAGCTCGTTCTAGAACGAGTTCACGAACGCGTGCCGCGTCTGCTTTGCCCTGCATAGCCTTCATGACTGCACCAATAACCGCACCAGCAGCCTGAACCCTGCCGTCCTTGATCTTCTCAAGGACATCCGGCTGAGCGGAAAGTGCTTCGTCGATAGCGGCAATCAATGCGCCGTCATCGCTGACCACAGCAAGACCCTTGGTTTCCACGATCTCACGAGGCGAACCTTCACCTGCTGCAACTGCTTCCAGCACCTGGCGTGCCAGACGGTCAGTGAGCACACCTTCATCAACCAGTTGCTGAAGCTCTGCAACCTTGGCAGGAGAGATATCAATTCCCTCATCACCTTCAGCGGCATTAGCCAAACGAGCAATCTCACCCGTCCACCACTTACGAGCTGCCTGAGGCGAAGCACCTGCGGCAACTGTTTCAGTGATTTCGTTGAGAAGACCAGAGTTCACCACATCCTGGAATTCCAGGTCGGCGAAACCCCATTCAGCCTTGAGACGCTTGCGACGCTCAGCAGGCTTCTCTGGAAGAGCAGCTCGCAGTTCTTCAATCAGTGCAGGGTCTGGCACCACAGGAAGCAAGTCAGGCTCGGGGAAGTAGCGGTAGTCGTCAGCATCCGACTTGGGTCGGCCTGCACTGGTAGCTCCAGTGTCCTCGTGCCAGTGGCGGGTCTCCTGGATGATGGTTCCACCATCAGAGAGAATCTGTGCTTGGCGCTGAATTTCGTAGCGCACAGCACGCTCGACCGAACGCAAAGAATTCACGTTCTTGGTTTCGGTGCGGGTGCCGAGCTTGTCAGAACCGCGGGGACGCAGCGACACGTTCGCGTCACAGCGGAGGTTTCCTCGCTCCATTTTGGCGTCGGAGATACCGAGAGCCAGAACAATGTCACGGATGGTGGCGACATATGCCTTAGCAAGTTCAGGGGCGTCGTGTTCGGCGCCCTCAATCATGCGGGTCACAATCTCAACCAGAGGAACACCGGCACGGTTGTAGTCCACGAGCGAGTACTCAGCGCCTTGAATACGGCCGGTGGAACCACCCACGTGGGTGAGCTTTCCGGCGTCTTCTTCCATGTGAGCGCGTTCAATGTCAATCTGGAAGACGCGGCCGTTAGGCAGTTCAACTTCGACGTTTCCATTAATTGCAATGGGCTCATCAAACTGTGAGATCTGGTAGTTCTTCGCCAGGTCAGGGTAGAAGTAGTTCTTACGAGCAAAAGAGGACGACTCTGCGATGTCACAGCCGAGGGCAAGGCCCAGGCTGATGGAGTAACGCACAGCTTCTTCGTTCACCACAGGCAATGAACCAGGCAAACCCAAGCAAGTGGGAGTGATGTTGGTGTTGGGCTCGCTACCAAAGTTGTTGGGAGCTGCCGAGAACATCTTGGTCTTGGTGGAGAGTTCAACGTGAACCTCGAAACCAAGGACGGGCTCGAAGAGTTCAAGAGCCTTGTCGTAATCCATGAGCTTTGCTTTAGCCATTAGTTCGCCCCTCCCTTGAGTTCTGGTGCTTGGCTCAGCAGGGGGTGACCCCACTTCTGCTCTAGCAATGCTTCGAGTGCGGCTCCGACGTTGTAGAGACGAGCATCTTCGCGAGCAGGCGCGAGGAACTGGATGCCGACAGGCAATCCGTCCTCGTCTGCGAGACCAGCAGGAACGCTGATTCCCGGAATACCCGCCATGTTGGCAGGAATGGTCGCGATATCTCCGCGCCACATCGCTACGGGGTCATCAAGCTGTTCACCCAGCTTCCACGCAGTCGTGGGAGCAGTGGGTGAAGCCAAGACATCAACCTTGCTAAAGGCGTCTGCAAAGTCGCGCTGCACGAGGGTGCGGACCTTCTGAGCAGAACCGTAATAGGCGTCGTAGTAACCAGCAGAGAGAGCGTAGGTACCCAAGATGATGCGGCGCTTGACTTCAGCTCCGAAACCCGCTTCGCGGGTAGCAGACATGACCTGTTCAACCGTTCCGCCGCCTTCTGGCTGCACACGCAGACCAAATCGAACCGAGTCAAACTTAGCCAGGTTGCTGGACGCTTCTGCAGGAAGGATTAAGTAGTAGGCCGCAACAGCGTGCTCGAGGCTCGGCAGCGAAACGTTCACAATCTCAGCACCGTTGGCTTTGAGGAGTTCAAGCGATTCGTGGAAGCGCGCAAGAACGCCAGGCTGGAAGCCTTCGCCATCGAGCTGCTCAATCACACCAATCTTCAGTCCCTTGACGTTGGCGTTCTTCGCTGCTTCTGCAAACGAAGGCCATTCATCCTTGAGTGAGGTGCTGTCGTGCACATCATGACCCTTGATGACGTCATGGAGAAGAGCTGAGTCCATGACTGTCCTGGTGACAGGACCAATCTGGTCAAAGCTGGAAGCAAGGGCAATCGCGCCATAGCGAGAAACACCACCGTAGGTGGGCTTCACGCCCACGGTGCCGGTGATGTGCGCTGGCTGACGGATAGATCCGCCAGTGTCTGAACCCAGAGCTAATGGGGCTTCAAAAGCAGCAACAGCCGCAGCCGAGCCACCACCAGAACCACCAGGAATACGGTCGAGGTCCCAAGGGTTGCGGGTTGGTCCGTAGGCAGAGTGTTCGGTGGAGGACCCCATGGCGAATTCGTCCATGTTGGTCTTTCCGAGAGGAACAAGCCCAGCTTCGCGGACTTTGGTCACGACGGTGGCGTCATAGGGAGACATCCAGCCCTCGAGGATCTTGGACCCAGAGGTAGAAGGCATGTCAGTAGTGACCAGAACATCCTTGATCGCAATGGGAACACCATCGAGTGGGCTCAGCGGAGCACCCGCAGCACGGCGTGCATCTGATGCTTTGGCAGCCTCAAGGGACACAGCAGCGTTCACGTGCAGGAATGCGTTGAGGTCACCATCGACAGCAGCGATGCGGTCCAAGTGTGCTTGGGTGATCTCGACAGAAGAAGTGGTTCCGGCAGCAAGCATCTCAGCGAGCTGGGCAGCAGTCTTGTGAATGAGGTCAGACATGATTACTGCTCCTCACCCAAAATGGCGGACACCTTGAAGCGCGAACCATCGTGCTCGGGCGCAGATGCCAGTGCCTTGTCGGTAGGAATCACATCTGCGACAACGTCGGGACGATAGACATTCTTGAGAGGGATGGGGTGGCTGGTTGCCGGCACGTCAGGTGTGGCAACGGCCTGCACGGAAGCGACAGCTTCCATGATCTGGCCCAACTCAGTGGTCATCGTCGCGATTTCCGCGTCGGAAAGGTCAATACGAGCCAAGTTCGCCAGGTGGCGCACCTGCTCGGCAGAAATGTCAGACATAAGACCCAAGTTTACCGGTGACGGTAAAGGGCAATTTACCCTGCGCTAGAAGTAAATCTGTTGCAGATCAAGAATTGAAATTACTTCGATTCCTCGATAGCAATCAAAAAATCTTCCAAGCCGACTACTGGAATTCCGATAAGTCGAGCACGTTTGGCCTTTCCCGACAAGGTATTGGAATCCTGAGCAATTACTACTTTGACCTTCTTAGTTACGGAAGGCCAACATATAAGACCGTTATCTGAAGCCAATTGTTCATAATGACTGCGGGGAAGCGGCATATCGCCTGTTAGAACTATGTGGTCACCTTCTTCGAGATGAATTCTAAACTTCGCGAAGTTTGGTGCTTCGTCGGATTTTTTATCGTTTTGAAATTCAATCTTTGACTTAATCTCAGGAAGAGACTTACCCATCAACTTTCCGACATAGTGAATACCAGCAATCTCTGCGGAATTAAGTTCTCCGTCAGACCATGCAATATTGACCAAATCTAAGAAATATTGATCCTTTAATGCTGTGAGCTTCTTCTCATCCATACCGACTTCCTCGACATAAGCATCAATCAGTCCCGCTTCCTCCGGGGTCATCAAGCCATCACTGAAAATGTCATCAAAAAGCCTCAACAGTCCCCTATCACGAGGGCTTTCTGCCGCATCGGGAAGCTTTGTTATGTATTTTGCGAGAACCGGCTCTTCATTTTGGAGAACATTACCTCTCTGTTTTGTCGGAGAATTATGCGCAGATGTTGAGGGCCATTGGTATGTTGACGACTGCTCGATTACTTCATCCCAAAGAGAGAAATTTGGCTCTTGATCAAAATATGACCGAAGCAATTTTGCTGTAGCAATTGCATCGTCCAAAGCACAGTGGGCGTTATCAATGGTGATGTCGTATGCCTCACAACATGCAGAGAGAGATCTTCCAACCCCAGGAAGCATCTCCGTTGCCAACCTCATTGTGCAAATGACTGGCAATGAATTCTTGTCTAAATGAATTCCTGAGGCGCTGAACTCAGCAATAAGAAAATTCGTGTCAAAACTTGCATTGTGGGCAACAATTACTCGACCATTCAAAAGATGAATGAGACCTGGAGCAACCTCCGCAAAAGAGGGGGCGTTCATCACATCGGTTGCCGTAATTCCATGAATTCTTGTCGCACCAACATCACGTCCAGGATTGATGAGTGTCGAAAATGTAGATTCAGGTTCACCATGCTGATCAAGAAGAACTAAGCCAATTTCAACGACCTTGTCTCCCTTATTCGGGCTGAACCCTGTCGTCTCAAAATCAATTACCGCAAAGCCACTTGAGCTCATTTTTATCCCCCTTTTGTGAATTGGTTTCAGGCTAACTTGAACCTAGGACAATGCCGACGGACCCTGTTCTAATAAAATTTTGAAGAGATCAGCGTCCAACACAGGAATCCCTAGTTCTTCTGCTTTCGTGAGTTTTGAGCCAGCACCAGGGCCAGCAGCAACATAGTTCGTATTCTTTGAAACTGAGGATGCTGGTTTCCCACCAGCAGCAATAATTGCTTCCTGGGCCCCGTCGCGAGTGAATCCTTCTAGAGAACCTGTTGCGACGATGATGAGACCACTACAAGGGCCGTCACTGGACACTGCAGCTCCTGGACCTGGGTGTCCAGGCACGAAAAGTTGAACTCCTGCTGCTTTCCAACGATCAACAATCTCACGGTGCCAGTCGACACTAAGCCAGGACTTAACCGATTCCGCAATGATTTGGCCAACACCTTCAACTGCTGCTAGCTCTTCCGCAGAAGCCTTATCTAATGCCTCGATAGAACCAAAATGATTCGCAAGTGCTCTTGCAGCTACTGGCCCGACGTGACGAATGTTGAGGGAAACAAGCATTCGCCAGAAAGGCTTTGTCTTTGCCTTTTCCAGTTCATCAATGAGTTCGAAGGCCCCCTTAGAAAGTATGTATTTCTCGTCTCCATCAAAGACCTCTGCTTCAGGATCAAAGGGTGGATCCATGACAACTTTCTTGCCGATCTTTCTAATGCGGCGGAAAGGAAGTTCACGAAGAGGCTCTTTAGTTTCTTTATCGAGCTTGATTTCACGAATTCGAATATCGGAGTAATTCCAAACTTCAAGGGGAAAAATGTCTTCCAGGGTGAGGTCAAAAAGACCTGCTTCAGTTAACAACGCGGGCTGAATTGGCGGAATTGGATTTGTCAAAGCTTCAGCAGTTGACTCGCCTAGACCTTCGATTTCAAGACCACCGCGACTACCTATGTGTTCAACACGTCCGCGAACTTGAGCTGGGCATCCCTTTGTGTTTGGGCAACGAAGATCTATATCTTCTTCACTAGCAGGGGCCAGCTTTGATCCGCATTCAGGGCATTCTTCGGGCATAACAAAGGGATATTCAGTTCCATCACGAAGTTCGAGTACAGGACCCAAAATCTCAGGAATTACATCTCCTGCTTTTCGAATAACAATGGTGTCGTTGATGAGGATGCCCTTGGCTTTGACTACATCCTGGTTATGAAGAGTTGCGTATTCAACTACGGAACCCGCAACCTGCACCGGCTCAACTATTGCAAACGGAGTCGCGCGGCCAGTTCGGCCAACGCTCACCTTGATATCCACAAGTTTGGTGTTCACCTGCTCTGGTGGGTACTTGTAGGCGATAGCCCACCGTGGAGCACGACTTGTAGCACCAAGACGCTGTTGAACAGCTAAGTCATCAACCTTGATGACAATGCCGTCGATTTCATGATCAATGCTGTGTCGCTGAGCCCCCATTTCGGAGATGAAATCAGCAACCGAAGAGGCACTAGACAGAACTTTGAAATACTTCGAAGTTGGCAGACCCCAGGATTCTAGAAGTGCATATACTTCAGACTGGTTAGCTACTGGCACTTGCTCCCAAGCCCCAATACCGTGGACAAGCAGACGCAATGGCCGAGCAGCAGTTTTAGCTGGATCTATTTGTCGAAGCGAACCACTTGCAGAGTTTCGAGGGTTAGAGAAAGTCTTTTCTTTTGCCTCTAACAATCGTTTGTTCAAGTCTTCGAACTCAGCAGTAGGAATGTAAATCTCTCCACGAACTTCCATGAGTTCAGGGAATCCACTACCTGCCAATCGGTGTGGAATGCCCTGAATAGTAAGCACGTTGGCGGTTACATCTTCTCCGACAACTCCGTCGCCACGTGTAGTTGCGCCGGTCAAGGTTCCGTTCTCGTAGCGAAGGTTGATTGCGAGACCGTCAATCTTGAGCTCGCAGAGATACTTAATCGCTGCCCCAGCGTCTTTTTCGGTCTTTTCAGCCCAAGACATAAATTGTTCTTCAGAAAAAACATTGTCAAGGCTCATCATTCGTTCAAGATGAGGAACCTTTTCAAAGGTTGCTGCAGCTCGCCCACCAACGGTGAGAGTTGGGCTGTCTTGTCCCTGAAGAACCGGATATATTTTTTCGATTTCTTCAAGCCTGCGCATCGCAGTGTCATAATCAGCATCGGAAATGATGCTTTCATTACGCTCGTAATAAGCGTCCGCAGCTTCGTTAATCTTCGCAGTTAGCCCGATTGCTTCGGCTTGTGCTTTTTCAAATTCGGTGAGTTCAGATACTTGTTTAGCAGAAGAGATATCTTTCGCATCGTCTTCAAAATCAAAGAGTGCATCTTCACTCATGTGGTGGCCACAACGTTCAGATCACTCACAGTCCGTGCAATGGTGAATTGCCCCAGAACCCTGGTGCCCACATAAATCACTGCGGTTTGGCCTGCAGCGACAGAGTTGAGTGGGTTGGTGGGACGAACGACAAGTTCGTCGCCAATCAACTGAGCAATGGCGGGTACGGGATCTGCGTGGGCGCGGATTTGAACATCAACGTCGAACTGCTGCTCTGGGTTTTCTTGTGGTTCTCCGCACCAGGTGAAACTAGTTCCGGCAATCTCGATGATGTCGAGTGCTTCCTTAGGCCCTACAACAACAGTGTTGGTCTTGGGACGAATTTCTAGCACGAAGCGAGGAAGACCGTCTGGAGCTGGGGTGCCAATCTGCAGTCCCTTGCGCTGACCGATGGTGAAGCCAGGAGTTCCTTCGTGGGTGCCGAGCTTGTTTCCTGCGGTGTCGACAATGTCACCTTCGCTGATTCCCACACGGTCGGCAAGCCAACCTCTCGTGTCACCATCAGGGATAAAGCAAATGTCATGACTGTCGGGCTTGTGAGCAACGCTCAAGCCACGCTCAGCAGCTTCAGCACGAATAAGGTCCTTCGAGGGGGTGTCCCCCAGCGGGAACATGGCGTGTGCCAGCTGATCGCTAGTCAGCACACCCAATACATAGGACTGATCTTTGGCCCACGCACTCGCGCGGTGAAGTTCACGGTTGCCATGTGAATCCGTGAGCACGGTTGCGTAGTGGCCTGTGCAGACAGCATCAAAACCAAGTGCAAGTGCTTTCTCCATGAGAGCTGCAAACTTGATTTTCTCATTGCAGCGCATGCAGGGATTGGGAGTGCGCCCGGCTTGGTATTCCGCAATGAAGTCGTCGACCACGTCAGCTTTGAAGCGTTCGGAGAAGTCCCACACGTAATAGGGAATGCCCAGCATGGTGGCTGCCCTCTGGGCATCCATCGAGTCTTCGATGGTGCAGCAGCCTCGAGCTCCCGTGCGGAGGGTTCCCGGCATGCGACTCAGTGCCAGGTGAACGCCAACCACATCATGGCCAGCTTCTACGGCGCGCGCTGCAGCAACAGCGGAGTCAACTCCACCACTCATTGCCGCTAAAACACGCATAGTCAAGTTTAAGCCCGCTACTAGACAGTCGTGCCCGCACGGCGGGCACGTTCCACTGCTTCCGGCAGTGCAGCAAAGAACTCATCGAGTTCTTCCTGGGTAGTGGTGTGCCCTAAGGAAATACGCAGAGCAGATGATGCTCCGCGTTCGTCTTGTCCCATGGCGAGAAGAACATGGGAGGGCTGGGCTACTCCGGCCTGGCACGCAGAGCCTGTGGAAACCGATACTCCCATGGCGTCCAGTAAGAAGAGCAACGAATCACTCTGACAACCAGGGAAGGTGAAGTTCACGTTGTTATCCAGGCGATTTTGCGGATCACCACTGAGGACTGCCTCCGGGACAAGTTCTTGAATCTTCGTGATCGTGGCATCTCGCAGTGAGCTCAATCGCTGAGTTTCTCCCGCAAACGCCTTGTCGGTTACGAGGGCAGCAATAGCCATCGAAGAGATGGCAGGGGCATCCAGAGTTCCACTGCGCAGACCACGTTGCTGGCCACCGCCATGGATCAGTGGCTCGAGCTGCGCTTCTCGGGAGACCACAAGGGCCCCCACTCCCGGAACAGAACCGAATTTGTGCCCGGAAATGCTCAGGGCAACCAGCCCCGCATTTCCCTGGGCTCCGGATTCGGTTCTGAGTTGCGCAAAGTTGATGGGGATGTGACCAAAAGCTGAAACAGCATCGATGTGTAAGGGAACGTTGTGTTTCGCGGCGAGCGCGGCAACCTCAGCGATGGGCTGGATAGTGCCGACCTCATTGTTTGCCCAGAGCATGGTGGTCAGTGCTACTGCTTTTCCGGCACGTTCCAGAGTGTCTTGGTACTCCACAAGATCAATCCGGCCCAGATGATCTACTGGAATCCACTCCAGCACGGCACCTTCGTGTTCTTGTAACCAGAGCACAGTGTCCAAGGTGGCATGGTGTTCTGCTTCGGGAACCACAATGCGGTTGCGCTTGGCGTCTTTCTCCACTGAGGCGCGAAAGAGGCCCACAAGTGCCAGGTTGATGGATTCTGTGCCGCCTGAGGTGAAGATCACTTCGATCGGTTCGCATCCCAGCACAGTGGCAAGGTATTCACGGGCATCCTCCACCAGGGCACGAGCTGCTTGGCCGTGTCGATGAACAGAGGATGGGTTCCCTGAGTGAGTCAAAGCATCGGTGAAGGCCTTCGTTGCTTCAGGGCGAACGGGAGTTGACGCAGCGTGGTCAAGGTACGCGACCATGTGTTCTCCCCTTTCGTGACTGAATTACGGTTTAACGGCTCACCAACGTGAGCGAAACACGAAGGCAATCTATCTGGCTAGTCTATTTCGAGTGTCTATCCCTCCATCACTGAAAGACCTTGGCGTGCGCCTCACCCCGAGCGGTGGCGAGATCAAGGTCTTTAGCGATACCGCTGAGGGTATTGATGTGGTGATCTATGACGCTCCCGGTGGAAACCACATTGCTGAACGCCGTTCTCTGCAAAAGGACAGCAGCGGCGTCTGGAGTGGCTCCAGCACTCTGCTCATCCCAGGTACTGAATACTCTCTCCAAGCATGGGGTCCTGCCGGTCCTCACGATTCGTTTTCAGCCGAAGAACTTCTTGTTGACCCTTACACCAAGGGGCTCAGCCGAGTAGGGAACCTGTGGCGCAATGTCGTGGTGGATACCAGCTTTGACTGGGGAACCTCGACTAAGCCACAGATTCCGCTGGATCAGTCCGTAATCTATGAAGCTCATGTGCGCGGTCTTACCAAGATGCATCCTGAAATTCCTTTGGAACTGCGCGGAACCTATGCCGGCCTGGCTCACCCCGCCATGA
Source organism: Actinomycetota bacterium (assembly GCA_041178865.1). Classification (GTDB taxonomy): domain Bacteria; phylum Actinomycetota; class Actinomycetes; order Actinomycetales; family Microbacteriaceae; genus Aurantimicrobium. The sequence continues at coordinate 34,963 of JBEGUL010000027.1, read as the reverse complement.
CTAGCTACCTCACGGATTTGGGTGTGACAGCAGTCGAGCTGCTTCCCGTTCACGCCTTCGTTTCAGAAGAGCACCTGCTCAAGCAGGGCACCACAAACTACTGGGGTTACAACACCCTCAATTTCTTCACCCCACACGCGACCTATGCCACGTTGGCTGCTCGCGAAGAAGGCCCTTCCGCTGTTCTGCGTGAATTCAAGCAGATGGTTAAGGACCTGCACGATGCTGGCCTTGAAGTGATTCTTGATGTGGTTTATAACCACACCGCAGAAGAAGGTAAGGACGGACCGCGCCTGAGCTTCCGAGGCCTGGACAATGCTTCGTACTACCGCCAGGACGAAGAGGGCAACTACATCGACACCACGGGGTGTGGAAACTCACTCAACGCATCAGAGCCTGTTGTTCAACAGCTGATCCTTGACTCATTGCGCTACTGGGCTGAAGAGACCAAGGTCGATGGCTTCCGCTTTGACCTAGCAGTGACTCTAGGCCGCGATGAACAGGCCGAATACGTCAAAGATCACCCACTACTCGAGGCAATCCGCACTGACCCTATCCTTTCCACAACCAAGCTCATCGCTGAACCCTGGGACGTGCGCATGGGCGGCTGGCAAACCGGCAACTTTGCAGATGGCTGGCACGAATGGAACGATCGCTACCGCGACCGTATTCGTAACTTCTGGCTTCCCGATATCGCGCAGGCTCGTGAGACGGGGATTGCCCCGACCGGTGTCGGTGGCTTTGCCACTCGCCTGGCGGGTTCTAGTAATACCTTCACCGCCGAGCGGGGCCCTGTTGCTTCGGTGAACTTCATCACTGCACACGATGGCTTCACGCTCAATGACCTCACGATGTTCAATTACAAGCACAACATCGGAAACGGCGAAGACAACCGTGATGGCGCGAACGATAACCGTTCGTTCAATCATGGTGTTGAAGGCCCCACCGACAACCCTGACATCATTGCTGCTCGCCGTCGCACCATGCGAAACCTGATGGGCACGCTCATGCTCTCGGCTGGTATTCCCATGATCACCGCAGGTGATGAATTTGGTCGCACCCAGCACGGCAATAACAACGCCTACTGCCACGACTCTCCCCTCACCTGGGTCAATTGGGAATTACAGGAATGGCAGCAGGACATGCTGGCCACAACCAAGCACCTTGCCAAAGTGCGCCGGGAACACCCTGCTTTGCGTCCCACCAAGTTTGGTGTCTTCGGCGAGCGCATCCCGAGTGCCAGCCAGGTTGACTGGTACAACACCCAGGGCGAGACGATGGAAAACGAGGATTGGGAAGATCCTCACAACCGCACCCTGCAATATGTCGCGGCGAGCACTCCAGAAAACGAGCCGTTTAACCGGATTTTGATGATTATTCACGGCACAGAACAGCCCACCTCTGTGGTCGTTCCCAAGCATGATGGCGTGCAGTTCTATGAGCCATTGTGGTTCAGCCCCCACCACACTCCTCGTGAGGTTCCCGGTGTGCTGCGCCCAGGTGAGACCTTCAAGCTCACCGGAACATCTATTTTGTTGTTTAACGCAGCCAATTAGCCGTTACCTCGGCGACATAAATATGCGCTAGTTTTCGTTTATGGAACCCTCCTCCATCGGACGCTTGCCCATTCTCAATGTGACGCCTGATTTGGGCGTGCCTGAGCTCACTCCCAAGGCGTATGTGGGCGAAGTTGTGCCCTTTGGTGCAAGTGCCTTCCGTGAGGGTCATGACGTTATTGGCGTTGCGTTGCATCTGCGTGCGCCTGATGGTAAATCCAGTCGCATCGAGATGCATGTATCCGCACCGGGCACTGACCGTTGGGTTACCCACGCACAGCCCGATAAAGCAGGTATGTGGACGTTCACTATTGAGGCATATTCGGATGACTATGCCACCTGGCATCACAATGCCGAGGTCAAGATTCCACTGGGTATCGATGTGGAACTCATGCTCACCATTGGTTCACAGCTGTTTGCTCGCGCCTCCAAGGAAGCTTCACGCACCGCTGCTTCGCGCAAGAAGTTGGCAGCTCTCGCTGACGCCCTTGCAGACACCACTGTAGATCCGCTTATTCGCTTTTCTCACGCCGAAGGCGAAGCAGTTAACAAGCTTCTTCTTAACGCTCCTATCGCTTCGCTAGAGACCTACTCAGCTGAACACAAGCTCCTTGTCGAGCGCACTGTCGCCGGCTGCGCTAGCTGGTATGAATTCTTCCCTCGCTCTGAAGGAGCGAAGCAGAATGCCGATGGTAGCTGGACTTCGGGCACCTTCCGCACCGCAGCGAAGCGCCTACCTGCCGTTGCCAAGATGGGCTTCAACGTTCTCTACATGCCACCCATTCACCCGATTGGCACACTCAATCGCAAGGGCCCCAACAACACACTGGTGACCAAGCCCGGAGACCCCGGTTCCCCTTGGGCTATTGGCTCGGCTGAGGGCGGTCACGATGCCATCCACCCCGACTTAGGTGATTTCACAGATTTCGCGTATTTCCTCAAGGAAGCCAAGAAGAACGGCATCGAGGTTGCACTAGACCTCGCACTCCAGGCTGCTCCTGACCACCCCTGGGTGAAGACAAATCCAGAGTTTTTCACCACGCTGCCCGATGGCACGATTGCCTATGCGGAAAACCCTCCGAAGAAGTATCAGGACATCTATCCAGTCAACTTCGACAACAACCCAGACGGCATTCGTGCCGAAGTATTACGCGTTGTGTTGTTCTGGATCTCCAAGGGCATCAACATCTTCCGCGTGGACAATCCCCACACCAAGCCAGTTGACTTCTGGGAATGGCTGATCAAGACCGTGAACGAGAAGCACCCAGATGTGGTGTTCCTCGCTGAGGCATTCACCCGACCAGCGATGATGCAAGCACTAGCCAAAGTCGGATTCCAGCAGTCGTATTCCTATTTCACCTGGCGTAACACCAAGTGGGAACTTGAAGAGTTCTTCCGCAGTATCTCAGGCGAAACTGCAGACTTTATGCGGCCTAACCTGTTCGTGAACACCCCGGATATCTTGACCGAATACCTGCAGTTCGGTGGCCCTGCCGCGTTCACAATTCGTGCAACGCTGGCCGCCACCGCCGCACCTCTGTGGGGCGTGTACACCGGTTTTGAACTCTACGAATCTGTTGCCCGCCCCGGTGCTGAGGAATACATCGATAACGAGAAGTTCGAATACAAGATGCGCGACTGGGCTGCTATCGAGAAGGAAGGGACTTCTCTAGCTCCCTTCTTGACCCAGCTGAACAAGATTCGTGCAGAGCACTCTGCACTGCGTCAGCTGCGTAACATCACTATTCAGCGCACTGATGACGATGCCATCCTCGCTTACAGTAAGCACCTTGATGCGCAGTTCACCGGCACGGGAAAGAACGACACCCTCATCGTGGTCGTCAACACTGACCCACATTCCGTCCGCGAGACCACGATTCACTTAGACCTCACGACCTTGGGTGCGCAACACGGAGATTCCATCACCGTGACCAACTTGGTCACCGGCGTGGAATGGGTCTGGAGTGCTGACAACTACGTCCGACTGGATCCCTTCACTGAGCCTGTGCACATCCTGCACGTGAGCAAGGTGAACTCATGACTGAGAAGCCACCGAAGAAAGCAGCACCCAAACATGCTGCAGAGAAGACCACACCCGTGAAGAAGACGCCCGCCAAGAAAACCAAGGGCGCCACTGAATGGCAGACTCCCTCACTCGATGACGGCCTCCTTGCCTGGGTTGCTCAGGGAAGCCACTACGACCCTCACAGCGTGTTGGGACAGCACTTGATTCCCGTTGAAGGATCTAGAAACTCTGTCACCGTCATTCGTACGCGTCGCCCTCTCGCGACCGAAGTTATCGCAGTTCTGGGCAGTAAAGCGCGGATCGAACTCTCTCATGCCGGCCACGGTATTTGGGAAGGCGCTCATACTCTCGGGCTCACTGACTACGTTATTGAGACCCGCTATCCCGATGGTGCCGAGTGGATTGCCGAAGACGGTTACCGTTTTGCACCGACCGTAGGCGAACTCGACCTGCACCTCATTCGTGAAGGACGTCACGAGCGGCTCTGGGAGGTCCTGGGTGCCCGCTACATTGGCCACGGTGGTGTCAAGGGCACCGTGCAAGGAACTGCTTTTGCTGTCTGGGCCCCCAATGCCAAGGCAGTGCGCGTGAAGGGAACCTTCAATAGCTGGAATGGCGAAGCCCACTCCATGCGATCCCTGGGCGCAAGCGGCGTCTGGGAGCTCTTCGTTCCCGATGTGCACCCAGGTGAGACCTACAAGTTTGAACTGCTGACCCAAGCCGACCAGTGGGTTGAGCGCGCTGACCCCATGGCACGTCAGACGGAGTGTCCTCCTCTGACCGGCTCCGTCATTGCTCACTCGAACTACAAGTGGGGCGACAAGAAATGGGTTACCACGCGCGACAAGACGAAGGCTCATGAAGCTCCCATGAGCATCTATGAGTTGCACGTGGGCTCGTGGCGCCAGGGACTGTCTTACCGCGAACTCGCAGATGACCTCATTGGTCACGTTCTAGAAACCGGTTTCACTCACGTGGAGTTCATGCCTTTGGCAGAACACCCCTACGGACCGTCTTGGGGCTATCAAGTCACCGGTTATTACGCCCCAACTGCTCGTTTTGGTAACCCTGATGACCTGAAGTACTTGATTGACCGCCTGCACGATGCCGGTATTGGCGTTTTGTTGGATTGGGTTCCTGGCCACTTCCCCAAGGATGAGTGGGCGCTGGCTCGCTTCGATGGTCAGCCACTCTATGAGCATGCAGATCCCCGCAAGGGTGAACACCCTGACTGGGGTACCTACATCTTCGATTTTGGACGCAATGAAGTTCGCAACTTCCTCGTCGCCAACGCGCTCTACTGGATAGAAGAATTCCACATTGATGGTCTGCGCGTGGATGCTGTCGCATCCATGCTCTATCTGGACTACAGCCGTGAAGACGGTCAGTGGCTGCCAAACCAGTTCGGTGGCCGCGAGAACCTCGAAGCTATCAACTTCCTCCAGGAAGCCAATGCGACGGTTTACAAGCACCACCCCGGCGTGACCATGGCTGCAGAAGAATCCACGTCCTGGGGCGGTGTTACCGCCCCCACGGAAGGTGGTGGGCTGGGCTTTGGCTTCAAGTGGAACATGGGCTGGATGCACGACAGCCTGGAATACATCCACACTGACCCGATGTATCGCGAGCACCACCACTGGGACATCACGTTCTCGTTCCAATATGCGTTTAGTGAGAACTTCGTTCTCCCTATCTCGCATGACGAGGTTGTCCACGGTAAGGGTTCTCTTCTGGCCAAGATGCCCGGTGATCACTGGCAAAAGCTTGCCAATATGCGCGCCTATCTCGCATTTATGTGGGGTCACCCCGGCAAGCAATTGTTGTTCATGGGTCAAGAGTTTGGTCAGCCCTCTGAGTGGAGCGAAGAACGCTCACTCGATTGGTGGATTCTGGACCAGCCAGCTCACCAGGGGCTGCAGCGCATGGTGAAACAGCTCAACACCGTCTATAAAGCCACCCCAGCATTGTGGGAACGCGATAGCGACCCCGCAGGCTTCCAGTGGATTGATGGCGCAGACAACGGCCGCAACCTTGTTTCCTTCGTTCGCTACGACAAGAAGGGCAATGCTTTAGCTGTCGTTGCAAACTTTGCAGGCAACCCCCACAGTGATTTCCAGCTTGGCTTGCCATCAGGTGGAGTGTGGACTGAATTGTTCAACTCTGATGCCACTGACTTTGGCGGATCTGGCGTGGGCAACATGGGCAAGGTCACCGCGACAAAAGACCAGTGGGGTTCATTCGAGCACTCAGCTCGCATCACCGTGCCGCCACTGGGTGTGCTGTTCTTCTACAAACCAGCTAAATAAGCCTTAGTAGAGCAGATTCGTCAACCGCATGCGTGCGGTGTTGACGGCGGGGTCAGTGAGACCGACCACTTCAAATAGCTCTAACAAGCGAGCACGAACGACGTTCTTCCCGTCCTGATCAAGTGTGGGGAACAGCACCAGTAACCGGTCAAAGGCGTCATCAACATGACCACCCGAGACATCGAGGTCAGCAACATCAAGTTGCTGCTCTAGCCCGTCAGGGCTGGCAGCTGCGGCGGCACGAATATCTGCCATTGCTTTGCCTTGCAGGCGGTGCAGGAGAGAAATCTGAGCAAGTCCTGCCTTGGCATCTGCATCGTTGGGGTTCTGCTTGAGTGCCTTCTCCCACGCAGCAATAGCTGCGGGGTAGTCAGCACGCTCAGCGGCATCAAAAGCTTCTTGGTGAAGCGGCGGCAGTGCTGGAGCTGGCGGGGCAACAGGTGCAGCTTCTCCACTGGAAATCCCTGCAGGCTGAGCAATACCTACAACACCGTTTTGCGCTGCAAGTTCGAGCACCTGCTCGAACAGGTTGAAAATGTCGGCTTCGCCGGCCACGCCTGCGAACAGAGGGAGTGGACGCCCAGCAAGCACTGCAGCAGTTGTCGGAACCGTCTCAGCTTGGAAAGCCTGAGTGAGTCCAGGATTCTCCACAGCGTTCACACGAACCAGAATCAATCGACCTTCAAAGCCCAACACGAGCTTTTCAAGGATTGGGGAGAGTTCGGTGCACTGCGGTGCTTCTTCTGCCCAGAGATCCACGATGACGGGCACTTGGTTGGACAGATCAAGGATCGCAGTGAAGTTGGCGTCAGTGCCTTCGAGCACCAGCTGGGGAACAGGAACAAGAGCTCCCGCAGAGACCGGAGCAGGTGCTTCTCCTGGTGCACGGGTTCCACCAGCAGTATTCACGGAACCTTGTTGTGGGCGGTTAACCAGCGAGCTGAGATCAACTGCTCCACGAAGGTTGGGAAGAGAAGGCAATGACATTAGAGTCCTCGAGCTGAGATTAAGGCTTGGGTGTAGCCCAGGAGTCGAATCTTCTCTGTGCTGCCCAGTGGTGGCACATAGAAGGCAAGTTCCATGCCGTAGGTGGATTCAATCCCTGTTGTGGAGGTACTAATTCCACTGAGGATCTTGGCCAATCCTTCGGGGCTGACTGAAGCGCCCGTTTGGGTTGGACGAACGGTTTCAATCTCGTTGAGTCCAACGGTGACAATTGCACCTGAATCCATGGTGGCAAGACCTAGTGGTTCTCCTGAGCCCGCGTTCTGGCTGAATTCAAGCGAGGCATTCTCTGCAACAGAAGCCGCCTTCTGAGCCTTGTAGTCCTTGCCCACCTGAGTAATCAGAGTGTCCGAGGTGAAATCAAAAAGACCGTAATACGGGCTGTCCGCGCCCTGTGTCAACACTGAACCGTAGGCGGCTGAAAGCTGGTCAGGTGAAATCAGCAACAACTTGGAGTCAGCTGGAACCAGGGCAGAGCCCACCGTGGCAGGGGCAACCGTCGGCACCTGAGCATTGGGTTCAAGAGTCACCATGTACTCCACGTGATAGTTCTCACGAGGTGAATCCTGAATCATCATCAGACCCATGGTGGGAACAGAGGGGTCATTCTCGTTCTGCACAACAGCGATGACCTGGCGTGGCCAGGTAGCTGTGGCCTGAGGCATAGTGAAAGTAATCGGTGATGCTGCAAGCGCAGGCAACGCTGCTGCGCTGGCATCTGCCTTGCGAATGGCGTAGTTAGCTGCACGAATTTCCTGCGCAGGCCCAATGAGTCGAGTACTGGAGAGTGCAGGGTCCAATGCCACATCAGCAGCGGTTACTGTGTCAGCAATCTTGCTGAGGATGCGCTGCAATTGGCGTTCTGTCACAGCAGGTGGCTGTCCCTCAATCTCTACCGATGCGGTTGCTGTGGGAGTTGCCTCAACAAGGCCCTGTCCGGAGTTGTAGGGACTGCAAGAACTTAAACCCAGTGACAGGGCGCCAGCAACACCGAGAGCGACGAAGCTCGATCCGCGAGAAATCCCGCGGCGTCCTTTGGGAGCTGCGCTGACCAAAGACTTGGGAGTAGGCAGACTCAAGGTACGTGGCTTGGGTGGCTTAGGAAGCTTGCCACGACGGCGAGGACCTTGAGAATATTTGTCGTGACGCAATGCCCACAGATACAGAATCAGGCCAGCCAGAGCTGCAATACCACCAGCAATGATGAACCCCGTTGCAAAAGGAATACGGCTAGGTAAAGGCCATGCAATGGTCACGTTCCCAGGGGCGTCAGTGATGCCATCTGCAGAGACGATCGCAGACATTCCGTTGTCGAGGAACGTCGCCAAGGTTGCCGAGGATTTACCTTCAGCTTCACCCAACCACAGGTCGCTTCCCGCAGGATAAACAATGGGGTCTTCCGTCAGCGCAGGAGTCTCGAGAGTGGCCTGTTCAACAACAGCAGGCTTACCTTCGCCAAAAACAAACTCATTCTTCTTGACGGAGAACTTGAGGACGTCAAAGTCATCACTACCGATCCAGCCAGAAACATCTTCTGAGCGGCCAAAGCCAATGAAAGTTTCCTTGGTTCCTGAGACGGTGATGATGGGGTTGGTTCCATGCATCGTGAGAGTCTTGCCATCAATGACAAGGTAAGCAGCGTTGGGTTCCACAGTTGTGGTGAGGGTTGTGTATTCGTCTCCAGCAAAGAACACTTTCTGAACAACACCCACACCGAGCAAAACTGCAGCCACGGTAAACACACCAATGGCAATAAGGAACCGCACTATTTGTCTCCTCCACGTATTTCCGCATGACTCCAGAACCGGTCACTGCGTCACGTTAAGTCACTGACAAAGATACCCGAAACAGTCGAAACAAACCTGAGAAGGGGCTTAAGCCCTCTGCAGAACTGCACTGAGTGCTGGAGCTAGGTAGACTCACACAGTTAGATTTCCCCGAAACCACGGGGCTATGGAGGTCAACTGTGGCATCGGAAGAATCGTTTTCTCGCGTACTGCGCGGATACGACCCCGCAGAGGTTGATCCCCTGGTTCAAAAGCTTCGCCGTGAACTCCTGGGAGCGAAAACCCTTCACGATGAAACCCTCGCCCAGCTCAAGGAGCTTGAACAGCGCAGTGCGGAACTGGAGCTCGAAGCCGGCGTGAAGAGCACTCCCACTGTTGAGGGACTGAGTACCAAGCTCAACAACAAGCTCAAGAAGGCAGACAAGATGGCTGCCGAGATTGTGCGACGTGCTGAAAGCGATGCGTTGTTTATTCGATCAGCAGCCGAGAAGACCTCCAGTCAGTTCATTGAAGCTGCACGTGACGGTTATGAAGCTGCCTATGCGGAGTCTCTTGCCCTGAAAAACTCTCTGGAACAGCAGGCCCTCCAGAAAGCGGAACAGATTATTTCTGATGCACAGCACGATGCTGCTGCGCTTTTGGCAGATGCACAGACCGAAGCGCAACGCCTTCGTGGCGAAGCAGCAACAGTCGCAGCGAACCTTCGTGCGGAAAGCCGCAACGATGTTGAACGTTTCATGGCTGAGGCCAAGCGTGAAGTAGAAGAACTCAAGCTTGTCTTGACCACGAACCGCGACCCCAAAGTCACGGTCAGCGATGAGATTATGCGCATTCTTAAGCTGAACGCTGACGGTGCCGCTGTTCGAGCTGAGATGGAATCAGAACTTCAGGTCCGCCACCAGGAATCAGTCATGCAGACAGAGAAATACATCGGCGCAGCAGAGGCTCAACTCGCCACGGCTCGCACACGTCTTCGTGCAGTGGAGGCTGACATTGATGCAATCCAAAAGGATGCCGCCGCAACTGCTGCCGAGGTTGTTGAAACAGCACGCGTGAAAGCTTCAAAGGAAGAATCCAGCGCCGACAAGCTTGCGCGCAAGAAGATTGCAGATGCTGAGAAGTACGTGGCAGCTGTGTTGTCTTCGGTCTATGCACAACTCGAAGGAATTCGTGTCGAGCGAGAAGCCGTCGCTGCGTTCTTTGACGCACTACGGTTGGAGTTACAGCAATCACTGGGTGACGCTGTGACGACGAAAAAGCTCGACCGCTAACAAAGGAGCCCCCGATGCGTATCCAGAATGCTTTCCGCGCTGGTTTGATCGGAAGTTTGGGCGTAGGCCTAGGCCTTGTCTTGATGACGGCCGTACAGTCTTTAGCAACCGTATTGACCTACATCTTTATTGCGTTGTTCCTGTCTTTGGGTCTCGACCCCGCGGTGAAGTGGCTGACGTCTAAAGGGCTTCCCAAGTGGGCATCAATTTTGACCGTCGTCATTGCAGTCGTTGGCTCTGTTGCTGGCATTCTTATTGCCATCGTGCCCATGATGGTCGAACAAATTGTCACGTTGTGGAACACTCTTCCTGCCGAAATCACCTCACTCAAAACCAAGGACTGGATTGCACTTTTTGATAAGCAATTCGGAAGCTTTATTGACATCAATCAAGTCATTTCCGAAGTGGGTAAGTTCTTCGGCGATCCCGCCAACATCAGCAAAATAGCCGGTGGCGCTTTAGCTGTGGGCGTGGGCGTGGCAAACGCACTGACGGGCACCTTGATTGTTGTCATTTTGACCTTGTACTTCACCGCTTCATTGCAGACCATCAAGAACACTGCCTACTCTCTGGTTCCTCAAAGCAAGCGTGAGAAGTTCATCGGCATGAGCGAACAAATCACCGGCGGCGTGGGTAAATATGTGGTCGGACAGATCGCATTGGCTGCACTCAATGGTTTCTTAGCATTTATTGTGCTGAACCTGATTGGCGGCAAGCAAGCCTTGCTGTTCGCCTTCTTGGCCTTCCTGTTTGCCCTGATCCCCCTCATTGGTACGGTGATGGCCTCCATCATCGTCACCCTGGGCCAATTGGTTTTGGCTGATGGTCAGGTTGCCATCATCATTGGCATCTACTTCTTGATCTACATGCAGGTTGAGGCGTATGTATTCAGCCCCAAGATCATGAACAAGGCGATATCTATCCCCGGATCCATCGTGGTTATCGCCGCGCTGGCGGGTGGAACACTGATGGGTATCCTGGGTGCACTGGTCGCGATTCCTATCGCAGCATCCATTGTTCTGATCATCAAAGAAGTCGTCATCCCCAATCAAAATGAGGCGTAACTTCTCTTCTCAGAGAGTTCTTGTTTAGTCGCTGGAACCAGCGACCTCGCCGTCCCACATCTCTGGAAGTGGGGCTGCTGTTGGATTCACGCGTTCCACGATTTCATTGAGCACCCGCTTGGTCTGGTTCTCCCCTACCCAGAGGTGCTTACCACCCTCCACCTCGACAATGTCGATGTGGGAGACGGAAGAGAAGCGCTCACGGGCTTCTGGACCCTGCAAATAGTCATCCAATTCAGGCACCAGCGCGATGAGCTGTCGATGGTCGCCATTCCAGGCTGCTACTTCGTCAGCTGTCGCACGATGCAGTGGTGGCGACAGCAGAATTGCGCCCTCGATGGCGTGTTCACGCCCATACTTCAACGCCAGCTCTGTTCCGAAAGACCATCCCACAAGCCAAGGATGAGGAAGTCCACGCTCGTGCACAAATGCCATTGCCGCAGCGACGTCAGCGCGCTCATCAACACCGTGGCCAAATTCACCATGGCTGTGGCCTCGGGCGGACTTAGTGCCACGGGTGTTAAAGCGCAGGACTGCGATGTTTGCTAGAGCTGGCAAACGCCCAGCTGCCTTGCGAAGAATGTGAGAGTCCATAAAGCCACCCGCAGTGGGGAGCGGGTGCAAGGTGACCAAAGTGGCCACAGGCATCCCGCCCACAGGCATAGCCAACTCCCCCACCAGGGTTAGTCCATCGCTGGTGTGAAGTTCAATCTCTTCTCGCAGAGCGGGCAGGTTGATACCACCACGAATTTCAGTAGTCATGGACTAACTCACTTTCCAACACGCCTCGTGCCAGTGGCGACGAGCTTCGATATCAGCCTGGTCCCCCAGAATGCCATCGTTACGCCAGGCAACCAGGTGAGAGACGCCTGGAGCGATCTCTAACGAGCATCCAGGGCAGGTGTAACTCTTGGTCGCATTGAGGGCAGAAATCGGCTGCACGGTCCATTGACGGCCTGAGCGCACCTCTGTCCGCCGCCAGCCCGTGGTCAGGCGCTCAACATCGAGAGGCTCATACTCGGCCTCACGCTTGCGCGAACGATTGTTGCGCGCCATTAGTACCAGTGAACAGCTTCAGAGTGTGCCCAGGCACCACAGGGGGACCCATAGCGAGCCGTGATGTATCGCAGGCCCCATTCAATCTGAGTTGCCGGGTTGGTCTGCCAGTCGTCTGCGACGGTAGCCATCTTCTCACCAGGCAGAGACTGCGGAATACCGTATGCACCGCTGCTCTTATTGTGAGCATAGACATTCCAACGAGATTCTCTGTTCCACAGTGCAACGAGGCAGTCATATTGTTCCATGCCCCAGCCACGGGCCTGAACAGCAACCAGGCCCATCGCCTGAGCTGTGTCAGGATCTGGAATTCCTGCAGCAGGCGCTGTGGCTGACGCTTTAGCGGCAGAACGTGCAGTCACAGTGACACCATCTCGACCAGCAGCAGTTGTGTAGGTTCCCTCGATATTGACGTCTTGGCCTTCCTGGGAAACCACAGTTGCTGGAATGTAATACGGGGATGCCACTGCCCCGGAGTAGGGGTCAACGACGTTCACCAGGAGAACTCCCACAGTGACAGTGAAGGCTGACGAGAACAGGCCAAAAGACCTCTGCGAGGGGAAAAGTGTGGGCATGACAAGGCGAGGGCGAGTCACAGAGCTAGATGAAAACTTCATCTTTCCCTTGTTCGCGGAGTCGCGTAATGAGCGGACGACCGAAAGGTCCGACCCGCTCGTTACTTCTGAATGTCTACCCACAGTTATCTGATTTTAGACTAGAAGGCTGTGAATCAGCCAGCAGAGTGGCTCTGAACAGGACTTTTAGTTGTTTCCGAGGGACAGAAGAAGGTCCACGAGAGCGTCGAGAACAGCATCTACCTGTCCTTCTTCGTAACCCCCACAAGCAGAGCGGAAGGTCACTGATCGAACATCCGAAACACTGAGTGGCTCGCCCTGAAGCAAATACGCATTCACACGTTCGGCAAAAGCATCAACATCTTTGATGGCATAACCCTGTGCTAGAAAACCAGCACGAGCAAAACGGTGCTTGGGCGCACGAGCAAAGCGTGCCGTCAAGACAGACGAGATCTGACTGGCTTGTTCCAACCAGGCAGCTTCACCAATAGTGGCAAGGGCAACCGCGCGTTCACGTTCAGCAAAGGCAGTTTCGAGTCGCTCGAGAGCACCATCAACGTGACGGGTTGAGTAGCCACCCTTGTGTAGATCAAAAGACATGTCGCGAATAGCGCGTGAGGTGAGCGTGGATGCTCCGGCAATGTTGCTGTCATAGGCAATGCGAGCTTCAGCAATGAAGGCATCTACTTCGGAAGTTTTATATCCGCGGCTACCGCGCTTCACACGGGGAAAAGTCATACTCACAAAACTTATTGTTTCAGAGAATCCTGTGCGTTAGTGCACAACGAGGGTATAGATCACAAATGTCACGAGTGCGGAAGGAAGAATCGAGTCGAGTCGGTCTAAGAATCCGCCGTGACCAGCCAACCAGGAGCTCATATCTTTCACGCCAATAGTGCGCTTGATGTGAGATTCCCCGAGGTCACCCAAAGTCGCGGTGACGAGGAGGATAGGCCCCATGATGAGACCAAACCACCAAGGCTGACCAATCATAAAGATACTGAGCAATACGGCAGCGATAATGGCAGCAAGTGCTGCCCCTGCAAAACCTTCCCAGGTCTTCTTGGGGCTAATTTTGGGTGCCATCAAATGCTTGCCAAAGTTCAAACCGCTGGCATAGGCGCCGGTATCAACTGACACCACAATGATGAGGAAAGCCAAGGTCCACCACTGGCCATCTGGCTTTGCTACTAAGGCAACGGCGAAGCTTCCCAACACCGTGACATAGGCCTGAACAAAGAGCGCAGCTAGAGCATCTTTACGCAAGCTGACATCAGCCGTGGCGTGGTAATCCCGTTTGATTTCGACAAATCGCCAGAGTGAGACAAAGACCACACCTGCTGCGGCAACAGCAAGGGCAGCAAAGATACCGAAGAAGTAGGCAACGGGAACGGCTGCCACCGTCGTCAGTGCAGTGGGGATTCGGGGAACTCGTCTGCCCATGGCATGCAAGGCCGTGGCCAACTCCACAGCAGAAATACCCAAAAGCACTGCCGCAAAGAGCATGAAGAGGTTCTTGTCCACCAACAAACTCAGCAGAAGTAGGCCACCCAGGACAATACCGATGCCGATAGCACCGAGAAGATTGCGTCCAGACTTCTGCTTGATGCGCTCGTTCGTCTTCTCGAACTGTAGCCTTCGCGTTTCTAACTGGCGTTCAAAGTCAGCACGAGTAGCTCTGAATTGCGCATGCAACTCACCAGCAGGATTTCTCCTGCTGTGCTCGTCGCGGTTCGGATTCTCGTTCATGCCCCGGGCCAGAGAAAAGGCTAAACCTTAAGGAGTTCAGCTTCCTTGTGCTTGAGCGCATCGTCAATAGCATCGACATACTTCTTGGTGATGGCTTCGAGTTCCTTCTCACCACGAGCACGCTCGTCATCGCCGAGCTCCCCCTTGAACGCATCGATGCCGTCCTTGGCGCTACGACGGATGTTGCGCAGAGAAACCTTGGCGTCTTCGGCCTTTGTCTTCACGATCTTGACGTATTCCTTACGACGATCTTCGGTGAGCTCAGGAAGGCTCAAACGAATGACATTTCCATCATTGGTGGGGTTGGCGTCCAAGTTGGGAACATCGCGCAGAGCCTGCTCAATGTCGCGCAGAGCAGTCTTGTCGAAAGGGGTAATCAGCAGCGTGCGAGCTTCAGGGTTCTGCATGGAAGCAAGCTGTGCCAGCGGAGTGGGGCTGCCGTAGTAGGTGACCATGACCTTCTGGAACATGGCAGGGTTTGCGCGGCCGGTGCGCACGCTTGAGAAATCTTCTTTTGCTACTTCAACAGCTTTGGCCATGCGCTCTGAGGCATCTGACAGTACTTCCGCAATCACGGTAACTCCTTGAAATTTGGTGCGTTAGAGCCAGTCTAGTTGGTGACCAGCGTGCCGATCTTTTCGCCCAGAATGGCCTTGGTGATGTTGCCGGAAGGCTCCATTCCAAAGACCCGCATAGGCATTTTGTTGTCCATACACAGGCTGAAGGCGGTCGAGTCAACCACCTTGAGTCCACGCTTAAGAGCGTCACGGAACGTGACGGTCTCCAACTTCTCTGCAGTGGGGTCTGTTTTGGGATCTGCCGTGTAGACGCCGTCTACGCCATTCTTGGCGACGAGGACCTCATCAGCAAGAATTTCGAGTGCGCGCTGGGCAGAAACAGTGTCTGTGGAGAAGTAGGGAAGACCAGCACCGGCACCGAAGACCACAACGCGTCCCTTTTCCAGGTGGCGAATGGCGCGTAAGGGGAGGTAAGGCTCAGCAACCTGGCTCATCGCGATAGCCGACTGCACACGTGTTGCAGCACCTGCCTGCTCGAGGAAGTCTTGGAGAGCCAAAGCGTTCATCACGGTACCGAGCATGCCCATGTAGTCCGCACGTGCGCGATCCATACCGCGCTGAGAGAGCTCAGCTCCGCGGAAGAAGTTACCACCACCGACAACCACAGCGATATCTACGTGTTCGGAGGCTGCTGCGATTTCGCGAGCAATGGCGCTAACCACGTCAGGGTTCACACCCAGTCCACCGCCACCAAATGCCTCACCCGAAAGCTTGAGTAGAACTCGACGGCGGGTCTTTGTCGGCATGAGATTCCTTATCTAAAAAGCAGTGGCGCTAGAACTAATTTACTGGGTGCACCGCTGCTGAGATAGACGGCACACATGAAAGAAGCCCGATCCATAGTGGACCGGGCTTCTTTACGAGTGTTTCTAACGACTATGCGCCAACCTTGAAACGAGCAAAGCTCGTGACAGTGATGCCGGCGTTGTCAACGACCTGCTGGACCTTGAACTTGTTGTCGCGGGAGTATTCCTGCTCGAGCAGAGCGATCTGCTTGATGTAGGCAGAGATACGACCGTCAACGATCTTCTCCAGCTGAGCTTCAGGCTTGCCCTCGTTACGGCTGATTTCAGTAACGATTGCGCGCTCCTTCTCGATGTCCTCTGCAGGAACATCTGCGCGGCTCAGGTACACAGGGTCAGCGAAGGAGATGTGCTGTGCAATTGCACGAGCAGTCTCTGCGTCGTCACCGGTGTACGCAACCACAACACCAACCTGAGGAGGAAGGTCCTGGCTGGTCTGGTGCATGTAGATGGAGAACTTGTCACCGCTGAAAGCAGCAAGACGACGAAGTTCGATCTTCTCGCCGAGGATTGCAGCCTCATCAGCGATGAGTTCTGCCACGGTCTGAGAACCAGCTGATGCTGCAAGACCGGCATCAACCGAAGTTGCGCCAGCTGCAGAAACTGCGTCGAGAACCTTCGCTGCGAGTGCAACGAACTTGTCACCCTTTGCCACGAAGTCGGTCTCGCATGCGAGCTCGATCATGGTTGCAGAGCCGTTCTCTTCCTTAGCGGCAACGAGGCCTTCGCTCGTGGAGCGGTCGGCACGCTTCGCGTTACCCTTTGCTCCCTTGAGACGCAAGATCTCTGTTGCTTTTTCCAAGTCACCGTTAGCTTCGGTGAGTGCATTCTTGGTGTCGACCATGCCGGTGCCGAGGCGCTCGCGCAGGGTCTTGAGGTCTTCCATGCTGAAAGATGCCATAGTTTTAGCTCCTATTTAAGGATTGAAAGTGGGAAATTATTCTGCTGCGGGCTTCTTGGCAGCAGGCTTTTTAGCGGCAGGCTTCTTCTCTGCAGCGTCAGCCTTGGGAGCAGCAGCCTTCTTTGCAGCAGGCTTCTTCTCTGCAGCAACTTCAGCGACTACTTCTTCAGCAACAACTTCAGCAACTGCTTCAACGACAGCAGCTTCAACAGCTACCTCAGCAGCAGGTGCGCCAGCCTCGAGGAGTTCACGCTCCCACTCAGCCATAGGCTCTGCAGCTTCACCCTCAGCAGGCTTCTGGTGGCGCTGGATCAGGCCTTCAGCTACTGCATCAGCGATAACGCGGGTCAGCAGTCCAACAGAGCGGATTGCGTCGTCGTTACCGGGGATGGGGTAGGTCATCTCGTCTGGGTCGCAGTTGGTGTCGAGGATACCAATGACGGGGATACCAAGCTTCTTTGCCTCCTGGATAGCCAGGTGCTCCTTCTTGGTGTCAACTACCCAGATAGCAGAAGGGGTCTTGGTCAGGTTACGGATACCACCGAGGCTCTTGTGGAGCTTGATGAGTTCACGCTTCTTGATCAGAAGTTCCTTCTTGGTGAAGCCACTCTTTGCGGTGTCTTCGAAATCGAGCTCTTCGAGCTCCTTCATACGTGCGAGGCGCTGTCCAACAGTGTTGAAGTTGGTCAGGAGGCCACCGAGCCAACGCTGGTTGACATATGGCTGACCTACGCGGGTTGCCTGCTCGAGGATTGCTTCCTGAGCCTGCTTCTTGGTACCAACGAAGAGAACGGTTCCACCGTGTGCAACGGTTTCCTTGACGAACTCGTAAGCGTTGTCGATGTGCTGCAAGGACTGCTGCAGGTCGATGATGTGGATACCGGAACGCTCAGCAAGAACGAAACGCTTTACTTTCGGGTTCCAACGGCGGGTCTGGTGACCAAAGTGAACGCCGCTGTCGAGCAGCTGGCGGATTGTGACGACGGCCATGGCCATCTCCTTTTCTTGGCATGTTTTGTGCACAGCACAACACATACCGCTTGCGGTTTTGTCGCAGGTAACCGGTTGGTTCCTGCCCTAGTGCCCGATGCAATTCCCGCGAAAAAGATTTCTCTTATTCGACCGAAGGGTCTTGTCATACGTGTTGGGCACGCGAAGTCACTCCCAAAATGGAAGTGCTGTCCCAGCATAACAGGCAAGATAGGGGTATGGCATCTTCAGTAGCAGTCGCACTTCCGCCCAGCACCTCCCCCGCGCGGGCTGGGATAGTCCTCACCGCCCTGATCTTGGGCGCCGGAGTTGCCAACATGAACTTGGCAGTTGCCAACGTTGGTCTGCCCGATATTGGCCGCGACTTGGGTGCCTCCCAGGCTGGTCTGAATGTGGTGGCCGTGGGATTCTCACTCGGACTCGCAGCAACGGTTCTGTATCTGGGTGCTCTCGGTGACCGTTACGGCCGAAAGCTGATGTTGCTCGCAGGTTTGATTATTGGTGTCCCGGCAGCATTTATGTCTGCATTTTCACCCAATATTGAGATGCTCGCTCTGTCACGCTTAATCGGTGGTTTCGCCGCCGGTATGGCCTATCCCACCACGTTGGCGTTGATTACGGCGCTGTGGTCTGGACCTGCCCGAACCCGGGCTATTGCGCTGTGGTCAGCCATTGGCGCTGCAATGTCTGCTTCCTCGACTCTGCTTGCCGGAGCCGTCTTGATGATCCTGCCCTGGGGCTACTCTTTCTTGATTGCTGTGCCGTTCGCCGTTGTGGCTATTTTCCTCGTGTGGAAGCTTGTTCCTGCGCACGTGAACGAAACCAAGGACAAAGTTGACCACCTCGGTGGCGTTCTTTCTGGAATCTTCATCGGAACCTTGGTCCTGGGTATCAACTACATCGCTCTCGATGGACAGCTCGGCATCGCGCTGGCCATGCTGGGCGCATCTGCCGTGACCGGTTTCTTGTTCTTCTGGCGTCAGAAGCGTGCGAGTGAACCTCTCTTTGACTTGAAATATGCTGCCCGTCCGCCATTTTGGGTGGCGGCCGTCTCCGGCATCATTGTCTTTGGTTCATTGATGGGTGCCATGTTTGTGGGTCAACAGTTCCTCCAAAACGTTCTGGGATACAACACCTTGGAAGCAGGACTAGCCATTATCCCCTCGGCTATTGCCATGGTGATTGTGGCGCCTTTCTCTAGCCGCATGATCGAGAACTTTGGTTCACGCATCACCTTGCTGGTGGGCTTCGTTGTGTGTATGGCTGGATTCTTGGTCATGCTCTTTGGCTGGAACATCAACACCCCCATTGCTGTTGTCATCATCAGCTATGTGCTTATTGGTGCCGGTGTGGGCTTTGCAGGAACTCCTGCCAGCCACGCCCTGACAGACTCTGTGCCCGTCACCAAGGTGGGCATGGCCTCCGGAACAGGTGACTTGCAGCGCGACCTAGGTGGATCCATCATGCAGTCTTTGCTTGGAGCGATCCTGGGCGCTGGTTACGCTGCGGCCATTGGGAAAGCCATCTCTGGTGCTCCCGCAGCGACACAGACCCAGATCACCTCGGGCATCAGTGACACCTTGAAAAAGTCATTTGGTAGCGCAGAAGACTTAGCCGCTAAATATCCCGACTACAGCCAAGCCATTATCGAAGCTGCGAAGCAGTCGTTCTTAGATGGCGCCAACTGGGCTTACGCTTCCGGCATCTTTGTCATGCTGATTGGTTTATTCATCACGTTCTTCTTCTTCCCCAAGAAGAACCGAGAACGTGAACTCTATGCCGAATATGCCAAGCAGTCCTCCACAGTCCACTAGACCGAGGCTTCTCCACTTCTCCTCGGATTGAATCAATTGAGATGACAGATTCACGCATTCTCAAGGCATGTGGGGATATGACAAGAACGTTGCATTACGGCTTTTAGCCACCAGCTTGTTCAGTGTTGCTGTGGTCATCACGCTCAACAGCTCTTCAGCCCATGCGCTGCGCGCAGGAAGCTGGTCGTGGCCTCTGAATGGCAGTCACACGATTTCGCATGGCTATGAGGCCCCCAGTGTGTTTTATGGCGCTGGTCACCGAGGAATAGACCTTGTTGCTGAGGTTGGCCAAGAAGTGCGTGCTCCTGCTGATGGAGAAGTGCACTTCGTGGGCACTGTGGTGGACCGAGAACTTATTTCCCTCGAACATAATGGGATGCTTTCCACCTTCGAACCAGTTAGCTCAACTCTCATCGCGGGGGCACGAGTGGCACGCGGAGATGTGATCGGAACGATCAGCACAAGCACCCACTGCACCTGCCTCCACATGGGAGCGCGAGTGGGGAAGGACTATCTTTCTCCCCTGGCGATGCTGGCCTCCGTCGCCCCTGCAGTGCTCCTGCCGTGGGATTAGTTACGCAGGGTGTGACTTGTGAAGTGCAATCGCGGTGCGAATTGCAGCACGGGCACGTCTGCGATCACCTGAAGCGTCATATGCCAAACCCAATCGACACCATGCCCGCCAGCTCGCAGGAGCAACTTCAACTGCGGCAGCATATGCCGGGAATTCCTTATCCGCATCAGCTCGAATAGGCCGCCCACTGGGGCGATGTGGGAGGTCATCGCCAGGAAGCGACCCTTCCGAATCCAAGATGTTGACCAGCTTGGTCGAGTAAATACCAAAGGCAATCTCACGCCAGAGTGCCCATGCCCCCACTACCGGAAGCACAATCAGGGCAACCCCCATCACGATGGCAACGGGAATACCCGTGGTAATCATGATGTAGCCCTGATAGGCCGCAACCCATAAATACAGCGCGAGTACTGCTGCCATGAGCAACGCACCCAGAATTGCTCTCATCTGAACAGACCTAGAGGTTGATTACGCGGTCAAGACCGACGATTTTGCCGGTGAGGCCGGGTAGTGCACGAATAGCTGCCATGATGCCCGCTTCATAGGAGCGGTCAGAAAGAGTGGTGTGAGTAATGGTCACCGTTTCACCATTGCCACCAAAGATCACGTCCTGCTTTGCAACGACGCCTTCCATGCGCAGGGAGTGCACAGGAACACCCGCAACAAGCTGACCACGAGCACGCTGATCTGCGTGAGGTGCCTGAACGTCCTGGTCGCGAACCTTGCCAATACGTTCAGCCGTGCTCACAGCAGTTCCCGAAGGTGAGTCAACTTTGTGGATGCCGTGCGCTTCGATGATCTCAATGGAGTCGAAGTGCTTGGCGGCCAAGGTTGCCAAGTGAGCAGAGAGAGCAGAGCCCAGAGAGAAGTTAGAAATGAAAATGACGCCAACTTCAGGGTGGGATTCAATCAGGGGCTCAACCTGGTTGATGCGCTCGGCAGACCAACCTGAGGTGCCAATCATGATCGACTTGCCATTCTCCACGGCAAATTCCAGAACCTTGCGGCTGATCGAAGGCAAGGACACATCCACGACAATGTCTGCCACGAGCATCTCGCTCAGATCACTTTGCGAACCCAACTGGGCAGCAAGCGTAAAGTCCTCTGATTCAGTGATCAGACGGCAAACCAGTGAACCCAGTTTCCCTGAGGCACCAACGACGGCAACGGATGTAGTCACAAGACAAGTCTAGATTGTGTAGGCGTCTGGAATACCCGAACGAAGTTCAAGCGGCAAGTGTCCAAGATCATTGTGAGAGACCAAGGCCCAGGGGCGCCCTGGACGCTGCTGCAACACAGTAATTCCGCAGTAAGCCTGGTTCAGCGTGACCCATTTCCATGCAGGTGCACCTAGAGCTTCCAGTACGAACCACGCAATGACGTTGTTGTGGGTGACGAGCAGGTCTGTTTCTCCCTGGCGACCAGGTGCCAAGAACTCTGCAACAGCATCAGCCATCTGAGCAGATCCTGCTTCAATCTCTGCTTCTGTGACAGAACCAAAGAATGGGTCGAATACCGAAGGAGTCTCATCGCTCTTTCCGGCAGGGATGCAATCCATCAGGAGAGCAGAGGGTTCCGTAGTGACTCCCTGCATCTGCTCACTCATCACGCGCACGGTTTCCCAGGCACGCTCCAAGGGAGAGTGCCAGACATGAGAGAACTCAACATCAGCCAAGCGACGTCCTACTGCCTCTGCCTGAGAGATACCGCGCGGTGAAAGTGGACCGTCTATGACGCCGTGCTCGGCGTCGAGTTGTTCGCCGTGACGAACCAAGATGATGTTGTGTGCCATTGATTACCCCGTTTACCCCTGAGAAAGGATACGCGATAACGCAGCCTCATCTGCTTGGCCCACAGAAACCAGAGACAGCTTCCCGCCGGCAAGCTCCTGCGCTAGGTCTTGAATGCGCTCAGTGGTGACAGCATCGAGCATCGTCATGGCTGCGTCATAGTCAAAGAATTCCCCCGAGGAGATCTCTGCCTTGCCCAAACGTGACATCCGCGAATCAGTATCTTCCAAAGCAAGGGCAGAACCGCCAGCAAGCTGACCTTGCGCGCGGCTCAGTTCATCAGCACTCACGCCATGATCCGCAAGCTTGTGGAATTCAGCCAGCATGAGCTCTGCCACTTCTGGTGCTTTTTTGGGCGAAGTTCCAGCAAACAAACCAAAAGCACCGGCATCAGAATACGACGAGGCAAATGAGAATACGGAGTAGGCCAGGCCACGCTTCTCACGAATTTCTTGGAACAAACGTGAGGACATTCCGCCACCCAAGATGGCATTCATGACAGTTTGCACAACGCGACGCTCGTCGGTTGCCACGATGCCGGGAACCCCCAACATAATGTTGGCCTGTTCAATGGGGCGCTCAATGACTTGCAAAGCCTTGCCCTGAGTTATCAGTGCTGGCGTGCGAGGGCGTCGCTCAACCGGGGCTGCTTCAACGCTCAAATCCCAGCCAGCGGACTCAAGGGTTCGTTGAATCTGGGCAACGAGCTGATCGTGATCTAGAGAACCGGCTGCAGTAATCACTAAGTCGTTCGGGCGGTAGTTTGCTTGGTAGTGCGCCACGACCGCTTCGCGCGTGGCTGCACGGATAGTTTCAGGACTTCCACCAATGGGACGGCCTAAGGGGTGCTCCCCCAGCACGCCTTCGAAGAAACGCTCCTGTGCAACGTCTGAGGGGTCATCTTCAGCCATGGCCAGTTCTTCCAGAATGACATCTCGTTCTGTTTCGAACTCGTCGGGGTCAATCAAGCTGGAGGTGAGCATGTCACTCATCACATCAATTGCCATGGGCAAGTCACTGTCACGAATCTTGGCGTAGTAGCAGGTGTATTCCTTGGCGGTGGCGGCATTGTGCTCGCCACCGACCGAGTCAAAAGCAATGGCAATGTCTAAGGCTGTGCGGCTGGGAGTTCCTTTGAACAACAAGTGTTCAAGGAAGTGGGTTGATCCCAAACTGGCAGAGTGTGCCCACTGGCCATCATGAGCAGCTTCTGCTGGGTTTTCATCACGCGAACCCACCGCGACCCAATAGCCCAGTGTGACACTGCGTGCACCAGGCACGCGTTCAGTCAAGATGCGCACGCCAGAGGGCAAAACAGTGCGGCGAACGAGGGCATCTCCAGATGCGATGAACTGAAGCTCGGGCTGATCGAGCGGGAAAACAATGGGGTTATTCATACGGTGCTCAAGCCTAGGGCACGCCACTGACCTCGGGGCTGTGAATTAAGAACGCTGACGACCTGGCAGCCAGTTGCGGCCTTGTTCAGCCGATGCCCGATCAAGGTCCGCGAGTTGCTGACGTGAGAGCTGAACAAGAGGTGCGTGCATCAGAGCTTCGAGTTCACGCAAAGATTCAACACCGGCTGTGGGAACTCCCACTGCAGGTCTGCCCAAGACCCAGGCCAATGCCACCGTTGAGATATCAACGCCCTGTGTCATAGCGATGTTGTCCAAGATGCGCAGCACGTGAGTTCCGTGACGACCACCGTGCTGGGCAGCTCGGCGTGCACGGGTGTCACTGGGATTAAAGCTCTTGATGTTGCGGTGGCGGCCCAGATACCCATTCGCCAACACAAAGTAGGGCATCACTGACATGCGCTGAGCAATAGCCATCATGGCGATATTGCCTTCGACGATGTCCCGACGCAGCAAGGAATACTCCAAAGCGATTGCTTCAAATCGCGGCAGGCCACTGCCTGCGGCGATGCGGGCTTCGAGTAATCGATCCGCGCTGAAGTTGGAGGCACCGAGAGCACGAACTTTCCCGGCCTGGATGAGTGACTCCACCGCTGACAAACTTTCTTCAAGAGAAACATCTGGGTCTTCGGCATGGAAGTACAGCAGATCGATGTGGTCGGACTGTAACCGCTCCAGCGAGGCATTCACTGAAGCCATAATGTTCTGCGCAGACAAACCTGAATATTCGGGGTGACGGCCCACCTTGGTAGAGACGACGACCTGGTCACGATTGCCGCGCTCACGCATCCACTTGCCGATGATCTGCTCAGACATTCCGGAGGAATAGGAGTCAGAAGTATCTACGAGGTTGCCACCGAGTTCAACAAAACGGTTGAGCAAATCAGTGGAACGTCCACTGGGCAGAGTCCAACCAAACACCGCCCCACCCAGGGCTACGGGGTAAACCTCAATATCGGTTTGACCAATACGACGAACAGGATGTTCTGCCTCAACAGGGCCTGTGGCCCCGGAGGTGAAATCCCCTGTTTCTCCGGTCATAACTCTGACCATAGAGGAGAAATGTCACGGCAATGTTACGACAGACCATCGGTCTACTACAGACCGGAAATTGTCCCCCTGATGAGCTTTAAAGTGTCCCCCAGAAAGAGAAAATACCCGCCCCACCGAAGTGGGACGGGTATTCAATCTGTGTTGAGTTTTACTCAGCGTCGCTTGCTGCGGCTGCTTCGCCCTCTTCACCTTCGAGAACGGGCTCAAGCGAAAGCTTGCCACGGTCATCGATCTTGGTGATCTTGACGAGAACCTTCTGGCCAACGGAGAGAACGTCTTCCACGTTCTCCACACGCTTGCCACCAGCGAGCTTGCGCACCTCAGAGATGTGCAGCAGGCCGTCCTTGCCAGGAAGCAAGGAGACAAACGCACCGAAGGTTGCGAGCTTGACGACGGTACCGAGGAACTGCTCGCCAACCTCAGGGTTGGTGGGGTTCGCAATGGCGTTAACCTGTGCGCGAGCGGCTTCAGCGGAAGGACCATCGGTTGCACCGATGTAGACGGTTCCATCATCTTCGATCGAGATGGTTGCACCAGTCTCGTCCTGGATGGTGTTAATCGTCTTACCCTTGGGCCCGATGAGCTCACCGATCTTGTCGACAGGAATCTGCACGCTGATCACGCGAGGAGCAGTAGCTGCCATCTCGTCAGGACCGTCAATTGCTGCGTTGATCACTGCGAGGATTGCGGTACGAGCTTCCTTCGCCTGAGTCAGCGCACCGGTGAGCACGGAGGCAGGGATGCCATCGAGCTTGGTGTCGAGCTGAATCGCGGTGATGAAATCAGAAGTACCAGCAACCTTGAAGTCCATGTCGCCGAGAGCATCTTCTGCACCGAGGATGTCGGTCAGAGCTGCGTAGCGGGTCTCACCGTTGACCTCGTCAGAGACGAGACCCATAGCGATACCTGCAACAGGAGCGCGCAGAGGAACACCAGCGTTCAGCAGCGACAGAGTCGATGCACAGACCGAACCCATCGAGGTCGAACCATTGGAGCCCAGAGCCTCAGATACCTGACGGATGGCGTAAGGGAACTCTTCACGTGCAGGAAGCACGGGAACGAGAGCACGCTCTGCCAGGAAGCCGTGACCGATTTCGCGGCGCTTAGGAGTTCCCACACGACCGGTTTCACCAGTCGAGTATGGAGGGAAGTTGTAGTGGTGCATGTAGCGCTTCGAGGTGATCGGAGACAGCGAGTCAATCTGCTGTTCCATCTTCAGCATGTTCAAGGTGGTGACACCCATGATCTGGGTCTCTCCACGCTGGAAGATTGCTGAACCGTGAACGCGAGGAAGTACCTGTACTTCAGCATCCAGAGCACGGATGTCACGCAAACCACGGCCGTCCATACGAACACCCTCGGTGAGGATACGTCCGCGAACAACCTTCTTGGTTACTGACTTGTACGCAGCACCGAACTGGTTCAGGGCAACCTCGTCGAGCTTGCCTGCTTCAACCTGAGCAACGATTGCTTCCTTGACGCGAGCCTTGACCTCGTCGTCAGCATTCTGACGCTCGATCTTGTCTGCGATGAGGTAGACCTTCTCGAGGTCAGCAAGAGCAAGTTCGCTCACTGCTGCATAAAGCTCGTCAGAGTAAGGCAGGAATACGGGGTAGTCCTGAACTTCCTTAGCTGCCTGACGTGCCAGCTCAACCTGAGCCTTGATCAGTGAGGTGAGGAAAGGCTTGGATGCTTCAAGACCCTGAGACACGATTGCCTCGTCGGGCTTGATGCCACCAGCCTTGATGAGGTCCCAGCTACCTTCGGTAGCTTCTGCCTCAACCATCATGATGGCGATGTCTTCCTTGCCATCCTTGTCCACAACGAGGCGACCAGCAACAACGAGGTCGAAGACCGCATCCTTGAGCTGCTCAACGTTGGGGAATGCTACCCACTGGCCGTCAATCAGGGCCATACGGATACCACCGATTGGACCGGAGAAAGGCAGACCGGAGATCTGGGTCGAAGCCGAAGCTGCGTTGATAGCCAGTGCGTCATAGAACTCACCAGGAGCAATAGAGAGCACGGTGATCACGATCTGGACCTCGTTACGCAGACCATCAACGAATGAGGGGCGCAGTGGGCGGTCGATCAGACGGCAGACCAAGATGGCCTCAGTCGAGGGACGGCCTTCACGACGGAAGAACGAACCGGGGATCTTGCCTGCTGCGTAGGAACGCTCTTCAACGTCCACGGTCAGAGGGAAGAAGTCGAAGTTATCCTTGGGCTGCTTGCTGACCGAAGTAGCAGAGAGCAACATGGTTTCTTCATCCAGGTAGGCCGCAACTGCGCCCTGAGCCTGCTGTGCGAGACGACCGGTTTCAAAGCGGACGACGCGCTTGCCGAACTTACCGTTATCGATAACGGCTTCGGCGAATTTGATTTCTGGACCTTCCATTGAAGGTTTCTCCTTTGTTTTACGTCGATTCCCCGTGTGGGATTCGACTCATACGTTCGAAAGCAGAACAAGACAGAACGAAGGCGTTATCAACGCACATACATCGCACGAGTATCAGACTTCGTGCTGGCCACCAGTAGAAATTCACCAAGAAAACTTGGGAAACCACCACCGAAGACCAGCGAACTGCCTGCCTGCTCTTCTCTAAGAGTACCCCAAAACCCTCAATAAGCCCATGAAGGCTGTGTATGGGAGGTGAATGTCGAGTTAACATTGCCGGTTAAACACAGGAGCCATCCCGAAGAATGGCTCTTGATGAAGTGTCGTATTCGACTATCGAAGCACCCACAGGCGTCGTGACGCGCGAGCTACTAAACCCATGATGAGCAGTCCAAAACCAGCCACTGACAGCATGCTCCAGTCGCGACCAGTGTTTGCCAGAGTCGGATCAGCTGCAGGAGCTACCAAGACCTCGCCGGCGATAACTGGCGCGGTAGCGACTGCAGTCGCGTACGCATCGACGCCAGCCGAATAACCAGAAAGCCCCGATGGGCTACATGATGAAGCGGAAGAATCTTCGGTACCAGCAGCAGAATAGAACTGCCCAGCTGCACCTGCACCTGTAATCGAAGCGAAAACAGTAGTGGCAATGTCACCGCGTCCAGCTGTCGTGGGCAGCGTGGTGATTTTTCGGGCTACGCCGTCAGAACCAGCCAGAATTACATCGTCACCTACTCGGGCAGCTCCATAGATTTCGTAGGGGACCTTACCCAAGATGATTCCTTGCCCATTTGTGATCTTGACCACCATCGTTGTGGTTGCAACCGGGGCAATGTTGGCGTTGAACAACAGCGCCAAGAGACTTCCGTCTTGCAAAGTGATGAAGTCTCCAGCAGAACGCCAGTTAGTGTAGGTCGTGCCGTTCTCATCTCTGATCTCGTTCATGTTGTAGTTCGAAGTGACTACACCAGTTGAGGGGTTCATATACGCGATTTTTGTGTCGGCAAAGCTGACAGTGTGGGAATTATTGAAGGGAACAGCAATCATGCCTCCCGGAAGCACACTCGCGGCGTTCCACACATTGGTAACCGATGCCGGAGTTACTGAACGAATAACTGCACCGGTATTCACGTTGACAACATCAAGCTGTCCGGAAGAACGCAGACCGTAAAAGGTGCCATTGGCCGAATCAAAGGCCACGTCGTAATACCCGTCTGCCAAGTTGACGGTCCCCAGCAGAGTTCCTGCTGAATCGTACTTGTAGAGAACGCCTGTTCCTGATGCAGCGAACAAGGTCGCGTTGG
Organism: Actinomycetota bacterium; assembly: GCA_041178865.1. Taxonomy (GTDB): domain Bacteria; phylum Actinomycetota; class Actinomycetes; order Actinomycetales; family Microbacteriaceae; genus Aurantimicrobium. The sequence goes on along the minus strand of JBEGUL010000027.1, from coordinate 6,948 downwards.
GGCACGTGACGGCGTTTGCAGGAGATGCCACGGCCAATGAGCCGACAAGAACAGCGCCAATACTTGAGAGAGCAAGTGCTTTTTTCACGTGATAATCCTTAAGCAAAAGAGCGCTTCAAGGCGCACAACACAATTTTATGGACATTAACCTGAGTAAACGACGAATGGGCCCCCGAAGGGACCCATTCGTAACAAGTCGAAGAGACTATCGACGCAGTCCGAGACGCTCAATGAGCTGACGGTAGCGAGTGATGTCAACATCGGACAGGTAACCGAGAAGACGGCGACGCTGACCAACGAGCAACAGCAGTCCACGACGTGAGTGGTGGTCGTGCTTGTGCTCCTTGAGGTGCTCGGTCAGGTCCTTGATGCGCTTGGTGAGAAGTGCAACCTGAACCTCAGGAGATCCAGTGTCACCGGGGTGAGTTGCGTATTCGTCGATGATCGCCTTCTTGACATCTGCTTCTAGTGCCATGTTGGGATCCCCTTTCTTAGTACCTCGTTGCGCGGCGCCCATGACCTTATGTCTGAGCTCTCTTAATCCGCGGCCGTTAGACGGCAACCTCACAAGGTTATCAGAGTGTGTGCCACGCCAGAAACCAGAGGTCAATCTGTTGTTCACTCAGCGGGGGTAGCCTAAAAACAGAGGTCATCAACTGTAAACCTCTGCAATGACAGGAGTAATCATGAATTTCGGTGAAGCAATCAAGTTCGGCTTCAGCAACTACGCCAACTTCCAGGGACGCTCTCGTCGTTCCGGCTACTGGTACTGGGCACTATTCACAGCGCTGGTGAGCTTTGCGCTCAACATTCTTTCCGGTGGCAAGACTGACAACTTCTTTGGAATGTTGAGCTCTCTTGTTTCGTTGGGTCTGTTCCTGCCATCCCTTGCCTACGGCGTGCGTCGTCTCCACGACATTGACAAGTCGGGCTGGTTTATCTTGTTCGCGCTGATCCCTCTGGTCGGCTGGATCTTCTTGCTGGTTTGGTATGTCAAGGACAGCGAGCCAGGTGCAAACCGCTTCGGCGCAAACCCCAAGGGTGCATAACCTTCTTCATACCGAAACTGCCTCCTGTGTTAAATCACAGGAGGCAGTTTTCAATTCGGGGGTTTCTCCCTGTTAAGCCATGATGGACATTATGACTTTTTCTGAAGCAATCCAATCCGTATTCTCCAAAGCAACAAAAATTGAGGGCCGTGCTCCTCGCTCTGAATACTGGTACTGGGTTCTCTTCACATTTATTGTTCAGATGTTCACCATCCTGCCAGTCATTCTTGTGGCGATGATGATTCCTCAGCGTGATGTCTGGGCAATTCTTCCTTTCCTCATTGCTGCTGGTTCCATCTGGGTATTCCTCTGGATCACTCGCATTACTGTGACCGTTCGTCGTTACCACGACCAGGGCATGTCCGGATGGATGTTCTTCATTGGATTCATCCCTGCCATTGGTGGACTTCTAGAATTCATTTTCATGCTGCAGCCCAGCCAGCCTGGTTCAAACAAGTTCGGCGTTCAATACCTCGGTAAGTAGGAGCGCTTCGCGCTAGTTTTTCTTTATGCGCGTTGTCGTTCGGGTGAAACCCGGAAGCTCTAAGGGGCCTCTCGTTGAATCAGACGAGGAAGGTCTTGTTATTTTCGTGCGGGAGAAAGCCATCGATGGCGGCGCCAATGAGGGCGTAATCAAACTCCTGGCAGACCACTTTGGCGTGGCAAAGTCACACGTTCGAGTCGTGCGCGGTCACACCGCACGCATCAAACAAATAGAGATCGACGACTAACCCGTCACGTTCTTTCTCAGGAAAGCTGCAGCGTCTTCGATTTCTTCGAGCGAGAGACTGTGTCCGACGTGGGCATAAAGCTGAGCATCCACATCAAAGTGGACAGGGAGCCAACGCCTGGTGAAATCAATCAGGTTCTGTGTGATCACCGGATCTTGAGGATCTCTTCCCCAAAACAGTGGTGGCATCACATCTGCAAGAGCTTGGTCGCGTTCAGCACCACCTTCGGTGGTGTCTTCAACAGCAAAGCTGGCAAAGAAGACGCCTGCGATGAAGCGCTCTGGCTGGTGGCGGAAAAGCTGGGTCAGCATGACTCCACCTTGAGAGAAGCCCAACAGAGCAACGTCACCTAATCCGCCGACCTCTTGATCGAGTTCATCAATCCACGCGATCAGACTGTGGGTGGAGGCAGTGACCTCGTTGATGTCTCGTCGCAGAGTGTCATTCTCTGCGTCATAGTCAATGGCAAACCAGGCGTTGCCTGGTCCTGCCTTCAGTGGTGCGCGAAGGGATGCGATTACAAACTCTTCAGGCAGGTACTGCCCTAACGAGAAGAGGTCGCCCTCGTTCGAGCCGTAGCCATGCATCATGATCAGCAGAGGGCGTTCGGCAAGAGCGGAGGCGACCGTCTCGAGTGGTACTGACCACCGCACAGCGGTGCTGTCGATGGCAGGGAAGGTCATGCTTTAGCTAACACCCAAGAGGTCGATAACAAAGATGAGGGTCTTGCCGGAGAGTCGGTGACCGCCACCAGCTGGGCCGTAGGCCTTAGCTGGAGGGCATACGAGCATGCGGCGTCCGCCAACCTTCATTCCAGGAATACCCTCTTGCCATCCGGAGATGAGGGACTGGAGTGGGAAGTTGATAGATGCGCCACGGTTCCAAGAAGCGTCGAACTCTTCACCGGTTTCGTATTCAACACCGACGTAGTGAACGTCGACGGTTGCACCGGGAGTGGCTTCTGCGCCGTCACCGACGACGATGTCCGTAATGGTGAGCTCCGAAGGAGCATCTCCCATAGGAGCATCGATTTCTGGCTTAGTGAGGTTGTGTTCAGTCATGGGTTAATTCTGGCAGAGAAAAGGGCCGGCTCCCGAAGGAACCGGCCCAACTTTCTCAAGGAGCTTACTTTTGTCCGTCTACTCCATCAGATGCGAGAAGGTCTTTTTCAACCTTTCCGCCATAGCCTTCTTTCTGTGGATCTCCGTGAAGTCCACCAGAAACGGCATACTCTTCCTCTGGTGAGAGCACGAGACGCTTACGTCCGTAGAGCGCGAAGCCAATCAGCATCAGTGCGTAGATAACCGCAATGGCGATGATGGCTGGGCGAGCTGGCTCGTTGATGAAGAATCCAAAGAAGATAGCCAGAGACACAACCGCTGCAATAACAGCACCGGGGATACCCCAGGGGCTCTTGTATGGGCGGTTAGCCTTGGGGAACTTCTTCCGCAGGATGATGAATGAAACCATCTGCAGGATGTAGGCAATAACTGCACCCCATACTGCGATGTTCAACACGATTGCTCCAGCAACACCGGTTGCGCCACCGAGGGAGTCAACTGCGATGAGTGCAAGGAAACCGATGATGGCACCAACGGAGAGAGCTACGTAAGGAGTTTCACGCTTGCCCGTGAGGGAAAGCACCTTGGGGTAGTAACCCGCGCGTGAGAGGGAGTACATGTTGCGTCCGTAGGCGAACATGATTCCCTGCAGCGATGCCAACAGACCAATCAGTGCAAACAGAGCGAGCACTGCGGCAGCACCGTCACCAACCATGGCGCGGAAGCCGTCGAGCAGTGGCTCTCCAGCTGCGCTGATTCCTTCAGCACCGACAAGTGCAGTGTTGAGGAAGAGCACCAGAAGACCGGTGATGATCAGGGTGGTGCGAGCAATCAGACCAGCGCGTGGAATGTCACGAACAGGGTCGTTTGATTCTTCAGCGGCAAGAGGAAGCTCTTCAATGCCGAGGAAGAACCACATGGCATAAGGAAGAGCGAACAGGATTGGCAACCAACCGAATGGCAGGAATGCGTTCTGTCCTTCTTCTGGAGCGATGTTCCAGAGTGAGTTGAAGTCGAGCTTGCCGGAGAAGACTGCCATAGCCGAGAACACCAGGAGGATGGCGATCGAGATAATCGATACCACGATGGCGAACTTGAACGACAGCGCAGATCCTGCAGAGTTCAGAATGACAAAGACTGCGTAAAGGATGATGTACCAAACGAACATAGGCAAACTGAGCCCTAAGAGTTCGCTTGTCACACTGTTGGCATAAGACGCCGAGAAGTAGACCACCACAGCTGTGGTTGCGACATATTCAATCGTTTCTGCCAGACCGGTGATAAATCCACCCCACGGCCCCATTGCCGATCGGGCGAAGGAATAAGCTCCACCAGAGTGAGGCATGGCGGCAGCCATCTCACCAATGCTGAACATCATTCCGTAATACATAAAGATCAGAACGGCGAATGCGATGAGCATTCCACCAAAACCGGCGAAGCCGATTCCGAAGTTCCAGCCGGAGAAGTCTCCTGAGATAACTGCGGCTACGCCGAGGCCCCAGAGGCCCCAGAGGCCAGCTGAACGCTTAAGCGTTCGTTTCTTGAAATAGTCGGCGTCTGCGGTTGTGTACGTCACACCCGAGACGTTCAAGGTGTCTTTGGACATTTACATTTCCTTCTGCTCGGGTTGAGCACCCCAAGTTTCGAGGTGAGGCACACAACACTGTGAGGTTCCTTGGAGATGACTATATGCCTCAAATTGGTTCTTGTAACTACCTTTAACAAATAATTAATCTGAAAAATATCTGCTATTTACTTGAGAACGCTTGACACCAGTTCCGCAATAGAGTGGTCTAATGGTTGGAATACCTACCTCAAGGAAGAGAGTGACAATGTCCACTGCAGCAGGGAACCTCACACCTGAAGGCCTCAAAGCCCTCGTTGACGCTGGAGAGATCGACACTGTCATTGTGTCCTTCACCGACATGCAGGGCCGCCTAGTAGGTAAGCGAGTATCTGCACGCCTCTTCGTTGAAGACGTGATGGCTCATGGTGCAGAATGCTGCAACTATCTCTTTGCCGTGGATGTTGAAAACAACACCGTGGATGGGTACGCCATTTCTAGCTGGGAACGTGGCTACGGCGACATGGCCATGATTCCCGACATGAGCACACTGCGCACTGCACCCTGGCTTGAGGGAACTGCCATGGTGATGGCAGACATGCAATGGCTGGATCACACCCCCGTCATGCAATCTCCCCGCGAAATTCTGCGAACCCAGATTAATCGTCTGGCCAAGCATGGCCTCGTCCCCTACGTTGGCACTGAACTTGAGTTCATCATCTTTGATGACACCTACCGCGAAGCATGGGCAAAGGGTTACGACAACCTGCGCCCTTCCACCGACTACAACGTGGACTACGACCTTCTTGCGTCAACTCGGGTTGAACCCCTCCTGCGTGACATCCGCAACTCTATGGATGCTGCTGGCATGTATTGCGAAGGCGTCAAGGGTGAATGCAACCTCGGCCAACAAGAGATTGCTTTCCGCTATGACGAGGCTCTGGTCACCTGCGATAACCACTCTGTCTATAAGAGCGGCGCCAAAGTGATTGCAGACAAGCACGGTAAATCCTTGACCTTCATGGCCAAGTTCAATGAGCGCGAGGGAAACTCCTGCCACATCCACATCAGCTTGCGTGACACCGAAGGCAACCCTGTCTTTGCTGACAAGTCAGCTGAACACGGCATGAGCAAACTGTTCCGCCACTTCCTGGCTGGCCAGATTGCTGCCATGCGTGAGATGTCTCTCTTTTTTGCGCCGAACATCAACTCCTACAAACGCTACGTCGATGGCAGCTTCGCTCCCACCGCAGTGGCATGGGGCCTTGATAACCGCACGTGTTCTTTGCGTGTGGTGGGTCAAGGTCACGGCATGCGCGTGGAACAGCGCGTTCCCGGTGGAGATGTCAACCAGTACCTCGCTGTTGCAGCGTTGATTGCAGCAGGTCTGCACGGTATTGAGCATGAACTCGAACTCGAGCCACTGACCACGGGCAATGCCTACACCGGTGGAGCACCACGTGTGCCTGCCAGCCTGCGGGATGCAGCTGAACTATTTGCCAACTCGACCATTGCCAAGGAAGCCTTCGGTCAGGACGTTGTTGATCACTACCTCAACTATGCCCGCATCGAAGTTGCCGCTTATGACTCGGCTATTACTGACTGGGAGCGCGTCCGTGGCTTCGAGCGTCTCTAAGCGCAAACCCGTTATCGGGCTCACTACCTACCTCGAGCAGGCACAGTCAGGCGTCTGGGACGTTCAAGCTGCCTTCCTGCCCAAGGTCTACTTCAACGCAGTCAATAAAGCAGGCGGCCTCGCCGTCCTTCTTCCTCCGCAGGCAATTGATGCAGAAAGTGCCGAAACCATCTTGGATGGATTGGACGGACTGATCATTTGTGGTGGCAAGGATGTTGACCCTGCCCGCTACGGCCAGGAACCACACCCACTCACAGACGAACCCCGGCCTGATCGCGATGCTCTTGAAGATGCACTGCTGACTGCAGCCATCAATCGAGAGTTGCCATTCCTGGGTATTTGCCGTGGTGCTCAGATGCTCAACGTCATCCGCGGTGGAAACCTCATTCAACACCTGCCTGAAGTCATCGGCGATGACCGCTATCAAAAGGGTCAGGGAAACTTCAGTCACATTCCGGTTGAGATAGCTGAGGGATCACTCTTGGCTCAAGTGCTCAACAATGACTCCCCCGTGGGCGCGATGTATCACCACCAAGCCATCGGTGAGGTGGGAGAAGGCCTCAGTGTTGTCGCCACAACCGAAGACGGTGTTATCGAGGCACTCCAGCTCGATGACGTCCCCTTTGGTGTGGCCGTGCAGTGGCACCCTGAACAAACTCCTGAAGACATTGGCCTTTTCGAAGGGCTCGTAGACGCAGCCCGCGATTATGCCCAAGCCCACCCTCGTACTCAAAGGAGCTCATCGTGAGTTACACCATCATCAACCCCGCAACAGAAGAAGCGGGCGAAACCATTGAGCACCTCAGTGTGGAGCAAACAGACGAGGCCATTGATCTCGCCAAGCGTGCACAGAAAGAATGGGCTGCCCGCAACCCTGCTGACCGCGCTGCAGCTCTGCGCCTCTTCG
>JBEGUL010000026.1:0-33836 GCA_041178865.1 Actinomycetota bacterium | reverse complement strand
GTCAAAAGACACAACTCCATTTGGTGTAGTCCACGTGCAATAGGACGTATTAGTGAATGTCAAATAGACATAACCACCAGAAGAAGAACTTGACGGTGAACAAGCAGCATAGGCATTTGCGTTTTGTGGCGAGTCAACAAAGGTTACGTAACTGAAAAACAGTGAGGCAATAGCGACAACAGACAAAGCCAGTCTTGATCTGAAGGACTTAATCAACCAATTCATGGTTCGTCGAGCTGACAATCTAAAGAATCTGAATACAACTAAAAGCATCGTGACGAACATGTGCACGATGCGTGGTTGCAGAACAAACTTCAAATACTTCATATAGGGGGATGTAACCCTCGTTACCCCTTAAAAGTACCCCGTTTTAGACCTCAGGTCTAACCCGAAAGCCTTCTGAAAGCGAGCTGAGAGGCTGTTTTACCTGTTTAGACAGAAGGCTGAATGAGCTCAGGACCATTGCCCTTGATGGGGCCAACCCTATACTCACTCAAATCAGTAGCAACAGGGATAGCCGCCACCACGGCGGCGTCCACTAGATCTTGAGATCCAACGATCTTCGGATCAAGCCAGATTGCCCAGAAGTTTTCTGGAATAGGAACGGGATTACGGTCATGAATAGCTGCTAATTCTGGCACCGTGGGCATGGTCAAGATGGTGGCGGTAAGCATCCACGGGTCGCTTTCTTGTGCTCGCCACCATGAATACAACCCAGCAAACGCAAGAGTTTTGTCCGAGTGAATGTAATGCGGAACTTTAACTCCGTCTTCAACTACCCACTCGAAATACCCCGAGGCAGGAACCAAACACCGCTTGGACTTAACCGCATCTCTCCATGACGCTTTGGAGGCAGCATCTTCACTACGGGCGTTGAAAGTGGAGAACTTGGGCGGTTCACCCTTAACCCAGGTGGGAATCAGTGACCAGCGAGCGCTTTCTAAGCGCCGGAGCTGGTCGCCTGAAGCATCGATGGTGTCCACAACAACAGGAACCTGGTTGGTAGGTCTGATGTTCCAGCTGGGCACAGGGAGGTTCTCCCCCACTAGGTCAACCTTGAAGACGTCTTCCAGCACTTCAGTGGGTTCCGCGAGCGCGTAACCTCCACACATCACTCTCTCCTTCGAAACGTTATTGAAGATTACTGGGAGGAAACATCGTATTTGAGGTGGACAAAACTTCCGTGTGTTTGTGATTCACGAAGTTGAAGAGCATTTCGTGATTGAAGTTCCGTAAAGAGTGGAGTTCCGGATCCGAGTAGAACCGGCGCAAGTGTGATCTCTAGGCTGTCGAGAAGACCTGCGTTCAGGAACTGTGTTGCCAGTTCGCCGCCACCGACGACCCAGATTACTTCGTCGCCTGCCAAGTGTGTGATCTGTGAGAAGTGTTCGGAAACCGAACCATTCAACACGACGATCTCTGCACCAAGGGGCGTGGGTAGCTCTCTCGAGCTAAACACCACGGTTTTCATCTGGCCAAAGAAAGCAGACCATTTCTCAGGCTGCGCGATGATGTTTTCTTCACGAATGAGCCACTCATAAGTGGTTGACCCCATGACTTGGACCCCGACGGTTCCCATGAATTCATGAGAAATATCTTCTGGTGCACCCTCAAGCGAGGTGAGCCACTCAAGTGACCCGGTTGCGTCTGCGATGTAGCCATCAAGTGAAGTGGCTACGAAGTAGACAACTTTAGACATTGAAGCGGAATTCGACCACGTCGCCATCCTGCATGACGTAGTCCTTACCTTCCATGCGGGCCTTGCCCTTAGCACGTGCTTCTGCCACAGAACCGGTGTCAACCAGGTCCTGGAAAGAAATGATCTCTGCCTTAATGAAGCCACGCTCGAAGTCAGTGTGGATCACACCAGCTGCCTGAGGTGCTTTCCAGCCCTTACCAATGGTCCACGCACGTGCTTCCTTAGGACCTGCGGTGAGGTAGGTCTGGAGCCCGAGGGTGTCGAAACCAATACGTGCAAGTTGGTCCAGGCCAGACTCGTCCTGGCCTGTTGAAGCCAGCAACTCAGCAGCATCTGCTGCGTCGAGATCGATGAGTTCTGATTCCAGCTTGGCGTCAAGAAGAACTGCCTTGGCGGGAGCCACGAGTGCTTCCAGTTCCTTGCGCTTGGCTTCATCACCCAGAACTTCTTCATCCACGTTGAACACATAGATAAAAGGCTTCGCGGTGAGGAGACCCAGCTCCTTGATGGGAGTGAGATCAATGGTGGTGGAGGACAGTGGCATGCCGTCATTGAGCACCTTCTGTGCTTCGAGAGCGGTCTCTAGAGCGATGGGCTCTGCCTTCTTGCCCTTGACTTCCTTCTCAATGCGAGGAACAGCCTTCTCCAGAGTCTGGAGGTCAGCCAAGATTAACTCGGTGTTGATGGTGTCCATGTCTGAGGCAGGGTTGACCTTGCCATCAACGTGAACAACGTCAGGGTCAGAGAATCCACGAACAACCTGCGCAATAGCGTCAGCTTCACGAATGTTGGCCAAGAACTTGTTTCCGAGGCCTTCACCTTCGGAAGCACCCTTCACAATGCCAGCAATGTCGACAAACGACACTGCAGCAGGCAATAGGCGTTCGGAGCCGAAGATGCCGGCGAGAACGCCGAGGCGCTCATCGGGGAGGTTGACCACTCCCACGTTGGGCTCAATCGTGGCGAACGGATAGTTCGCTGCGAGAACGGTGCTCTTGGTCAGAGCGTTGAACAGGGTTGACTTGCCGACATTGGGCAGTCCCACGATTGCGATAGTTAGAGCCACAAGGGTTAATCGTACCCGTCGGTCTCACTTCTCTTGCCACTGTCAGCACCTCAGACAACAATGAGTTCATGAGCACCCAGAGATTTTCACCTGAATACATCGAAGCCATGCAGAAAGAAGGCTACGTTCTTATTGAATCGTGGCTTCCAGATCTCTCGAATCCCCTCATGCAAGAAAAGCTGAGACTGCATAACGGAAACTTCGAATCCGTACTGGATGAGGATGAGACCATGATGTTCATCGAAAAAGTGAGCGTCTGGCCTACAGAGCCCTGACCACGTCCTCAGCTCGAATAAGCATTGTCGCGTTGGGGCTAACTTTGGCAGAAAGATACGTTGAGAGGCGCGAATGGCTCGTGCCTGCACGCTTGGCAAACTCTGTTTGTGTCAGACCCGACTGAATGAACAACAGCCGTAATCGATGGGCAACTCGTTGTTCATCGGTTGCACGGAGCATGCGCAAACGCTCTTGAACCCAGTCGACCGCAGCAGGTCGTGAGCATAGCTCTAATGCTTCCTCGAGTTCTTCAGCAACGTGAGAGTCCACATCAACTGCAGCTTCGGCCACCCTGCGCCAATGGCGCAGGGTTCCACGTTCTAACGCAGTGAGAATTCCTTCAGTACCCCACGTTGCCACGGGGTCGTGAGGAGTTGCATTGATGTTACGAAACTGCAGCATCCCGGTCTGCCCCCTTCCTAGTTCATTTCTAACGCGACGGCTCTCAAAATGTTGGTGACATCTGTCCAGTTATGCCATCTACTGGAGAGATTTTTGTAATTCTTCAGATTGCGCGTCACGGATGCATCTCTGGGCTTCGGATCAAGCAGCATGGTGGCCACCTGTGTGGCCACGGCGCCACTGTCTTGATCCTGGTCTGCGTAGTATTCATCGATTCCACTCAGGATTGCAGCCGCTAAAGAAACCCCCAGTTTGTGGGCGAGGGCGGCAACATCGAGGTAATCACGGGTTTGATTTCTTTTCACCAATAGATAAGCCTTGATCCGCAGCGCCTCCTCGATAGTGGGGACACGGAGCTGCCGCTCAGAGGGCAACGTCTCCTCACTCAATTCGAGTGGACGCTGACGAATGAGCTGGCGAATTCCATATTCAATACCGTCGTGTTCACCCAGGATTATTTTGCCCGGCGTAACTCGGTTGACCACATATTCAGGATCAGCTTCCAGCGCTTCCAAAATCATGTTGAATCGGTCTTGCAAGTCAACGAGAACATGATCGCGGTCATAGGAAAGACGATGTCCGGCATAGAGCGCAGCAACTGAGCCACCCACAAGGACGGCATCCGAAACTTTTTCTTGCAAAAGAGCTGCATCTTCTAGGAGACGTAGAAGTGCAGGATCGCGCTCTGGAGAATTCATAAGATTATTGTATCATTTCTGATACATAATTTGAACACTCACAGGTTCAACTGCACCGTATCTGCAAACGCAAAGTGCCAGCCACACCACCACCATGCAGCGATGACGGCCACCCGTGTTGTTCTCGACTTCATCACGTGGTCGAGCATGTCCCCGAGAGGCGCAAAGGTATTTGGTTTGCGCTGGGCATAAATCTCAACTGCAATCGCAATAAGCACGATGACGACATAACCTGCCGCTACTAGATTCCAGATCAAGACTTCCTCCAGAACCGAAGCAGGCCATACCCTGCCGCTAACCAGAGTCCAACAAAGACCATACGGCCCCCGAGACTCTCAACGAATGGGTCTAGGAGGACCGAGATCGTAGGGAAATACATGTAGCCGTTGGGAACGGTAACACTCAAGATAAATGCCGTGGCCTCCCACACGCACAACGCCACTGCTGCCATGGACCAGAACCACATGGAGCGCAGCATGGCTTGCTGAGGGCGCTTAACCCTCTCGGGCGCTGGCTCCCAGGCCACAATCAGCAACGTCACGCCAATAGCAATAAAGGCGACAAGGTCTATCCAGCTGTGACGAGGCGCAAGAACAAGAACAAGGCCCAAGACCCCGGTAATACCCAGGGTGACGACTTTGGGTGCAACCACATGCTTCTTGAGAATGACGATCTTGCCAGCAGTAAGGCGATCAATCACCAGCATTGCTGAAAGGGAGAAAAACAAGATGCCATCAACATAAGCACCGCGCCAGGTTTGGAAGCCAGCCATGATGGCCAGCACACAGATCCAGAGTATTGCGCTCAGTGACCACCGGGGTCGAATAACTCCGGTGGTCACTGAGCTTGGTCTCACTAGTTCTGGGGGAAGCCCAGGTTGATGCCACCATGGCTGGGGTCAAGCCAGCGACTGGTGATGGCCTTGCCGCGGGTGAAGAAGTGAACTCCTTCAGCACCATGAGCCTTGGTGTCTCCGAACAGGGAGTTCTTCCAACCACCGAAGGAGTAGTAAGCAACGGGGACGGGGATAGGCACGTTGATGCCGATCATGCCGACCTCGATCTCATTCTGGAAACGACGAGCTGCACCACCATCGTTGGTGAAGATCGCGGTTCCATTACCGAATGCACCGTTGTTGATCAGCTCAACACCTTCGTCATAGCTCTTGACGCGAACGACAGAGAGCACAGGGCCGAAGATTTCCTCGGTGTAGACCTTAGATGTGGTGGGAACGTTGTCGATCAGGGTGGGTCCTAGCCAGAAACCGTCGGCTACGCCGTCGAATTCCTGCTCGCGGCCGTCTACGACAACCTTCGCGCCGTCTTCCTTGGCGATGTCGATGTAGGACGCAACCTTGTCACGGTGAACCTTGGTGACCAAGGGGCCCATGTCACAGTTACGACGACCGTCACCGGTGGTCAGCTTGCCCATGCGCTCGACAACCTTCTCAATGAGGGCGTCAGCAACGGGCTCAACAGCAACCACAACCGAGATAGCCATGCAACGCTCACCAGCAGAACCGAAGCCTGCGTTGATAGCAGAGTCAGCAACCAGGTCGAGGTCAGCATCGGGGAGAACCAACATGTGGTTCTTAGCTCCTCCGAGGGCCTGAACGCGCTTGCCATTCTTGGCACCGGTTTCATAGACGTACTTCGCGATAGGAGTCGAGCCTACGAAGGAGATGGCCTGAACGTCAGGGTGCTCCAGGAGACCATCGACGGATTCCTTGTCACCGTTCAAGACGTTGAACACACCGTCAGGAAGTCCAGCTTCCTTGAGGAGCTTGGCAACCCACATCGCTGCGGAGGGGTCCTTCTCTGAAGGCTTCAACACAACAGTGTTACCTGCTGCAATAGCCACGGGGAAGAACCACATGGGGACCATTGCTGGAAAGTTGAAGGGAGAGATCACGCCGACAACACCGAGAGGCTGACGAGTGGAATAGACGTCAACACCGGTGGAGGCGTTCTCGGAATACTCCCCCTTGAGCATCTGGTTCAGACCACAGGCAAATTCAACGACTTCCTGACCGCGGGTGATTTCACCCATGGCGTCAGAGAGGACCTTGCCGTGCTCTGAGGTGATGATCTCTGCAAGTTCGCCCTTGCGCTCGTTGAGGAGCTCACGGAACTTGAAGATGATTTGCTGACGCTTAGCCAAGGAGGCATCGCGCCATGCAGGGAAAGCAGCTTTCGCGGAAGCAATGGCTTCCAGAATCTCTGCCTGGTTAGCGAGTGCAACGTGCTTTGTTTCGACACCAAGGGCGGGGTCAAAAACAGGAGCGGTGCGGCCGGATGTGGAGGGGCGCTCTGCCCCATCAATCCAGTGTGGAACAACGGGGAGTTGTGACATGAATATCGTTTCCTTCTGTGCTCACTCACTCTAACCGTGGGAGCAGGGATTTGTCAGTACCTGCTGACACACTAAAGGTATGGATTCAGTTCTCTTTCTTGTACTCGGATTAATTGCTGGCATCATCGCAGGCATTTCTATTGGCTGGGCTTTGCGTTCACGCAAAGGCCTACCCACCGATGCAGGCGATCTCGCAGTGCGCGCTGCGACCGCAGAGGCGCGCATCTCAGGCAAAGAGGAGCAGATTTCCAGTCTCGAGCGCATGATTGCCGAGTTGCGAGAAACAAATGACCGCCGGGTTGCAGAGGATGTCGAGCGCGCCAAAGAAGAGCACAAGGTGCTCGAGGCGCTCGCCCCTGTCAAGGAAACCCTGCAGGCTATGCAGACCAAGGTCAACGACCTGGAGAACCAGCGCCAAGAACAATATGGCCAGATTGCTCAGCAACTGACCGAGTCCCGCCAGTTTGGTGAAGAACTTCGTGCCACCACACAGTCCCTGGCTTCAGCTCTCAGCTCAAACAGCGTTCGTGGAACCTGGGGTGAAGCACAGCTTCGTCGCTTGGTAGAGGTTGCAGGTCTCACCGCACACGTGGACTTCGATACTCAGACAACGATGAAGACCGATGGCGGAACAATCCGTCCCGATATGGTGATTAATCTGCCTGGCGGCAAGACCATCGTCATTGATGCCAAGGTGCCCTTCAACTCCTATCTCGAGGCAAGCCAGATCCCGATCACTGCAACGGGTGAAGAAGCAGCACGTCGCAAGAGCCTGATGGACCAGCATGTGAAGGCAGTTCGTTCCCACGTTGATGCACTCAGCTCCAAGAGCTACTGGAGCGGTTTCGACTTCAGCCCCGAGTTTGTTCTCGCTTTTATTCCCAGTGAATCCTTGTTGGCTTCTGCCCTCGAAGCAGACCCCACTCTGCTGGACTACGCATTCGGCAAACGCGTCGCTCTCGCATCGCCAGTGAACCTCTGGGCAGTTCTCAAAACTGTTTCCTACACATGGCAGCAGCAGGTCGTCACGGACGAGGCAAAGAAGCTCTTTGACCTGGGCAACGAGATCTACTCGCGCCTGAGCACGATGACCAAGCACACCGAAGACCTTCGTAAGGCAATTGAGAACACAGTGAAGCACTACAACGGCTTTATTTCTTCACTGGAAACCCGCGTGCTCTCGACTGCTCGCAAGTTCCCTGGCATCGACCCCACCAAGATTCTCTCCGAGGGAATCGAAGTTCATGATGCTCCGAAGCCCCTCACTGCAGACGAACTAATTAACCCAGAAGACAAGGGCCTGACCAGCTAGTGCCATGATGGGAACGTGAGTTCCCCTTCAGCAAACGCGCCCCGTGCCTTATTGGCAGGGCGCGTTTTAGCGTTTGCGGGAATTGCTCTGGTGGCGTTCAGTATGCGTGCTGCAGTTGCAGGTCTTTCGCCCCTGATTCCCATCATTGGCCAGACCTACGAGCTCAACACCGCCGCCATCGCGCTCCTGGGATCTATTGCCCCCTTGAGCTTCGCCGCTGGCGGGGTCTTCACCCCACGCATTGAAAAGCGCATTGGGCTTGAGCGGACCCTGATCTTGGCTTTAGTTCTGATGATTGTGGGACACATCATCCGTGCTGCATCAGTGAACTGGCAGACCTTGGCTGTGGGAACACTTTCGGCGCTGGTGGGTATGGGCTTCGCGAACGTGGCTATGCCTCCGGTTGTCCGCAAATACTTCCCCGACCGCGTCAGCATGATGACTTCGGTTTATATGTCGATCATGTCCATCAGTGCGTTCTTACCTGCATTGGTGGCAGTACCCGTGGCAGATGCCATCGGCTGGCGAGGTTCGCTGTTGCAGTGGGCCGTCATTGCCACCATTGCGCTGATTCCTTGGATTCTGGAATACCGTTCACATCGCAAAGACTCGTCGTTCGATGCCCCCGAGGAATCTCCACAGGTGCGCAAGATTCATCCCTGGCGCTCTCCCACAGCTTGGGCAGTGGGAACAGTCCTCGCTGTTTCTTCCATCACCGGTTATGCCATGTATGCATGGATGCCGGTCATCCTCATTGATATTGCAGGGGTAACCCCTGCACAAAGCGGCGCCCTGTTGGCACTCTTTGCCGGTATTGGTTTGCCTCTGGCATTTGTGACTCCCGGCTTAGCCAAGCGCATGGGAAAGCACGTGCACTGGCTTGTCACCCTCGGCAGCGCCTTCTTTGTTGTTGGTTATCTCGGACTGTTACTTGCCCCCACGCACGGAACCTGGATTTGGGTGGCAATTGTGGGAACAGGGTGTTTGGAATTCCCGCTCGCGCTTGTCTTGGTCAATTTGCGAACGGAAAGTGTTCGCAGCTCCATGGCACTGAGTGGCTTTGCCCAGATCGTGGCCTATATGTGTGCAGCAATGGCTCCGCCCCTGATGGGAATGCTCTATAGCAGTACCAATGACTGGACCGTAGTTCTGACGACCCTCATGATCGTCTCCGTTGCAGCGAATATTCCTGCCGCACTGATTCTGCGTCGCAACCGCATGGTTGACGCAGAACTCGCTCTAAAGGCTTAGACCTCGAGCCAGCGGTCAGCGCGGTAGTCAGCCTGAACGCGGCGGATGGTGCCGGAACGACCACGAAGAATGATGCTGTCGGTGCGGATAATGGGACCCTTGCGGCGAACACCTTCCACCAGTCCACCATCGGTCACACCGGTGGCAACAAAGAAGGTGTTGTCGCTGGTGACGAGTGAGTCCTGGTCATAGACGTGGTCAAACTTCAGGCCTGCGTCGAGGCCCTTCTGCTTTTCCTCGTCATCTTTAGGAGCCAAGATGGTCTGGATCATGCCGCCGAGTGCCTTCATGGCGCACGCGGTCACGACACCTTCAGGGCTGCCGCCGATCCCCACACACATGTCAATACGTGATTCATAGCGGGCGGCGTTGATGCCACCAGCTACGTCACCGTCGAGAAGAAGACGAGTTCCAGCACCAGCATCACGAATTTCCTGGATGAGTTCCATGTGACGGGGACGGTCAAGAACAGCAACGCGGATATCTCCGACGTTGCGTCCGGTTGCCTTGGCGAGCGCACGAATGTTCTCACCAATGGGCTTGCGGATGTCAACAACACCGATGCCCTCAGGGCCAGTGGCGATCTTATTCATGTAGAAAACAGAGGAGGCATCCAGCATGGTGCCGCGGTCAGAGACCGCAATGACAGAGACCGCATTCTGGCGGCCCGCAGCCGTGAGGCTGGTGCCGTCGATGGGGTCAACAGCAATGTCGCATGCCGGTCCACGACCATTACCCACGTGCTCACCATTGAACAACATGGGAGCTTCGTCTTTCTCACCCTCACCGATGACAATGACGCCGTCAAAGTTCACGGTGGCAAGAAATGCGCGCATGGCGTCGACCGCGGCCTTGTCAGCTGCATTCTTGTCGCCATGTCCAATGAAGGGCACTGCGCGTATAGCGGCAGCTTCGGTGGCACGCACCAGCTCCATACCAAGGTTGCGATCAGGGTGAAGGTTCAGAATTCCGGTGTTTGTCGTAGTCACGTTCTCAGCCTAGGCGTCGACGCGCGTCACTCCCCAGCCGACGGGCGTATTACTTACGTATTCGTTTCGTTCATACCCGAATCAGCCTCACATGCTGGCTGGTTAGACTAGAGGTGCGCTTTCCTGTTTATATTCGCGCCACAAATCTAGGAGATGTCATGCCCGTCGCAACCCCGGAACAGTATGCAGAAATGCTCGACAAGGCAAAGGCCAAGGGCTTTGCATACCCCGCGTTCAACGTTTCGAGCTCACAGACGCTCAACGCTGTTCTTCAGGGACTGACCGAGGCTGGTTCAGACGGCATCATCCAGGTCACCACTGGTGGCGCTGACTACTTCGCAGGTCACACCGTTAAGGCACGTGCTACGGGAGCTCTCGCATTCGCTAAGTTTGCACACGAAGTAGCAAAGAGCTACCCCATCACCGTGGCACTTCACACCGACCACTGCCCTAAGAACGCTCTGGACGACTTCGTCCTCCCCCTCATCGCAGCAAGCGAAGAAGAGGTCAAGGCTGGCCGCAACCCCATCTTCCAGTCACACATGTGGGACGGTTCTGCTGTTCCCTTGGCTGAGAACCTTGAGATCGCTCAGATGATGTTGGCAAAGACCAAGAACATCAACGCCATCCTTGAGGTTGAGATCGGTGTTGTCGGTGGCGAGGAAGACGGCGTCTCTCACGACATCAACGACAGCCTGTACACCACCATCGAAGACGGCATCAAGACCGTGGAGGCTCTGGGCCTCGGCGAAAACGGTCGCTACATGGCAGCCATGACCTTCGGTAACGTGCACGGTGTCTACAAGCCCGGCAACGTCAAGCTTCGCCCCGAACTCCTCAAGGAGATCCAGGAAGGCGTAGCAGCCAAATTCGGCACCGCAGCAAAGCCTTTCGACCTCGTATTCCACGGTGGTTCTGGTTCAACCGATGCTGAAATCGCTGAAGCAGTTGCTAACGGCGTGATCAAGATGAACGTGGACACCGACACCCAGTACGCCTTCACACGCTCTGTTGCTGACACCATGTTCCGCAACTACGACGGCGTGCTCAAGGTTGATGGCGAAATGGGCAACAAGAAGATCTATGACCCACGGGCATGGGGCAAGCTCGCTGAGACTGCTATGGCCGCTCGTGTTGGTCAGGCAACCCAGCAGCTCGGCTCCGCTGGTCACTCCGGAAAGTAAGAAACTTCTCCATGGCAGAAACACCTGAGACCACGCCTGCTTCCAAGAAGGAAGCCAAGGCCTCGAAGGTGACCCCGCCGAAAGAAACCAAAGACGAAACGAAGCAGGCTCCGACTCCCCTCACTCCTGAGGAGAAGAAGGAGCGGAGCCTTGCTCTCGATCGTTTCATCACGTGGGGTTTGATCTTTGTTGCCGTGTTCTCGGTATTCTCAGGCCTTGCCGACTACATCAACCCTCGCGCGTCGATGAACCTGCTCTATGACGAGCTCAACACCCTGAACCCTGACTTCCAGCTCGGCATCTTCGAGAACGTGGCATTTGCCGTTCAGATGGGCTGGGTTGCTGTCACCATTCAGGCTGTAGTTCTTGCCATGGTGGTCTGGATTTCACGCCAGCGCATGAAGGCCAAGAAGTTCTCTTGGTGGATTCCAGTCCTCGGCGCTGTTATTTCTAACGCGCTGTCGACAGCCTGCATCTTCA
Organism: Actinomycetota bacterium; assembly: GCA_041178865.1. Taxonomy (GTDB): domain Bacteria; phylum Actinomycetota; class Actinomycetes; order Actinomycetales; family Microbacteriaceae; genus Aurantimicrobium. Next base: position 22,127 of record JBEGUL010000026.1, on the reverse strand, counting down.
TTGCCTTGTTCTCAGACCCTGGGTTCCAAGAAGGCATCAACTCCCTGATCAACTCAGGGAAGTAACTAGCTAGCGCGCTTAGGCCGCAGTTCTTTAGGTAGAGAGAAGATGAGATCTTCTTCTGCTGTCTTCACTTCTTCGATATCTCTATAGCCGCCAGAAGCCAAGACTTCCAGGACGTCCTGAACGAGTTCTTCAGGAACAGAAGCACCACTAGTGACGCCAACCGAAGAGACGCCTTCGAACCATTCCTGCTTGATTTCATCCGCAAAGTCGACACGGTAGGACGCCTTTGCGCCATATTCGAGAGCAACTTCAACAAGTCGCACCGAGTTAGAAGAGTTAGCTGACCCCACGACGATGACGAGGTCAGAAATGGCAGCAACCTTCTTGATAGCAACCTGACGGTTCTGAGTGGCATAGCAAATGTCATCACTGGGAGGATCTTGCAGGTTGGGGAAGCGTTCGCGCAGCAGACGAACAGTTTCCATCGTCTCGTCCACGCTGAGCGTGGTCTGAGACAACCAGACAACCTTGTTGGGGTCTTTGACCTCAATGTGAGGAACAGCGTGGGGACCATCCACGATAGTGACGTGGTCGGGTGCTTCGCCGGCAGTTCCTTCAACTTCTTCGTGGCCTTCGTGCCCAATAAGCAAAATTTCAAAGTCATCACGAGCGAAGCGCACGGCTTCCCGGTGAACCTTAGTGACCAGTGGGCAGGTGGCATCAATGGTCTGCATCTTGCGGTTGTCTGCTTCAGCGACAACAGCAGGTGAAACACCGTGAGCAGAGAAGACGAGGTGTGATCCTTCAGGCACTTCGTCGACCTCGTCGACGAAGATTGCTCCTGCTTCTTCGAGCGAGGTGACGACATGCTTGTTGTGAACAATTTCCTTGCGCACGTAGACAGGCGCACCAAAAGACTCCAGGGCCTTCTCCACAGTGATCACAGCACGGTCAACACCCGCACAGTAGCCGCGTGGGGAAGCCAAAATGACGCGCTTTGGCTCGGGAGAAGGAAGTTCCACCAAAGTGGTCTTGGGGCGGGGGACGCGGGGCATGCCCAGACCAATATTTTTTGCGCTCACGTCTTCAAGTGTAGGTGACGGAAGGTGAGGATTGTCCGGACTCTCGACTACCGTAGAAGGTATGAGTGAAGAGGCATCGACCCCGGAAGATCCGTGGCCCATTGCTGCTCTCACCAGCAAGCTCAAGGCCTACCTCGATCGCTTGGGTTTGGTCTGGGTTGAGGGTGAAATTACTCAGTGGGATCAGCGCTCCTCCGGTATCTTTGGCAAGCTCAAAGACTTGACCGAAGACTCCACTATGGGGTTCACCATCTGGTCCAACGCACGCACCAAAATGCCTGACGACATCAAGCAGGGCGACCGAGTCATTGCATTGGTCAAGGTCGACTTCTGGAAGAAGAATGGCAACCTTGGCCTCAACATCTTGGAACTACGTCACGTTGGTCTGGGCGACCTCCTAGAAAAACTGGAGCGTTTACGTGCCCAGCTCGCCAAGGAAGGTCTCTTCGATGCAGACCGCAAGGTTCCCCTCCCCTTCCTCCCGCAGTGCATCGGCCTGATTACCGGGCAAGATTCAGACGCAGAGAAGGACGTACTCAAGAACGCACACCTGCGCTGGCCACAGGTTGATTTCAAAGTCATCCACACCAAGGTCCAAGGTGACCAAACTGTCCCCGAGGTCATTGCTGCTATTCAGAAACTCGACGCCGACCCTGAGGTCGATGTGATCATCATTGCTCGAGGTGGTGGAGATTTCCAGAATCTGCTCCCCTTCTCAGATGAGAAGCTTGTCCGAGTTGCGGCATCTTGTGTCACTCCTCTGGTCAGTGCCATCGGCCATGAGGCCGATGCGCCGCTCTTGGATAACGTGGCAGACCTGCGTGCTTCCACTCCAACAGATGCTGCCAAGCGGGTCGTTCCTGACGTGGGAGAAGAATTGGCACGCGTTGCCGATGCGCGCAGTCGCATCACCAACCGCGTGACCTCTTTCATTACTTCTGAGCTGGATCGACTTGATGTCTTGCGTTCACGTCCGGTGTTGGCTGAAGCGGACTGGATCATCACGACCCGTGCTGAGGAAATTGTGCGCAATGTTCAGCGCGGATCTGACCTGGTCGACCGCGCACTTCACAACGCTGCTCAAGAGACCCAGTCATTGAAGACGCAACTGCGAGCACTCTCTCCCCAGCAGACGCTGGATCGCGGCTATGCGATTGCAGTGTTGCCCAATGGCAAAGTGGCTCGCTCCGCCAAAGATGCACCCGCACAGACAGAATTCGCTCTCACCCTGGCTGAGGGCACTATCGACGCGGTTTCGGCCGGTCCACGGAAGGTAGAATCGTAACTATGGCAGCACCAGTAGATGTCTCGAAGCTCAGCTACGAAGACGCACGTAATGAACTCGTTGCTGTTGTGTCACAGCTCGAGCAAGGTAGCCCCACTCTGGAAGAGACGTTAGCTCTCTGGGAGCGCGGCGAAGCCCTAGCGAAGCGTTGTGAAGAGTGGCTGGTTGGCGCCAAAGAGCGCCTGAACGCCGCTCGTGCCGGACTTGATGCAGGCGCTGCTGCCGAATGAGCAAACAGCCCAAGATTGTTGCCGAGCTAGGTCGTCCTGAGACACCAGCAGAAACTGCTGCTCGTAAGGCTGAGAATTCCAGACTTTATAAATCTCGCAAGACCATCAATAACCTTGTCTATTCACTCCTGGTCTGTGTCGGCCTTGTTGCGGTGATCTACTTTGCCGTTCCTCGCGCAGAGGGAGAACCCAACTGGAAAGTTGACTACGTTGCTCAGTCTGAGATTGCTTCTAAATCATTAGGCGAAGAACTTCTGGTTCCCGCCATGCCCGAACAATGGCGCGCTAACGCTGCAGAGCTGCGTAACGCCACCAATGGTCAGGTCACCAGCTGGTACATCGGCTTCATCACGCCAACAGACAAGTTCATTGCATTCAATGAAGCATTCGATGCGAATAACACCTGGGTGTCTGAGACCCTCAAGGAATATCCCGCCACTGGCGAGATCACTATTGATGGTCAAGTGTGGATTGAGTATGACAACCGCTCGATGAATGACGCAGGAAACGTTCAGTATGCATTGGTAACGACTTCTGGGCGTTCGACTGTGGTGTTGTTTGGCACTGCTGATAACGAGGAATTTATTCAGCTTGCAACGTCGATCACAGCAGACCTGAGGAGCGCAGAATGAGAACAATTACTCCAGCTCAAGCTTGGGAAGAAATGACTCGTGGGAACGAACGCTTTGTTTCTGGAGCTCCTGCCCACCCTCGTCAAGACGTTGACCGTCGCACCGAACTCGTAGATGCTCAGCGACCGCTTTCGGCGCTCTTTGGCTGCTCGGACTCTCGCCTCGCGGCTGAAATCATCTTCGATAAGGGTCTAGGCGATCTGTTCGTGGTTCGTAACGCAGGACAGATCATTTCTGACTCGGTTGTGGGTTCTTTGGAATATGCCGTGGGCATCCTGGAAGTTCCCCTCATCGTCGTCCTCGGTCACGACAACTGCGGTGCTGTCAACGGCGCTATCAACATGCTGGGGCCCGACGCTACTCCCCTGCCACCCCACATTGAGGCATTAGTTTCCCGCATTGTTCCTGCTATCCGCCGCGTGGCAGGCAAGGCAGGGCTCTTCGCCCCTGACGGCTCTTTGGACCCCCAAGCTGTTGATTCCCTCGAGGTTGGCCGCGAACACCTGCGCGACACTATCGCTGAGCTCATGGAAAGCTCTGAACTGATTACCCAGGCTATTGCCGACGGCAATCTTGCCATCGTGGGGGCAAACTACCGCCTTGGCCAAGGCCGAGTGCAGCCCGATGTCGTCGTGGGCGACATCGGCATCTAAGAAAGACAGCACCACCTTCGTCAACCAGCAAGGAAGCGCTCATGGCTCAGAACACAGAATTCCGCATTGAGCACGACACCATGGGCGAAGTGTTGGTTCCCCGCAACGCACTCTATGGAGCTCAGACCCAACGTGCAGTCGAGAACTTCCCCATCTCAGGCACCACACTCGAGCCTGCCCACATCGCCGCACTTGCCCAGATCAAGAAGTCGGCAGCTCTGGCCAATGCAGAGCTCGGTGTTCTAAACCAGAAGATTGCTGACTCCATTGCCTGGGCAGCAGACCAGGTCATTACGGGAAAATATGACGACCAGTTCCCGATAGATATCTACCAAACAGGTTCTGGCACCAGCTCCAACATGAACATGAACGAGGTGCTAGCCACCCTCGCCTCGGGCAAGTTGAAGAAACCTGTTCACCCCAACGACCACGTGAACTGCTCACAGTCCTCAAACGATGTGTTCCCCACCTCGGTTCATGTTGCTGTGACAAGTGCGCTCCTCAAAGACCTCATCCCTTCCCTTGACTACCTCGCGAAATCCCTTGAGAAGAAATCCAAGAAGTGGGCCTCCGTAGTCAAAGCAGGCCGCACCCACCTGATGGATGCCACCCCGGTCACTCTTGGTCAAGAATTTGGCGGCTATGCAGCCCAGATCCGCCTTGGAATTGAACGAATTAAAGCTGCATTGCCTCGTATTGCGGAAGTCCCCCTGGGTGGCACGGCCGTGGGCACCGGAATCAACACCCCCAAGGGCTTCCCCCAGCTGGTGATCAAGAAGCTGGCCAAAGAAACCAAGCTCCCCATTACAGAAGCTCGTGATCACTTCGAAGCACAAGCTAATCGCGATGCTCTCGTCGAAGCTTCGGGCGTGCTCCGCACGATTGCAGTGTCTCTCACCAAGATCTGCAATGACATCCGCTGGATGGGCTCAGGTCCCAACACAGGCTTGGCAGAGATTCATATCCCAGACCTTCAGCCTGGTTCCTCCATCATGCCCGGCAAGGTGAACCCCGTTGTTCCCGAAGCAGTCCTGATGGTTTGCATGAAGGTCATTGGTAATGACGCTGCTGTGGTGATGGGTGGCGCTTCAGGTTTGTTTGAACTCAACGTTGCTATCCCTGTCATGGGTAGCTCGGTGCTCGAATCAATCCGCTTGCTCTCGTCGTCTTCACGCATCTTGGCCGATAAGACCATCAATGGTCTTGAGGCGAACGTGAAACGTGCCCGGGCAATGGCGGAATCTAGCCCTTCCATCGTGACGCCGTTGAACAAATACATTGGTTATGAAGCAGCAGCAAAGATTGCCAAGCATGCCGTTGCGACAGGCAAGACCATTCGCGAAGCAACCATTGAGCTGGGCTATGTCGATGGAAAGAAGCTCACTATGGAACAACTCGATGCCGCACTCGATGTGCTGTCGATGACGCACCCCTAAGACCTTGGACTACTTCTGATGAAATACACCAATCTCCGCGACCTGACCGTCTCTCGCATCGGCTTAGGTTGCATGGGCATGTCTCACCTCTTCACGGGTAAAGACCAGCCAGACGAGGTCCACATTGCCACCATTCACCGCGCTCTCGAGCTCGGGGTAACGTTTTTCGACACTGCTGAGATTTATGGCCCCATGAAGAACGAAGTTCTCGTCGGGAAGGCCCTCAAGGGCCGCCGTGATGACGTGGTTGTTGCCACCAAGTTCGGCATGATGACTGGCGAAGGCGAAGAGCGCAGGCTCGGCTTTGACAGCACCCCAGCAAACATCCGTTACGCGGTTGAACAATCTCTGAAGCGCCTCGACATGGATTACATCGACCTGTATTACCAACATCGTGTCGATAAGAACGTGCCCATCGAGGACGTTGTGGGCACTCTGAAAGAACTCATCGACGAAGGCAAAATTGGCCACATTGGCCTCTCTGAGGCTGGCCAAGCCAACATCCGCAAAGCCAATGCAGTCCACCCCATCACGGCTCTGCAGTCGGAATATTCTCTGTGGACCCGAGATGGCGAAGACGGGACACTAGACCTGCTTGCAGAGCTGGGTATTGGTTTTGTTCCCTATTCACCTCTCAGCCGAGGGATGCTGAGCGGCAAGATCACCACGCTCGATAAATTCGATGAAGACGACTGGCGCCTGACCAACCCTCGCTTCCAGCCCGAAGCTTTCGAGAAGAACCTCGAGATCCTCAGCGAAGTGGAGACAGTCGCTTCTGAAGTCAGCTGCACACCAGCGCAGTTGGCACTGGCTTGGCTTCTGGCCAAGGGTGCCGACTGGGCTCCAATTCCTGGAACTGTGCGCATTAGCCACCTTGAGGAAGACATTGCATCAGTCGATGTTGAGCTCACTGCCGAACAGGTAGCACGACTCGACAAGGTGACGCAGCCCATTGGCGGACACCACTCCGATGCACAAATGAAGACCCTGGATCGCGAGGTTTAGCCATGACTCGTATTACAGTGATCGGGGCCAGCGACGCTGGCTTACGCCTGGGCGTCGCGCTCCAGAGTGCAGGTGCTGAAGTTGTGGGTTTCGATCTAGCTCCTGCAGAGTTTTTACCTATTCCTCTGACTAACAGACTCGAAGAGGCAGCCGCAGCAGATGTGGTGTTGAACTTCGGTGCACCCCAGATTGCGGAAAAGACTGCATCAGAGATTGCTTCTCAGCTGAAAGCAGGAGCAATCTTTGCGGATGTCTCTTCCGGAACTCCTGAGCAGAAGAAGCGGCTCTCCAGCCTTTTTATTGAGGGGGCCTATGCAGACGTTGCCCTCTCACCATCAGGTTGGCTGGAAGCATCCGGTACTGGTGCGCGGGCCTTAGCTGATGCCTTGACTCCCCTCGGAGTCACAGTTTCTGTAATTTCAACCCGTCCCGGAGACGCTGCCGCCCGGACCTTGATCCGAACCCTTTTGTCCAATGGTTTAGCTGAAGTCGTTGCGGACACCTTGTGGGCTGCAGAAAGCCTCGGTATTGAAGACTGGGCATGGCAGGACATCCAAGAACAGTTCACTGCCCTCAACGGCGATGCTGCCCAAGCACTGATTGATGACACCGCTCACAACTTCAAACGGCACCAGATTGCGATGCAAGATGTTGTCGAGATTCTGTCAGGCAGTGGCTACGACAGCACCATGATTGCGCCGATTCAGTTCACTCATGGACGCATCATGCACGGCAAAAAGATTCCCCACAGCCAAGCTCCTGTAAAAAAGTGGCTTAAGTAAAGAATCCCCGCTTGTGGCGGGGATTCTTTGTGTGCCTGGAAGCGGCAGGTTTAGTAGTCGAGTTGCTGCTGGAGCGCGTCGAGGACGATGTAGCAAGGAAGGACCTGCGCAACGCTGGCGTTGGGCTCACGGCCTTCCTTGATAGCCGCTACGAACTCGCGGTCCTGAAGCTCAATACCGTTCATGGAGACATCCACGTTGGAGACGTCGATGACTTCTTCCTTGCCGGTGACGAGATCGTCATAGCGGGCGATGTAGGTGTCGGTGTCGCCGATGTAACGGAAGAAGGTTCCCAGCGGGCCGTCGTTGTTGAACGAGAGCGAGAGGGTGCAGATCTTCCCAGTTTCGGTGGCGAGCTGGATGGACATGTCCATCGCAATGCCGAGCTCAGGGTGCTTGGGCCCCTGAATAGCGTTGGCCTTCACGATTTTTTCGCCGGTCTGGTACTGGAACAGGTCAACCGTGTGAGCTGCGTGGTGCCAGAGCAGGTGGTCAGTCCAGGAGCGGGGCTGACCGAGGGCATTCATGTTGGTGCGACGGAAGAAGTAGGTCTGCACGTCCATCTGCTGGATGTTGAATTCACCGGCAGTGATTTTGTTGTGAACATACTGGTGAGAAGGGTTGAAACGGCGGGTGTGTCCTGCCATGGCGATCAAGCCCGTTTCCTTCTGCACGTCGACGATGTCCTGAACACCACGCAGGTTATCTGCCATGGGGATTTCCACCATGACGTGCTTTCCAGCGCGCAGAGCCTCAATGGTCTGGTCGTGGTGCATCTGGGTGGGGGTTGCCAGAATCACACCGTCGAGATCTGGCTGGGCCAGAAGCTCGGTGTAGCTATCAAAGCCCTTATCCGCGCCATACTTCTCAGCGATTTCATCTGCGACGTTCTGGCGGCTGTGGGCAACGTACTTGATGGTGGCATCAGGAATGTTTGCCAAAGCGTCCAAGTGCTTTTGGCCGAAGGCACCTAGGCCAACAACAGCGATATTGACAGTCATGTTTAGTCTTCCTTGGGGGTGAGAATCAGGTGGCCAACAGAAGTGTTGGAAGCGGGCACGTGGTTGAAACGGTAGACCTCATTGACCTGGTCGCCGAGTGCACCTCGCATAATGAGCCACATAATGAGCTCCACGCCTTCTGAGCCAGCTTCGATCATGTATTCCAGGTGTGGTTTGTATTGGAGCACTTCAGGCTGGTTGATCAGGTCATCCATGAACTGGATGTCCCAGGGCAGGTTGATCAGGCCAGCGCGAGATCCCTGAATCTGGTGGCTCATGCCACCGGTTCCCCAAATTTGCACATTGAGATCGCCATCAAACTGCTCAACAGCGCGCTTGATAGCTTTACCGAGAGCTAGGCAGCGCTCTCCAGAGGGCTGAGGGTTCATCACCACGTTCACAGCCAAAGGAATGACCTTGGTGGGCCATTTGTCAGGCGTGCCAAACATCAACGACATGGGCACGGTCAGACCGTGGTCAACCTCGAGTGCGTTGAGGATGGTCATATCGAAGTCATCCATGATGAGCGAAGCGCCCAGGTGGGTTGCGAGCTCTGGAGCACCTTCAACAACAGGAACAGGACGGGGGCCATAGCCCTCGTCGCAGATGGCGAAGCTATCTGCAATCCCGAGCGCGAAGGTAGGCATGATCTCCATGCCGAAGTAGGAGGCATGGTCGTTGTAGACAATGATCGCAACGTCTGCGGGGTTGTCGTTAGCCCACTGCTTGGAGAATTCGTAGCCATCAAACATGGGCTTCCAGTAAGCGTCCTGCGTCTTTCCGGAGTCCACCGCGTGACCCACAGCAGGAACGTGGCTGGTGGCAATACCAGCAACAATTTTCGCCATTATGCGTCGCCTCGTTCCTTCTTGGAGCGCAAACCTTCGATGTTGCGACCACCGTTGATCATCATCTGCTGGTATTCCTCAACGTTCATGTCTGTCATGGTGCTGACCGCCTGAACATAGGAGAGACCCTCTGCAGCAAAGATTTTGGACAGGAAGTAGACGTTGCCGCCCAGATCCAACATCTTCTGGAAGTCGCGATCAATAACTGCTTGCTTCTGCTCGTCGGTCATGTCCCACTCAGCCAAGTAGGCAGGGCCGTCAGCCAGAAACCGCTTGCGGTTTTCGGCATCACGCAAGCTCATGCAGAACTGGTTGAGGTGGAATCCTTTTTGTGCCATTTCAAGAGTGAAAATGGTCGTGCCGGGGATGTCCTTGTACTGCTCAAAATTGGGCTTCATGATTAGCTCCAGTAGAGGTTGTTGGGGTTGGTAACAAGCAATTTGGTTTGCAGTTCAGGAGTGGCTGCAATCAAGGGAACATAGTCAACCAAGATGCCGTCATCCGGCATCTCCGTCTTCATGTTGGGGTGGGGCCAGTCGGTTCCCCAGAGAACCCGGTCGGGGAACTCTTCGACGATTTTCTTGGCGAAGGGAACAACGTCGAGGTACTCAGGTGAACCGCTCTTGGTCAAGCGGTCAGGACAGCTGACCTTGCACCAGACATCTTTGTTCCCGCGCATGAAGTCCAGGAACATCTCGAACTCTTCGTTGTCCACGGGCTTGGTCACGTCGGGACGACCCATGTGGTCAATGACAAGTGGGATGTTCAACGAGTTGAAGAAGTCCATTTTCTCTTTGAGGTCTGCAGGCTCGAAGTAGAGCACCACGTGCCAGCCGAGGGGACGGATTTTCTCGATGATTTCGCGGTAGTAGTCATCAGGCTTGGGATCAACCAGGCGCTTGACGTAGTTGAAGCGCACCCCACGCACACCCAGGTCATGCATGCGCTGCAGTTCTTCAGCGGAGATGTCGGGCTTCACGGTGACAACACCGCGAGCCTTGCCATTGGCGCGCTCGAGAACATCCAGCAGTGCTGAATTGTCCGAGCCATGGCAGGTTGCCTGGACAACAACATTTTTCTCAAAGCCCAAGAAGTCACGCAGAGCAAAGAGCTGTTCCCAGCTGGCATCGCAAGGGGTGTATTTTCGCTCCGGGGCGAAAGGGAAGGTATCCCCAGGACCAAAGACGTGACAGTGTGCATCCACAGCACCAGCTGGCACAACAAACTGTGGCTTGCTGGGGCTCTGGTGCCAGTCGAGCCAGTCGGCATCCTTCACAAATGCGCTCACAGGCCACGCTCCGTCAGCTTGGCATCCATGCGAGGGAAAACCTTACGTGCGTTCTTCGAGAAGATGTTGGTGCGTTCTTCTTCTGAGATCTTCGCAGCGTCGATGTAACGCTTGGTGTCGTCAAAGTATTGGCCAGTCTGAGGGTCGATGCCGCGCACGGCACCGATCATTTCTGAACCGAACAGCACATTCTTGTTGTCGATGACATCGACCAGCAGGTCAATACCTGGCTGGTGATAAACGCAGGTGTCAAAGAACACGTTGTTCATGAGGTGTGTGGACAGGTTGGGCTGCTTGAGCATATCTGCCAGACCGCGGTAACGACCCCAGTGGTAGGGAACAGCTCCACCACCGTGAGGGATGATGAACCGCAGTGTGGGGAAGTCGCCGAAGAGGTTCCCCTGAAGCAGCTGCATAAACGCCGTGGTGTCGGCGTTCATGTAATGCGCGCCGGTGGCGTGGAAGTTGTGGTTACATGAAGCCGACACGTGAATCATGGCGGGAACATCAAGTTCGACCATCTTCTCGTAGAACGGGTACCAGAACTTGTCTGTCATAGGAACGGTCTGCCACTGACCACCAGAAGGATCTGGGTTAAGGTTCACACCAATGAAACCGAGCTCATTGACGCAGCGCTCCATTTCCTTGATGGTCTCTGTCAGATCAGCACCAGGAGACTGGGGCAGCTGAGCAACACCGATGAAGTCTTCTGGAAACAAGTCAACTACGCGCTTAATCAGGTTGTTGCACGCCACGGTCCACTCAAGGCTGATGCGCTGGTCACCTTCGTGATGCCCCATGGCAGAAGCACGAGGAGAGAAGATAGTGAGGTCCGAACCGCGCTCCTTGATGAGCTTGAGCTGGTTCTGCTCAATGGTCTCGCGGATGATCTCATCTGAGATCTCTGGGTATTCAGGGCTGGGTTGACCCGCTGCATAGGCAGCGAGCTGGTCAATGCGCCACTGGTTGTGAAGCTCGGGGGCCGTTGTGTAGTGGCCGTGGATATCGATAATCATGCGTTGTTCTCCCAAGCAGATTCGAGGACGTAAATTGAGCCCGACATGAGCATGCGGGCGGTGCGTAGCAGCGCAGACTTTGTCACCACAGGTGTTCCAGAGGAGTTATCGACTTCCATCTGAACAGTGAAAAAACCGGTGGGGTGTTCCACTTCAACTTCCAGGCTGGAACCAATGCTCTCCAGACCAGCAATCTGGGCAGCAACGCTGCCCTCGAGCATGCATGCCGTGGCAACAGAAACAGCACCCAGAACACCGATGCTTTCGTGAACGCGGTGAGGGATGAAGGTGCGGGTGGAGAGAAGACCACTGTCTTGAGCTGGAGCAAGCAAGCTCATCTTGGGCACGGTCTTGTTAGTGACATCGCCCAAGTTCATCAGGGGACCAACAGCTAGGCGGATTTCTTCCACGCGAGCCTTGAGCTCAACGTTTGCCTCGAGCTCAGCAGGAGTCTCATACCCGGTGATGCCAAAGTCAGAAGCATTCAGGCAGACAACGGGCATACCGTTGTCAATGCAGGTGACCTGAACACCGAGAACGTCATCCACGACATTGCCGGTGGGAAGCAGAGCACCACAGCTCGAGCCAGCAACGTCTTCAAAGTTGATGTTGATCGGGGCATGAGTTCCAGGAACACCGTCAATGCGTGCCGTGCCGGCGTAGTTGACCACGCCACCGGGAGTCTCGACAAAGGCAGTTGCCTTCGAATCTGTGTTCTCCATGTAGATCGCGACTGGGGTCACACCATTTGCTGCCGGAACAAGTCCCTTTTCAATGGCGAAAGGTCCCACACCAGCGAGGATGTTGCCACAGTTCTGCTGGTCACTCACCTCAGCACGATCTGGCCACACCTGCAAAAACAGGTAGTCCACGTCGATGCCGTCACGCTCAGACTTCTTCACGACAGCAACCTTGGAGGTCAACGGGTGCCCCCCACCCATGCCGTCGATCTCGCGCACATCAGGCGAACCCATGGCAGCAAGCAAGAAGGTGTCGCGGGCAGCACGGTCTCTGGGGAGATCACTTTCGAGAAAGTAAAGCCCCTTTGAGGTCCCGCCGCGCATCACTGCACAGGGAACAGCAACCTCAGAGTTATTCACCCGCGTAGTCCTCATAAACGAGACCCTTAGCGGCCAGTTTGTCGCGCATGTTGTAAATGTCGAGGCCTAGCTCGCCAGCTGCAAGACGTGTGCGCTTACCAGCTTCCATGGCTTCTCGCTCCTGGGCTGCCTTCAGAACAGTTGCTGCATCCTCGCGACGAACCAAGCACACGCCGTCAATGTCGGCAACAATCACGTCGCCTGGGCGAACCAGCTGGTCTGCCATCAAAATCGGCGTCTGAACGTTCGCAATAGTTTCCTTGACCGTTCCCTGCGAGCTAATGGTTTTCGACCAGACGGGGAAGCCCATTTCGGTCAGAGTTGCGACGTCGCGCACACCAGCATCAATAACCAGACCACGAACACCGTGAGCCATCAAGCTCTCGGCGAGGAGGTCACCGAGGTACCCGTCGTCGCAGGGGCTGGTGGGGGTGACGATGAGGATGTCACCAGGCTGTGCCTGTTCAACAGCAACGTGGATCATCCAGTTGTCGCCGGGGGCAACTTCACAGGTCAGAGCGTTACCCGCAATCATGGCGGGGAAGATAGGGCGAAGGCGACGGTTCAGCAAACCAATACGACCCTGTGCTTCGTGCACGGTGGCAGATCCGAGAGCGGCAAGGCCGTCCACAATCTCAAGTGGGGTTCGTGGTGTTCCTCGAACGACGCGTGCCATGATTCTCCTTCGAAATTGCGCAAGTATGCCTGTTTCTAGACAACTGCATTTCAGAGGAGAAAACCAAGGAGTCTTCCGGATAGTGGAAGGGCAATATCAGTGTGCTTAACTACTGCCCTGCAGACGAGCAGCGTCACCCAGGCCAGCTTCAACTAACTTTTTGGACAGAGCCGCACCTGTGACCTGCATGACGGGCACCAACTTGCCCAAGTCGCGACCATCGCTGGGCGCCACGATGCCGAGTGCGGCGATGACATTGCCGCCCTTGCCTCGCAAGGGCACAGCAATGGAAACCGCACCTTCCGCAAGCTCTTCTTGGGTCTTGGCAAAACCTTGAACCTTGATGGTCTTCAACTGAGTTTCGAGAACACCAGGGTCAGTAATGGTTTGGTCAGTGAATCGATCAAGAGAGTTCAGAACCGCTTTCTGCAGTTCCGCATCACCATGTGCCAGCAGTACTTTTCCCACGCCTGTGGCATGCAGGGCAAGCCTGGAGCCCGGTTTACTCATCACTTCGAGAGTTCTGGAGCCGGCAATGCGTTCCACAATCAAACAGCGCAACCCATCCAACACGGCAATCTGCACAGCATCGTTGTGGAGTTGGTAGACGTCTTCCATATAGGGAAGTGCTACTTCTCGCAGGTCAGAGTGAACTGAAGCCAACAGGCCCAAGCGCCAAATCTTGCTGCCAATTTCATAATCACCATCGGAACCACGAACCAAAGCATTTTGATTCTCAAGTTCATGCACCAGACGGTGAACAGTGGTCAACGGAAGCTCACAACGCCTGGAAATGGAAGCGAGGGATTGCCTTCGGTGCTTCACATCGAATGTGTCAAGCACGGCGAGCGCGCGACCAGTCACGGTCCGGGTAGGGGCGCTCTTTTCGGTCACCATTACAGCCTAGGTCGATAATTCGCGTAATGCCTTGCGAAGCTGAAGCTCAAAGTGAGGCACGTCTTCAGCAATGGTTCCCTGCACGAGTTCAAGGTCGAGAAGTGAATAACCATGAGAAATTCTGTTTCTCATGGACTTCATATGGCGCCAGTCATCACTGAAATATGTATCCCGGAGCACAGCGCTTGTTTGAGAAATCGTCTCCAACGCAGCAGCAAGTCTCATATTCACAGCATCAGAAACCGTCGGATCTTCAAAAGGCCCCTTGGTCAGGTGGTACTTCAACATTTCCAAATGATTGAGTGCGTCTCGGACTAACTCCTCATCGGTCCTACTCACAGAGGGACCGCTTCCCCCAGCACACGATCACGAAGAAATGGCCTGAGGCTTTTCTCACCAACAACATCTACATCGACTCCTAACAATTCGCCGAGTGCGAATTCCAGGCGAACGATACCCATAAGGGTGACACCCTTGTCGAAAGTTACTAACAGATCAATATCTGAGCCTTCATGCTCTTTACCTGTCACAACACTGCCGAAGACTTTGAGATCCCGAGCCCCATGAGACTTCGCAATCTTGATGACCTCACTGCGGTTGTTGCGAAGTTTTTTTCCCAAAGGCGTCTGCCCATGGAAACGAACCAGTCTCGAAACCTCGGGCTGGCTCCTACCCACTGCCTCAGCAATGTCTCGCTGGCTGAGGCCCGCCTTGATTCCAGCCCGAACCGCATCCACCAAGATCTTCCGAGACCTGGCATAGAGCAGGTCAGCAGCGCGGGCTTCGACCTGCAGCTGTTCGACAGTTGAAACGGTAGGCATATAGCAAATGCTATCAGTTATACACAAAAACTAACAGAGCAGTACTCCCCTGGAACTCCGGAGGTATTAGTGACCGTCGAGTTCAGCCGCAATCGAGGCGGCAGCATCGGTGAGCGTGGATACCAAGCGGTTGATATCGAGCCTGTTGAGGTGAACGATCACGCCCACGGCTGCCACACACTTCCCCTTGCGCATGATGGGAACCGCGATGGAACCGCTACCACGGGTCATCTCTTGGCGAGTAATGGAGTAACCGTTCTTGCGCACCTCAGCTAAGTCCTTGCGAAGTGCGTCAGGTTGAGTAATTGATTGTGGCGTTGGCTTGGGGAGCGGCTGAGCCAGATATTGCTCAATCGCCTTCTCAGATTGATACGCCAACAACACTTTGCCCACACCCGTGGTGTGAAGAGGAAGGTGGCCACCTGCACGGCTGATGGTGGGAATGCTGCGCTCCCCCACAAGACGGTCGACATAGAGCGCTTGGCCACGGTCAAGAACTGCCAAGGTGACGTTCTCCCCTGTCTCTTCATAGAGGCGAGCCAGGGTGGGCAGGGCACTTTCACGCAGGCGCTCACTCAAGGGAGCGTGCTGCGCGATGGTCCAGAGTTTTGTTCCCACGCGAAACTTGCGGTCACTTCCTTTGCTGAGGAACCCACCAGCTTCAAGAGTTCCGACAATGCGGTGGCAGGTGGACATGGGAAGTTTGGTCAACTCAGAGATCTGAGTCAGTGTCAGTGCGCTGTGCTTGGGATCAAAGCAACCAAGGATGTCCATGGCACGCTCAAGTAGCGCTGTGGGGGCGCCACTTTCTACTCGTGCTGGGCTCATGAACTGCTCCAATCAGAAACTTCCATCACATGAAACTTTAGTCTTGTTAGCGCCTTCCACATAAGCCTGAATTGAACTAGACGTTTACCGCTATCGAAAAGGTTCAATGATGACCACAACAATCCGCACTCAAGTCGGTATTTTGGGCGCAGGCCCCGCTGGCCTCCAGCTCGCACACCTCCTCCAGCGCGCAGGAATCGACTCCGTCGTGATTGACGGGCGTAGCCGCGCAGATATTGAAGAAACAGTCAGAGCTGGAATTCTCGAATCCCCCGCTGTCGAGGTTCTGGTTGAGACCGAAGTTGTCACACGTGAACACGTTGAAACACTGCGTCACGATGGTGTTGAATTCCACTTCGATGGTCACGCCCATCGTTTCGACTTCCCCAAGCTCACCGGGAAGGGTGTTTATCTTTTCCCGCAACACGAAGTGCTCAAGGCTCAGATCAAAGCCCGCGTTGAAGCCGGTGTCACTCCACTGTTTGAGCACCTCGCTGACAAGGTCGTAGATGGCCCCAACGGTCCCATGATTGTGGGTAAAACCGCCAACGGCGAAGCATTCGAAATCTCTGCTGACTTCGTTATTGGTGCCGACGGCTCAATGAGCATCGCGCGCGAATATGTCACAGGAAATAAATTCAGCGGTATGGCCCGCGAATACCCCTTCGGTTGGTACGGCATTCTCGTGGATGCACCCCCTAGCTCAGAGGAGCTCATCTATAGCCGCTCAGAAGAGGGTTTCGTACTCATCTCGACCCGTGATGAAAATGTCCAGCGCATGTATTTCCAGTGCGACCCCAACATGGACGTCAACGCCGTCACCGATGAGCAAATCTGGGACAAACTTCAGGCAGGTGTTTCCAACGCTGAGCTTAAGCGTGGCCCCATCTTCCGCAAGGACGTTCTCAAGTTCCGTAGCTACGTCCACGACAGCCTGCGCAAGAACAAGGTGTTCCTCATGGGTGACGCAGCACACACTGTTCCTCCCACCGGCGCAAAGGGTCTGAACCTCGCATTCAGCGATGTCCTCTGGCTCAACCGTGCACTGCGTGAGTACTACCGCTCCGGTTCTGAGAAGTTCTTGGACACCTACCAGGAAGACGCACTCAAGCGCATCTGGAAGGCCACCAACTACTCCTACATGATGACCACCATGCTTCACATCGCACCGGATGCAACCGAGTTCGACAAGAAGCGTCAGGTTGCTGACCTCTACTCCTTCACAGAGTCAGAGGCAGGTCAGACCTACATTGCCGAAGGCTATGTGGGCTGGGACTACAGCGCCGACGACTGGCGCTAAATGATAACAAAAGGAACCTCCAACGAGTGAGTTGGAGGTTCCTTTTGTTTACCGTCGATTATTTAGAAGGGATATGGAGCAATTTCGCTGCGAACAGTTAGCCACTGAAGTTCCGTGAAAGCTTCGATGTTGGCATCTGCGCCACCGAAACGTGACCCGTTGCCAGAATGACCAAGGCCACCAAAGGGGATGTTGGGTTCATCGGCAACAGTTTGTTCGTTGATGTGGACGAGCCCTGTAGGAACCGCGTCAGCAATCTCCATGGCTGTCCCCACATCGCCCAAGATGCTCAAAGACAGGCCATATTCCGTGTCGGATACCAGATCAATTGCTTCTTGAGTAGTGGTGTACTTGTAGACACTTGCAACGGGTCCAAAGATCTCCTCGTTATAGGCAGGCATGTCTTTGGTAACACCGGTGAGCACCGTGGGTGCGTAGTAAAGGTCTTGGTGAGTTCCACCCGCAACTAATGTTGCGCCCGCTCCCACAGTCGCCTTCACGAGTGAGTCCATGCGCTCAAGCTGCTTGTGATCGATAACAGGCCCGATTGCAACTTGCTCTGTGTGGGGGTTACCTACGGGGAGGTGTTGCGCCTTACCAGCAAGAATTTCGACAAATTCGTCGTAGAGAGATTCGTGCACAACGATGCGCCCGGTCGACATACAAATTTGTCCTTGGTGCAGGAAGGAACCAAATGCTGCTGCACTTGCGGCCTTCGCAACATCAGCACCAGGCAGAACAATGATGGAGTTCTTTCCACCGAGTTCGAGGTGAACGCGCTTGAGGTTGGCCGAAGCTAATTCGCCAACCTTGCGCCCTGCAGCTGTAGAACCTGTAAAAGAAACTACGCGCACATCAGGAGCTTCAACCACTGCAATGCCCACGTCTGCTGCCCCCGGGATGACCTGGAGAAGTCCCTTGGGAAGTCCCGCCTCTTCGAATACACGTGCAATGACGTGGCCTCCTGTTATAGGAGTGCGGGGGTCTGGCTTCAGCACGACGGCATTACCCAATGCAAGTGCAGGGGCAACGGAACGAATTGAGAGAATCAGCGGAAAATTAAAGGGAGAGATAACGCTCACAACACCTGCCGGACGTCGACGGGAAATGCTCCAGTGGTCGTTGTTGGATGGGTGCACTGAGCCCATGGTGTGTGAGGGAAGTGCTGCCGCTTCGTAGCAGATGCCCTGTGCCATATGAGTTTCAAGACCAGCTTTGGGAGGGATTGCCCCTGTTTCGCGCATGATCCACTGACCAATTTCTGCCTCGTGTTCATGCCAGAGGTCTCCAGCCTTACGCAATATTGCAGCTCGCTCTTCGGGCTTGGTAGCCGCCCAGGCAATCTGGGCCTGAGCTGCATTCTTTGCTGCTTTGTGGGCATCTTGCACAGACGCAAGCCCTACCGTGGTGAGGACTTGACCGGTTGCAGGTTCAAACACGTCAAGGTTCCCGCCGCCTGCTGCAACCCAGTCACCATTAAAGATTTTTCCTGCCCACGTTGCGGGGTCTAAAAATGTCATTACTACTCCTCGTTGATTAGCAATTGTTATTGAAGTGAGGTTCTTCATAACCGATGGTTCGGTTATGTATTTTCAGCAGGTCCTGCCTCACTCAGTTTCGAGTGAGTCCAGAAGTTCTAGTCCACGATCAGCCCAGAGAATTTCCTGCTCTGCTCGTGCGATGAGACCTTCATAGGTGTATCGCTTGAAAGCGACCACTCTTTGATGATCCCGAGGGGATGAAATCTCTAAACGCTTGACCAGAAGTGGATTAGTCAAGGTGTTGATTTCGATAAGTCGAGATGTCCAGTCCTGAAGTAGCGCAGTGAAGTGTTCTTTATGGCCGGCAAGAATACCCCGGGCAGCGTCAGGTTCTGCCCACTCGAGGTATGCCGCCTTAAGGTGAGCAGTGTCTCGTTCCAAGAAGTAGGCGATGGGCTCATTCATCCAGGCGCGGAACGCTTCACGTCCCGAATCTGAGATGGCGTATTGACGTTTACGCCCACGAGGACCCCACGGAACATCACTTCCTTCGAGGAGGCCTTCTGCCTCCATCTTGCGAAGTTCCGGATATATCTGTGAGTCAGGGGCATTCCAGACGTGTGCAACTGATTGCTGAAAAAGCTTGGATAAGTCATACCCCGTCATCGGTTCAACGGTGAGAACGGCAAGGAGAGCGTAACGAAGACTCACATCAAACTCCTTTGCCAGAAATGTTGTAACTAACTATAGACATATGTATTGTGTCTTTAACACTATCTATCATGATAGTTAGTTTCAACGAGGAGACATGATGGTTGCTCAGAACTTAGGCAGCACAACAACGACCAAGATTACGAACTACCCACTCAACGCGTGGTACGTGGCCGCATGGGATTACGAGGTCACTCGCAAGCCAATGTCTCGTACTATTGCTGATCGCCCACTCGCGCTGTACCGCACCGAAGAAGGCAAACCCGTTGCCCTGGCAGATGCCTGCTGGCACCGCCTCGCACCCCTCTCTATGGGAAAGACCGTTGGAAAAGACGGCATTCAATGCCCCTATCACGGCATTGTCTTCAACGCCGCAGGACGCTGTATCTCCATGCCTGCGCAAGAAACGGTAAACCCCAGCGCAACCGTTCCTTCATTCCCCACAGTTCAACGTCACCGTTACGTGTGGGTATGGCTAGGCGACCCCACACTGGCAGATCCCGACACTATTCCCAACATGTTCCAGATGGATCACCCCGAATGGACCGGTGATGGCCGCACTATTCATGCCGATTGCAACTACCAGCTCATCGTCGACAACTTGATGGATCTCACCCACGAAGAATTCGTTCACGGTTCCAGCATTGGGCAGGCAGAGCTCAGTGAATCTGACTTCACCACCACCCACGATGAGAAATCAGTGACGGTCACCCGCTGGATGAGAGGCATCTACCCTCCCCCATTCTGGAAGAAGAACCTGCACGACGTCTTCCCAAGCTACGAAGGCAAGGTTGACCGCTGGCAAATCATCCACTTTGAAGCTCCGGGAACTATTTGCATCGACGTTGGTGTTGCAAAAGCAGATACGGGTGCACCTGAAGGTGACCGCAGTCAGGGCGTCAACGCGTTCGTCATGAACACCATCACCCCCGAAACCGCCAAAACCAGTCACTACTTCTGGTCAATCCAGCGCAATTACCGCCTCGAGAGCCAAACCATCACCACACAGATGCGCGAAGGAGTGCATGGGGTGTTCGGTGAAGACGAGGTCATGCTTCGCGCCCAGCAGCGAGCTATCGACGCAAACCCCGACTACGAGTTCTACAACATCAACATCGATGCTGGAGGCATGTGGGTTCGCCGCTTGCTTGAGCGTCAACTCATGGCTGAAGGTCGTCTGGGCACCAAGCCTGAAGCTGGTTGGGCTGAGTAACGATGGCAGCAACAAACATCGAGGTCTGGCAGCAGGGCGAAATCATCGAGATTTCGCAAGCAGCCAACGACATCAAGAAGATTGTCATTCGCCAATCCAATCGCGCCAAAGCTGATCCTGGGTCACACATCGACCTCATGGTGAAGGCGAACGGAGAAATGGTTCGTCGCTCCTACTCAGTGGTGTCACAAAGCGAGGACCTTCGCGACATCACGTTGGGAGTCTTCTTGGTCCCCAACTCTCGTGGCGGTTCTATCGCTGTGCACGAGCTCAAAGTGGGCGACCAACTCGACATTACCCAGCCACTGCAGAACTTCCCCCTTCGTGTGGGTGCAGAACGATACGTACTTATTGCCGGGGGCATCGGTGTAACAGCGATTATGGCTATGGCTGCTGTGCTCAAGCGCATTGGTGCGAACTACACCCTTTTGTACGCATCCCGAAGCAGAGAAGCGATGGCTTTCCGTGAAGAACTTCAGGAAATCCATGGCGATAATCTCCAGTTGTACTTCGACGAAGATAAGAACTTCATTCAGATCCCTGAGCTCATCGCCTCCTTGGATGACAACACGGAGCTATATATCTGCGGGCCAATCCGATTGATGGACGCTGTCCGTCGCGCGTGGTTCGAAAGTGAGCTAGAAAACACAAACCTTCGCTACGAAACCTTTGGAGCAAGTGGCTGGTTTGATCCTGAAGAATTCATTGTGCGCATTCCTGCACAGAACGTTGAAGTTCTCGTAGATAAACAACATTCCATGCTCGAAGCACTCGAGGCCGCGGGTGTGGACATGCTCGCTGACTGCCGCAAGGGTGAGTGTGGCTTATGTGAAGTCCGCGTCTCTCGACTTGATGGCCGTGTCGATCACCGCGATGTGTTCTATAGCGAACGCCAAAAGGAAGAGAACGAGAAGATTTCCTGCTGCGTTTCACGAATAGTGACTTCAGAGACTGGTCTAGCTGCAGATGCATCAGGTCCTGCGGTGGTGGAGATCATCACCACCTAAAGGACACTAATCCTCTAGAGGTGAAATCTGAACCGAGGTGGGTGAGAGATCTGGGATTTCTAACATCATCTTTGTCAGAAGTTTGCGCAGCTGGGCCTGTTCTCGGTCACTGAGGCGACTCAGGATAATGTCCTCACCCGACAGGGAGATAGGCATCATCTTGTCATGCATTTCAGCACCTTCAGGGGTGAGATACAGATGGCGTGATCCACGTGGGCCATCGCTGGCAGCAATCAACCGGCGATCAATCAACGTATTGACGGCCTTTGAGACCACCGCTTTATTCATGGCCAAGAACTCTGACACATCGGTAGCACTACTGCCAGGGGTGTTGGCCAAGGCAGAGATGACGCGCCAGTCATTAGTTCCCAGATTGAACTCTTGACGAAGCAACATAGATTCTCTCCAGACAAGTGCATTTGAGAGAAGTGCAAGCAGTCGAGGAGTGAACTCGTCACTATCAATAAGCAACGGTAATGGCTCTGTCAATATTTCTTGCTTGCCAATATGAGGCACGCTCGAACCGGAGGCAACAGTGATTGCCTCTACAGTTCTTTTTGTTGCCGCCATTTTTCCCCGCTTGAATTCGGTTGTAGGTAGATGTTAATCAACTTTGGCCAACGAACCCAAAGTTTAACAGTGGATTCGTTGGCCGCCGTTGAGTGAAACGCTAGTGAGCTTGAGCTGCTAGCGCTTCTGCATCGATGGTTGCAATTGCACGGGTGTCCTGGAAAGCACGGATACCTTCGATGCCTTGTTCGCGACCGAAGCCCGAATTCTTCATGCCACCGAAAGGCGCACGAAGGTCAAGACGGGTTGCGCCGTGGTC
>JBEGUL010000025.1:0-37440 GCA_041178865.1 Actinomycetota bacterium | reverse complement strand
ACTACGTTCCCGTGGGCGAGAAGGTGAGTTTCGCCGAGCTCGTTGCAGCTGGCCGCGCAGCCGGCCAGTCGGTGATTGGCTACCGCAGTGCTTCGGCCGGTAAGGACGATGCATCGAAGGGCGTTTCCTTGAACCCCAGCAAGAACACTGAGTTCGCTACTGCTGCGGGTGACAGCCTCATCGTTATTGCTTCGGAATAGGTAATCTGGAGGCATGACCTCCTACACCGTCGTTGAGAAGTCCATTGCTCAGCTGCGTGCAGATCTGGACGCGGGCATCATTTCAAGCGTTGAGCTTGTTGCTGCCTACCTCGATCGCATTGCCTTTTATGACCGTCACGGCATCACGCTTAACGCTGTCCCTATTCTGAATCCAGATCTTTTTGCAGATGCCCGCGCTTCAGACGAACGCCGTGAACAAGGAAAGCCACTGGGCTACCTCGACGGCATTCCCTACACAGCTAAGAACAGCTACAAGGTCAAGGGACTGACAGTCGCCTCTGGCTCTCCCGCTTTTGCAGACCTCATCGCCACCGATGACGCCTTCACTATTGCGCAGCTACGCAAGGCAGGGGCAGTGTTGATTGGGCTAACTAACATGCCACCGATGGCAAACGGTGGCATGCAGCGCGGCCTTTATGGCCGCGCTGAAAGCCCCTATAACGCAGACTTCTTGACTGCAGCCTTTGGCTCGGGATCGTCTAACGGTTCGGGAACCGCAACCGGGGCAAGCTTTGCTGCCTTTGGTCTTGGCGAAGAGACCTGGTCATCTGGCCGCGCTCCCGCTAACAACAACGGCCTCTGTGCTTACACACCCTCGCGTGGTGTGATTTCCACACGCGGTAACTGGCCCCTCGTCCCCACCATGGATGTCGTGGTTCCTCACACCCGCACGATGGATGACATGCTCGCGGTTCTCGACCAGATCGTCGGAGACGACTGGGAAGTCCGCGGAGATTTCTGGCGAATGCAGCCGTGGGTGGAGACTCCCAAGAGTTCTGAACTTCGCCCTGCTTCCTATGCAGCAATAGCAAACCCGAATGCTTTGCAGGGTAAGCGTATTGCGATCCCTCGGATGTATATCAACAAGGCACCAGTGGGTGTTGTCCTCGATGACATTGATGTCATCGAGACCCGCGACTCCGTCGTGGAACTCTGGCACCAAGCCAAGGCAGACCTCGAAGCACTCGGCGCTGAAGTAGTGGAGACAGACTTCACGGTAGTCACCAACTACGAAAGCCGTGGACCAGGAGCCAAGAACCTCACGGCACGTGGGCTCGTGCCCGAACACTTTGCCGAGCATGAGCTCTGGGAACTCTCTATGTTTGGCTGGCATGACTTCCTTGCTGCCAACAACGACCCCAAGCTGAATGCCTTGGCTCAGGTGGACCCAGACAAGATCTTCCCTGTCCCAACAGGATCAGTTCCTGGGCGCTATGACGACCACCTGCACCGCTTTGCTCCAGAAGATGTTCCGCTCGAGGAGTATGTTTCTCGTGCCAAGCGCGATGGTGTTCCAGCCCTCGTCGATATTCCGGACATGGCTGAAGGTATTCCTGGACTCGAGAAAGCACGCAAGCTTGATCTCGAGGACTGGATGGACGAGCTGGGACTCGACGCTGTCGTATTCCCTGCCTCAGCAGACGTAGGACCAGCGGATGCTGATGTGAATGATGCCTCGGCTGATCTTGCGTGGCGTAACGGAACCTGGGTTGCTAACGGCAACTTGGTTCCTCGCCACCTTGGCATTCCCACTGTCACGGCTCCTATGGGACTCATGAGTGACATTGGGATGCCGACGGGGCTGACCTTTGCTGGCCGTGGGTACGACGACAGTAACCTTCTGGCCTATGCCTGGGCATTTGATCACCACCGCAATCACCGCATTGCTGCTCCTCGCACACCAGAGCTTCCTGGCACTCAGTGGGTCTCTCGTTCTGTCGAGCAGGGAACAGGTGTTCTTTCGCTTCAGGTTGCTGTGAGCGCAGGTGCTGCCGTGAACGGAATGGTTCCTATTCGCGTTGAACTCACCACAGAGGCTTCTGAGGTTTCAGTCAGTGCGAACGGAGTTCACATTGAGGGAGCTGTGACCGAAACTGGTTATGTTGCAGAAACCGAGGTACCTGAATCCGAGCACACTCGCCTTCACAGCGAGTGGCGCGGAGGATACGGCTCGGTAATTGTGGTGCTTGCGAAAAACGCAGACCAAGTTGTGGGCCACTATGACGTTGTGGGCGGTGTGGCCTAGGCCAGAGAGTCTCTCCATGCGGAGTGCAGACTAGCGAACTTACCTGTTCCTTCAATGAGCTCTTCTGGTGTGCCATCTTCGATGATCTCGCCATGCTCCATCACCAGCACACGGTCCGCAATCGACACCGTCGAGAGGCGGTGGGCAATGATGATCGCGGTGCGATCCGCAAGCAGCGTCTGCAGACCACGCTGAACCAGGCGCTCACTGGGGATGTCTAGCGACGCAGTCGCTTCATCCAAGATCAGCACGGTTGGGTCGGCAATAAATGCCCGTGCAAAGGAGAGCAGCTGTCGCTGACCTGCGGACAAACGACCACCGCGCTTATTCACATCGGTGGCATACCCTTCCGGTAACCGCATGATGAAGTCGTGAGCCCCCACAGCTTTCGCTGAAGTCTCGATTTCTTCTTGGGTTGCGTTTGGTTTTCCCAGGCCAATGTTGTCGGATACGGAACCCGAGAACAGGTAGGACTCTTGGGTAACCATGACGATGGCCCGGCGCAGGTCAGTGTTCGCTATTTCGCGCAGATCAATGTCATCAAGGCTCACAGTTCCTTGAGTGGGGTCATAGAACCTAGCGACCAGCTTGGCCAGGGTGGACTTCCCAGCGCCGGTGGTTCCCACCAAGGCGATGGTCTGTCCAGCTGGGATGTGGAGGTCGAGGTTAGGCAGGACGACGGAGCTGTCGTTGTACCCAAACCGCACGTCGGAGAAGTCGAGCTTGCCGTGGGGGTGGGGGAGCGAGACAGGGTTGAGCGGCTCAACAACGGTGGCCTTCTCTTCGAGCATTCCCGAGACCTTCTCCAACGCAGAGGATGCGTTCTGGAAGGAGTTATAGAACATGGCGAGTTCTTCCATCGGTTCAAAGAACCTGCGGGTGTAGAGAACGGCGGCGAGAAGAACACCGACTTCCATCGCGCCGTTGGCAACCCGGAATGAGCCCAAGATAAGTACTGCAGCCAGAGTGAAAACACCAATGATTTTCAGGCCTGGGTCATAGGTTCCAAAAAGACGGATGACCTTGCGGTTCGCTTCGCGATAGTCATCCACGGCGAGGGCGTAGCTCTTCTCATTGCGTTCTTCGCGGCGGAATGCTTTGACGGCACGAATACCGGTCATGGTTTCCACGAACTGCACAATCAACCTGGCAGAGAAGGTGCGAGCTTCACGGAACTGCTTCTTGGAGGTGTTAGAGAACCACCGGGTGAGGAAGAACGCAGGAATCAAGGCAATGACAAGTGGCAGTGCGCTGGAGGGATCCAGCGCAATCAATGCCCCAGCGGTGAAGGTCATGAGCAGGATGCCGCGGAATAGGTTGCTAATGCCGCCATCGAGAAGTTCACGCAGTGTTTCGATATCGCTGGTTTGGCGGGCAATTACACGGCCTGAGGTGTAGTTCTCGTGGAAGCTCATGCTCAGGTTTTGCGTGTGCTGGAACACACGTTCGCGCAGGTCGATAAGCACGGTTTGGCTCAACACTGCAGAGGAGCGCATGTAGACAGCCATCATTGTCGAGCTGACAATCGCGGTGAGCACATATGCGCTCACGATCAATTGCGCAGGCAGCCAATTGTTGTTGTCGATGACTTGGGACAAGCCTTGGTCAATACCCAGTGCCAACAGGGTAGGCCCAGCAACCTGCGCAGCCGTGCTGACCACCACAACAACAAGAGTCCAATACAGACGCACCCGCACAGGGTGTAACAAGGATCTCAGCAAGGAAAGCGAGCGCTGGCGCAGACGCTTTCCTTCCTGCTTGGTGAAGTCGGAACGTTCTTCACCGGTCACTCCGCGAACTCCGGCAATCGTCATCGCTTTTCCTCCTCGAGGGAAGCAATCACGTTGCGATATTCGGGGCATCGAGCCAAGAGCTCAGAGTGTGTTCCCACATCCAAGATGCGACCGTCATGCATGAGTGCAACACGGTCAGCGAGCATCACGGTGGAGGGTCGGTGGGCCACAATCAATGCCGTAGTGGTGCCGAGCACTTCTCGCAGAGCTTTCTCTACAGCTGCCTCGGTCGTGACATCGAGAGCTGAGAGTGGGTCATCCAGCACCAGGATGCTGGGCTGAACGGCAATGGCTCGAGCTAATGCCAAGCGTTGACGCTGGCCACCTGAGAGGCTGAGGCCTTCTTCACCGATCTTGCTTTCCACTCCCTTGGGGAGACTGCGGGCAAAGTCTGCTTGGGCAATGTTGAGGGACTCCTGCAGGAGGGCTTCGCCCTCTGCGATGAGCACAGGGTTTTCTGTGTCCGTGAGGTCTTCGCGACCCAACAGAACGTTGTCACGAACAGAGATGGAGAACAAGGTGGCATCTTCGAATGCCATGGCAACCTTGGTGCGCAGGCTTTCAATGGTGACATCACGAATATCCACGCCATCGATCAGGATGCGACCGCCGGTCACATCGAAGAGTCTGGTGGTCAGTGCCGTCAGGCTGGTTTTGCCACATCCAGTCAGACCCACCAAAGCCATGGTCTCGCCTGGGTTGATGGTGAGATTCACGCCATCAATCAGGTCAGGAACGTGTGCAGGGGAATCCTCATAACGGAAGTGAACATTGTCAAAGACGAGCTGTCCCGGTCCTGAGGGAACTTCCTGAGCGTCACGGACTTCCAGAATCTCGATGGGAGTATCCATCACTTCGTGAAAGCGGTTCAGAGAGCTTGCTGCCTCAATAGAGATTGACAGCATGGGTGCAATAGATTGCATCGGACCTTTGAGAAGAGCAGCAGTGGCAAAGAAGGCAATGAGGGTTCCCACTGAAACGATGCCCTGCTCTGCTTCGATGATGCCGATCAGCAATGTGATGGCAAAGCCAAGGTCTGGGATCAGCAGCATCCAGAACCACATCTGGCCGTTAGCTTTGCCCTTGGCAAGTTCCGTTCCGCGCAGGATGTTCGCCTGCTCTAAGAATTCCTCGAGTGCTTCACCTGCACGGCCAAAGGACTTCAGCACACGAATACCGTGAACGGATTCTTCAATAGCGGTTGCAAGGTCACCCTGCTGGTCTTGAGAGTTTCTGGCCAAGGTGGTGAATCTGCGCTGGAAGCGCAAGCTGATGATTATCAGTGGGAGCGAGCAAACAAGGAAGATCCCGCCCAGTACTGCGTTGAAGGAGAAGAGCAACGTGAAACCAGCCACGAGCATGATGGTGCTGGTGACCAACTGCACCAAAGCGAAGGAGATCCACCTGCGCACGGTGCTGATGTCACCCATGGCACGGGAGAGCAACTGCCCACTTTGCCACTTGTCATGGAAAGAAACAGGGAGCTTCTGCAGGTGGACATAGATGGCGTTACGCATCTTGCCTTCGAGGTGAACACCGGGAGCCAAAGTGATCCATCTGCGCAGGTAGATGAAAACAACCTCGGCAAGACCTAATCCAAAGATGACAGCTACACCAGGAACAATCTGTGCAACATCACCTGTGCTCAGCGGATTATCTACCAGCCAACGAAGAGCGAAAGGAATAGTGAGTGCCGTGGCAACGGCAGCGAGGGAGACAAAGATCCCGACAAAGAGCAGAGGCAAAGCTCCCTGGACGAATGGGTACACCCGAAGCAGGCTTTGAGTAGTACTCAGTTGAGTACTCTGCTGCTCGGAAATAGCCACTGTGCTCCTGTGCTTAGGTCTCTAAAACTACCAAGTCTTTGCGGGTTGCATTTATTCCCTTGTGACGGGTCATTGTCCAGCTGGCGGGACATACTTGACGGCCGTCCACACCGCGTTGACCGCCTGTCCGCGTAGCCTGAATACATGCACCAGAATCTGCGATTAGGCGATGACCGCCGCGACGTACTCCAGGCAACCTTCGACACTGTGACTGAGGTCTGGGAAGGCTTTGACACGGCACGCGAAAGTGAACCAGAACTCACTGCACAGACCGCTGCCCTCCTGGCAGAAGCTCTGCCCGAAGCGGGAATGCAACCCACCGATGCCCTCGGTCAGGCAGTAGAAGTTCTTGATCAGTCGCTCGCACAGTCACGTCCACGCTTCCTGGCTTATATCGGCTCCAGTGGCCTCGAGATTGGCGCTGTCGCCGACTTCCTTGCCGCTTCCTATGACATCAACTTGGCTGTTGATGCACGCGCTGCGTCAACGCTCGAAGTGCAGACCAGCAAGTGGCTGGGAGAGTTCATCGGATTCCCCAACGCTCGAGGTTTGTTTACCTCTGGTGGAACGGTCAGCAATATCACCGCGCTCGCCGCAGCCCGCCACCGTGCGGTGCCCGAGTCCAGGGAAATGGGCAACACCGTTCCTATGGCAGTCTATGTTTCCAGCGAAGCGCACTATTCCAACAAACGTGCCGTGGAACTACTCGGCCTGGGCACCCGTGCCGTGCGCTCTATTCGTATCGATGGCGAACACCGCATGGTTCCTTCAGCTCTCGAAGAGCAGATCAAGAAAGATATTGCCGCTGGGGTGAAGCCCATGTGCATCATCGCCAGCGCTGGCACTACGTTGACCGGTGCGGTTGATCCGCTGCGCGAGTTGGCACGTATTGCCCAGACTTACAACATCTGGTTGCACGTGGACGGTGCCTATGGTGCCCCTGCTGCGGGAACAGATGTTGCTCGTGAACTCTTTGACGGTATTGAACTGGCTGACTCTGTCACCATTGACGCCCACAAGTGGTTGTTTGTGCCCAAGGCGTGCTCGATTGTTCTGGTGAAGGATTACGCGGCCTTGGCTGCAACCTTCGGTCACAACGAGGCCTATATGCCTCACGAAGGTGAAGAGCCAAACCCTGTTGATGTGACGCTCGAGTATTCACGTCCACTGCGTGCACTGAAGCTGTGGCTGGGTTTCAAAGCTCATGGTGCGGGGGAGTTCCGCTCTGCGATTGCGAAGAACATTGAGCTTGCTCAGGAAACCTATTCACGCGCCAGTGTGAATGCCTCGTTCCGAGTTCTGCCCCACCGCCCTCAGCTCTCTATCGTTCCTCTGCAGCACATTCCACACGGCATGACTGACCCGCAGAAGATCAGCGAGCACAATGCTGCATTGTGCTCGGCTATCGAGAAAGACGGCCGTGTTTTCCTTTCACCTGCAGTGATCAATGGTGAGACCTGGCTGCGCCCGTGCTTCACCAACTTCCGCACCGAGCTCTCTGATGTGGACGTGCTGTTTGAGGTCATTGAAGACCTCGGCAACAAACACTAAGTCACCCTGAATTCTTTTCCCAGTGGCAGACTTGAATCTATGAGTAAAGCCATTGTTGTCTCGGAGTTCGGTGACTCATCCGTCCTGAACTTAACTGAGGTAGATGCCCCCGTTGCTGGCCCCGGTCAGGTTCTGGTGCGCATGCGTGCCACGGGTGTGAACTTCATTGAGATTTACCAGCGCAAGGGCATCTACTCCATTCCTCTTCCCCATATCTTGGGTGCTGAGGGAATGGGAACCATTGAAGCCCTGGGTGAGGGCGTGACCAACCTGGAGGTTGGTCAGCGCATTGCGTTCACCGATGGCATCTCGACCTATGCCGAACTCGCACTTGTTCCTGCGGACAAGGCTTTGCCCATTCCTGCAGGTATGGATGACCTCACCGCAGCAGCCCTTCCCTTGCAAGGAATGACCGCTCACTATTTGGCTTCGTCCACATTCCCCTTGGGCCCAGAGCACACCGCCCTGATTCATGCGGGTGCGGGCGGAGTGGGCTTGTTATTGATTCAGCTGGCCAAGCTGCGTGGCGCTCGGGTGTTCACCACTGTCTCTGACGAGCAGAAGGCAGAGCTTGCTCGGGCAGCTGGTGCTGATGAAGTGCTTTTCTATGACGACTTCGATGTTCGCGTGCGCGAACTCACCGATGGCCGTGGTGTTGATGTGGTCTATGACGGGGTTGGCCAGAGCACTTTTGACCGCTCCTTGTCCTCTCTGGCAATCCGCGGAACCATGGTTCTCTTTGGTGCTGCCTCGGGGCCTGTTCCTGAGTTTGATCTGCAGCGCCTCAATTCAGGCGGTTCTCTGTTTATTACTCGACCCACACTGTGGAATTACTTATTAACCGCAGATGAGCGCAATTGGCGCTGGGGTGAGCTCACAGATGCCTTCGTTGCGGGGAAACTTGACGTGCGTATTGGTGGAACATACCCACTGGCTGAAGCTGCCCAGGCCCATGACGACTTGGCTGGACGCAAAACCACCGGCAAACTTTTATTACTTCCCTAAAGCGAAAAGGCAATGATGAACAAGGGCGAATACCAGATTCTGCACCGTCAGTCCTCGGACTACAACAGAACCATGTTGAGCGACGCAGGCGTCGGATCAGTCACTCTCGGTGAGCACACCTTCACCTCTGTCTCCCCAGAGGCTTTGGAGCTCCTTGCCTACACCGCTTATAAGGAAATCAACTACTTCCTGCGCCCAGATCACTTGGCTCAGTTGCGCAAGATCCTGGATGACCCTGAAGCTTCCGGCAACGACAAGTATGTTGCGTTGGATCTTCTGAAGAATGCCAACGTTGCCTCTGGTGGCGTGCTGCCCATGTGTCAGGACACGGGAACAGCACTGGTCATGGCTAAGCGCGGTCACCGTATCTTGACGGATGGCCGGGATGCTGAATACATCACCAACGGTGTTGCCAAGGCTTATCACGACCTCAACCTGCGTTACTCGCAGATGTCACCCACCAGCATGTGGGACGAGGTCAACACGGGAACGAACCTGCCCGCAGAAATCGACATCTCGCTGACTAAGGGTGACAGCTATGAATTCCTTTTCATGGCTAAGGGTGGCGGTAGTGCCAACAAGACCTTCCTCTATCAAGAGACCAAGGCAGTTCTGGAAGAACAGCGCCTGCTTGAGTTCTTGCGCGAGAAGATCGCGAGCTTGGGAACGGCAGCATGTCCTCCGTATCACTTGGCTATCACCATCGGTGGAACCTCTGCTGACTACGCCGTGAAGACGGCCAAGCTGGCTTCTACTCACTACCTTGACTCTCTTCCCACCGAAGGTGGCAAGGAAGGTCAAGGATTCCGCGACCTCGAGTTTGAGAAGAAGGTCTTCGAACTGACCAAAACCATCGGTTTTGGTGCGCAGTTCGGCGGTAAGTACTTCTGCCACGATGTTCGAGTAGTTCGTCTGCCTCGCCATGGTGCATCACTGCCCATCGCGATTGCTGTCTCCTGCTCGGCAGACCGTCAGATCCTCGCCACCATCAACTCCGAGGGTGTCTTCATTGAAGAGCTTGAGCATGACCCCGCCCGCTTCATTCCAGAAACTGGTCTCGAGCAGATCGAGGAAGCCTCTCCTGGTGTTCCCATCAACTTGAACCAGCCCATGGAAGAGATCCTCAAGGAACTCTCTGCCTGCTCTATTGGTACACGGGTAATGCTGACTGGAACCATGATTGTGGCTCGTGACATTGCTCACGCGCGCATGCGTGAACGTCTGGAGCGCGGTGAGGGTCTCCCTGACTACGCCAAAAACCACCCCATCTATTACGCAGGCCCTGCGAAGACCCCTGAAGGCCTGCCCACTGGTTCTTTCGGCCCCACTACCGCTGGCCGCATGGACAGCTATGTGGACGAGTTCCAGAAGGCCGGCGGCTCGATGGTCATGCTGGCCAAGGGAAACCGCTCCTCTGTGGTGACCAAGGCCTGTGGCACCTACGGCGGCTTCTACTTAGGTTCTGTGGGTGGTCCTGCTGCACGTTTAGCTCAGGACAGCATTCGCTCGATGGAGATCATTGACTACCCCGAGCTGGGTATGGAAGCGGTCTACAAGATCGAGGTGGAGAACTTCCCGGCCTTCGTCATCGTCGATGACAAGGGTCATGACTTCTTCACCATGGACACCAGTAAGCCGTTGCTGCTGGGTCCCACGCGAACCGCGTAACACTTTTCACGCAACACAAAAGGGGCGCCCATCTTATGCAGATGAGCGCCCCAGTTTTGTGTACTGATTAGGACAGAATGTCCCCGGTCAGTGCGGCCTTTTCCTTGCCCTGGATTGCAGCGACAATGAAGCCGATGATTCCAGCGATGAAGGGAACGAGCACCAGGAACCAACCGAATGGGCTCAGAGCCCATGCGCTTTCTGGAAGCGATGGGTCGACGCCATCTGCTGCAGTTCCTGCCAGCAGGTTGAAGCGGCTCATCAGTAGGTATTCACCCAAGACGAGTCCAACCAGTGCCAGTGCAGGAGCAATCTTGCCCTGCCAGACGTTAGCGCCACTGTTCTTTGCGAAGTAGGCAATGACAGCGATGCTGACGAGGATCTCAACCAGGATGATGGCAATCGCGGTGATTGCGCTCATCCAGAAGAACAGGTTGAGAACGGGGTCAAGGTTTCCTGCTGCGAAGAGCACAATCACGATCAGTGCAATGACTGAGGTGAGGATGACACCTGCGCGAGGAGCACCTGCCTTGTTGGTGCGTGAGAAGCGTTCAGGAAGAATGCCACCACGACCCATGGCGAAGAAGTAACGACCGGTTGCGTTCTGGAATGCAAGCAGACCAGCGAACAGGCTCGAGACAACGAGCCAGCTCATGATGGTGACCATCCAGCCACCGACGTATTGGTCAGTGAGCGAGAAGAGAACCGCTGCAGGGTCCGCAAGGGGGACACCTTCGATGGAGGAGCGAGCAATAACTTCGTCGAAGATTGCGTTTGCACCCATACCGGTGACCATTGCGAAGGAAACAACAGCGAACAGACCAGTGATGATTCCAATTGCCCAGTAGGTCGCGCGGCGCACGGTCTTCTTGGGGTTGATGGATTCTTCACCGTAGATAGCAGTTGCTTCGAAACCAATGAAGGACGCGAAGGCGAAGGCGATAGCAATACCAGCGCCACCACCGAAGCCACCTGCGAAGATCAAGTCAGGTGAGAACGAAGCTGCGATGTTCCAGCCCTCGGGTCCACCGTTTGCAAGGATCGCAATAGCGGTGATGATGAGGGAGAGAAGCTCGAGGATCATCAGGGTTCCAAGAACCTTGGCTCCCACATCAACGCTGAGAAGAGACAGCGCGGTGACAAGGACCCAAGCGATGATGGTCCAGACATACCAAGGCATGTCAAGGCCAAGAGCAGCCATCTGGCCAGAAAGAATCGCACCAAAGAAGCCATAGATGGCGAGCTGAATGGTGATGTATCCGACGATGGAGATGAATGCGGAAGCAACACCGGCTTTGATGCCGAGGCCGCGGCCTACATATGCAAAGAAAGCACCGGTGTTGGTGACCTTGTGAGCCATGGCGGTGTAGCCAACGCTGAACAAGAGCAGAACGATACCTACAGCGAGGTATGCGCCGGGGGCGGCTGCGCCGTTACCGGCGAGCATGGCGACAGGTACAGCACCTGTCATGCCCACGAGGGGCGCGGAAGCTGCGACGACAAAGAAGACGATTCCCAGGACGCCAAGACGTCCCTTCTTTAGGGAGGTGTCTTCAGCCGATTGCGCGGTTGACATCATGGATCTCCTCATTGAGTTCATTCATAATCGTTCGGATAGAAACGATTTTTCTAACTTTCCCAATAAATCACGCTGACGTCAAGCCAAACAAGCGATTTTCGCGTAAACGTTATGTTTCAAAAATATGTTTGTTTGGATACGAATGACCATATATTCTTGAGCTATGACTGAACTCAAAGGCTTCCTTGCGCCCAAGACCCCAACAGGTAAGAGCGCTGTAATTCCCGAGATGCCCTGGCACTATTCCGGAACGTTACTCACTGTGGAGTACCTGACCGATCCCGCCAATGTGCGTGCAATTCTTCCTCCCGAGCTCGAGCTCGCAGATGAAGAGCCCGGCGCTGTTGCCCTGATCTGGGCTGACTGGCAGTCCTGCTCTGATGACTTTGAAGAACTCCTTGACCCCGACCGCTCGCAGTACATGGAGACCTTCGTGGTTGTCCGCTGCAAGTATGAAGGCGTCACCTACAGTCGCTGCGTCGCCATCTGGGTAACCAAAGACTTCGCCATGGCTCGCGGCTGGTTCCAGGGCTATCCCAAGAAGCTCGGTTCGATGCACGCCACTCGCGTCTACAACCGCGGCAAGGCAACCCCCACTCTTGAAGCCGGTGCCAAGTTCGGCGCCAGCCTCGCTGCTTACGACCACCGTCTGGCCTCTGCCAAGGTGACCTTGACTGGTCCTGTGGAGAGCAACGGTTTCGTTAACGGTCACAAGATGCTGCACAACCGCTGGGTTCCCTCCATCACTCCTGGGGCAGGTAACTCTCTCGACCAACTCATCACCATGGGTGGCGTCGACCTGGACCTCGGTCAGGCCTGGGGTGGAACTGCAGAGCTCACTCTGAGCGACTCCCAGTGGGATGAGCTTGGCTCAATCCTTCCTGTCCAGAAGATCTTGGGCGGTTACTACCGCGAGGTGGGCACCACCTTCAACGGCGGAACTCTCGTCGCTGACCTGGGTTCAAACCCCAGTATCTAAGTTCAGAAAAGCGAAGAAGCCCGGTGGATTCCACCGGGCTTCTTTCTTGTTTCAACTCTCTGCTGGGAGAGTGAAGCGTTTAATACGCCTCGGCGTATTCGGTAATCTCCCACTCGGTGACATCGCGGGTTGCGGGGTCATCCACTGCTGCTTCGTAACGAGCAATCTCGTCACGCTTGAGCACCATGAACACGTTGACGAGCTCTTCCGAGAGTTGAGTGCGCAGAGCGTCGTCGACCTCAAGAGCGTCCAGTGACTGAGTGAAGGACTCAGGAAGGATTTCTGCGCCTTCGTTGTCATAGGCCATACCGACTGCGTCTGGTGGGCATTCCATCTCGTTCACAATGCCATCGAGACCAGCAGCAAGAATTGCGGCGATGACGAGGTAGGGGTTTGCGGCACCGTCGCCCACGCGAACCTCAAGGCGAGTTCCCTGGCCACGCTCTGGTGGAACGCGAACCATGCAGGAACGGTTGTCGTAACCCCAGTTGGAGCGGTACGGTGCCAGAGTGTCTGGTCCCAAGCGCTTGAAAGAGTTGATGGTGGGGTTGGTGAATGCTGTGAGTGCGTTCGCGTGCTTGGTAATTCCTGCGATCAACATCTTGGCTGCAGGGGAGAGGTTTCCACGGCCGTCGTGCATCTTGTTGATGCCGTCTGCGTCGGTGACGGAGAAGTGGAGGTGGAAACCTGATCCACCTTCGTCGCTCCAGGGCTTGCCTAGGAAGGTGGCGTGCTTGCCGCGCTTGGCAATGATGTCCTTGACGGCAGTCTTGAAAAAGAAGGTGCGGTCTGCAGCATCGAGTGCTTCGCTGTGCCAGAGGTTAACCTCATACTGAGCGGGGCTAAATTCATGGTTTCCGGCGAAGGCGCCAATGTTGAGGCTGTCCAACATGCGCATCAGGTGCAAGAAGTCACCATCAGGGTCGACCAAGGTTCCGGTCATATAGACGCGGCCGGTCTGCTCAAGAGATCGGACGAACTTACCGTTCTCGTCTTTGTTGGAAATGTAGAACTCGAGCTCGGGTCCCACGACAGGGTGCAGACCAAGAGCTTGATAGCTCTCGATGACTTTTTGCAGCACTGAGCGTGGGGACATCATGTTGGGCTTGCCGTCAGGGTTGAATGCGTCCCCGATGACGTAGGCAACACCAGGCTCCCATGCCAGTGGCGAGATTGTGCTGGGCACAATCTGGGTGAAGAAGTCTTGCAGGCCATCGCTGGCGATGCCGTTTGCCTCGTGGAATTCGCCACCGGTAGTGGTGGTCCACACGCCCTGGCTAAATGCAGGGCCGTTGTGGCAGGCCTTATCTAACTGGCTGACCAGGATGTCCTTGGAGCGGGGGATCCCCAGCACATCCGAGAACATAACGCGCAGAACATCGATGCCGCGCTCTCCGAGGTCATCTCGAAGTTTGGTCAGATCGTTAACCATTGCAACTCCTTTGTGGCAAGTGTGGTGTCAAAACGCTATCGTTAGGATACTAACGAATAATACCGATTTGCCAGAAAACTACAAAATATTGGCACATATTCTTATGTGTATTCATTCTGCATCCAAGGAGCTCCTCTGTGAAAGCCCTCGTTATCCAGCACGACCACGTCAGCCCAACCGGTCCCGTCGGTCGACGCTTAGAACATCACGGCTTTGAGGTCACTGAGTTCCTCGTGGTGCCAGAAGATAAGTTTGCTACTCCCAACATCACAGTCGATTTTCCCAACTTTGATGACTTCGATCTCATCGTTCCTTTGGGTGCCCCCTGGGGAGCCTGGGATAACGACTGCATCGGAAATTGGCTTGAGCCCGAGCTTGAGCTCGTGAAGGACGCTGTCACTTCAGGAAAACCCGTGTTGGGTATCTGTTTTGGTGGCCAACTCATTGCACGGGCCATGGGCGGAACTGTGGGCAGAGCGCCTCAGCATGAAATTGGCTGGACCACGATCTGGAGTGATCGTCCCGAGATGGTCTCAAATGGCCCGTGGTTCCAATTTCACTATGACCGTTTCACTGTTCCTCCAGGCGCTGTGGAGATCGCGCGCAATCCTGCAGCTTCTCAGGCTTTCACCATCAACAAAACGCTCGGTGTGCAGTTCCACCCAGAGATTGAAGCTCCCGGACTCAAGGGCTGGCTCGATTGGGGTGGAACGGCCAAGGTGCGTGAAGCAGGTCTGGATCCAGAAATCATGCTGGCTCAGACTCGCGCTGAGGGTCTGACTGCAGAACAGCGGACGTATGCCCTCATTGATGCTTACCTCAAGGACATAGCAGGGCTTATTTAGCAGCGAATGCCTTTACTTGCTCAGCGAAAGCTGTTGCGGTCTGGTGAGCTTGGCGACGGTATTCCTGGAAGTTGTCGTGGCTGAGCTTCATTTGCTCTTCCACGTCGATGCCTTCCTTTTCAAAGTATTTTCTGTAGGTGGTGAGCCACGCCAACTGTTGGTTGAGTCCAACCTCAAGGTGGAACTGTGTTGCCCACGCAGCTGAACCCACCCGATAGGCCTCGATGATGCCGTTGGTCTCACCCAACAGGGTTGCTGACTCGGGCAGCTCATAGCTGTCGTAGTGGAAGTGGAATCCTTTGAGCCCTCCGCTGATCTGAGCGAAGACAGGATCTTCTTTAGCCTCAGGTTTCATATCAACCTCGGTCCACCCCAACTCGGGAACGGGGGAAGGCTTGAAATCAGCACCAGCTACTGCAGCAAGAATCTGAGATCCGAAGCACAGTCCAAAGAATGGTGTCTCGGTTTCGAGTGCGTACTCGACAATCTTGCGTTCGTAGGGCATCCACTCTGTGGTCTCTTCATCCATGATGCCGTTGTGTGCACCAAGTGAAATGAAGCCGGAGTACTTACCCAGCTCGTCAAGGGGTGGTCGTGAGTCAAAGTCGAGTGCGGCATCCCACGTTTCGAGATAAACGCCAGCTTCTGCCATCGGCACAGCAAATTCATTGAGGTTGTCATCGACGTCGTGAACAATCACGAGAACGCGGGGAGCAGTCATAAGCACCAGCCTAAGTCAGTGTTCCTGTTTGTCTAGGGGGAATTTAGCTGTGCTCCCACGATGTGGGAGCACAGCTAGTGGAGGCCAGTTGAGGGTGAGACGTCCCTCATGGCTGAAGTTATTTAGCGGGTAGTGACCTTAACAGGCATGCGCTTGATGCCGTGGACAAAGTTCGAACGCAGGAAGTCAACCTCACCTGTGCGCTCGACCTTGTCAACGCGGTTGATCAGGTCTTCAAACATCACCCGAAGCTCGATACGAGCTAGTGAGTTACCTAGGCACATGTGGGGGCCACCACGACCGAAGGTCACGTGCTCGTTGGGGTTACGAGTGACATCCATCTTGTTGGGGTCCAGGAAGATCTTCTCGTCGCGGTTGCCGGAGGCAAACCAAGCGACCATCTTCTCGCCCTTTTTGATCATGGATCCATTGAAGTCCACGTCCTTGGTCGCGGTGCGACGGAAGTGATACACGGGGCTTGCGTAGCGGAGGAACTCTTCAACAGCCCAGGGAATGAGCTCGGGGTTCTCCTGCAGAAGAGCAAGCTGATCAGGGTTATTGATCAAGTTGTTCATGGTGTGGGTAATGGTGTGACGAGTGGTCTCGTTACCAGCTACGACCAAGAGCAGGAAGTTCGTGTGGAAATCACGATCAGATAGCGGGACACCATCTGAGGGTTGGCCGTTGACAAGAACAGAAACGAGATCGGTGCCGTTCTTGCCCAGACGCTGTCGGCGGAGTTCGTCACCGTATTCGAATACTTCAAGAGCCGCAGGTGAACGGAAGGGGAGGTTCTTGTACTTTTCTGACTCTTCCGAGTTGATCAGGACATCAGCGTGCTCGGGGTCGGAGAAGCCCACCATGCGGTTACCCCAGTCAATGAGTTGACCGGTGTCAGAGTCGGGGACATCCAGGATCTTGGCGAGCACGCGGATGGGGAAGTCAGCTGCAACTTCTTCGACGAAGTCGAACTCAACCTTGGCGAATGCGTTGTCGAGGGTGCTCGCGGTGAGGCCGCGGAGGAAGTTTTCGTAGCGGGCGACGGCTGCAGGAGTGAATTCGAACTGAATCAGGCGGCGCATGGCACGGTGACGTGCGCCATCAGTTTCCAGCATTGAACGTCTGGCGTCTTCCTGCTCCGGGGTTACCTCTTCGAGGTTGGTGAAGCGTTCGCTGGTGAAGGTCTCAGAGTCGCGGAGAACCTTGACGATGTCGTGGTACCGAGTTGCTGACCAGAAGCCGCTGCCGTCAGCACCTTCATCGCTGAAGTGTGCAGGGGTGTTGGTGCGGATTTCTTCAAAAGCCGCCCAGGGGGCACCATTTTGGAACAGGTCTAAATCGGCCAAGTTGTAGGGCGACGATGGCTTCATCGAAGTCTCCTCATCGAGATTGTTCGGATACGAATAATCTCAGGATATCTCCATCCCCCGGATGTAAGTCAAGTTCTTCCCTCAGATGTCGCGTGTGCTGGCATAAACTTGACCAAGGTCTTACGGAAAAGAGAAATCATGGCAGGCAGTCACACCCTGGCTGAGACAGAGTCTCAGATCACCAGCCGCCTGAGCCACATGACCTTGGACTTTGAAGCCATGGCCGTCACCTCCAACCTCTTCCGCGCTGCCAGCGCCGTGCGTAACCACTTTGAACGCAACGTTCTTGCTGAAAGCGGCTTGAGCTGGACTGCATTTGTTGTGCTCTGGGTTACCTGGATTTGGGAACCCGCAGAAACTCGAGACATCGCGGAAGAAAGCGGTATTTCTAAGGCCACCCTGACAGGCGTGCTCAAGACCCTAGAGAAGATGGACCTTGCAGAGCGCTCCCGCAGTGACGCTGACGGTCGACTCGTTTTGGTCAACCTGACCCAGAAGGGTCACAAACTGATGGAGAACCTTTTTCCTGCTTTCAATCGCCAGGAAATTGAAATCTCATCGAACATCCCTGCGGGAGAGCGCGCCGGTTTTGCTGACATGCTGCGCATTCTCACCACGTATACGCAGGAGCAGGCAAAGTAGCTAGCGCTTCGCGCCGTATTTTGCTGCTTCGCTCACGAAGCGTGTGAGCAGCTCCAACTGGCCAGCTTCGCTGTCGTAGTTATCTTCTGGGTGCCACTGCACCCCAAAGGCCCACGCGGGGGCATCAATCTTGACTGCTTCGACGTAGCCCTCTGCTGAGCGGCCAATCACTTCAAGGCCAGGAGCTACCTGATCAATCATCTGGTGGTGGTAGCAGGAAGCTTGCAAGGTGGGTGAACTCAACCCGAGCTCATCGACATACTTCTCGATGGTCACCGGGGCAACGTGGTGTTGGTGGGGGGCATCCATGTGCTGGACAAGTGTTCCGCCGAGTGCTGCGTTCGTGATCTGAAGACCACGGCAAATAGCGAAAACGGGGATTCCCGCTTTGAGCGCATATGTCACCAAAG
The DNA here is from genome assembly GCA_041178865.1 of Actinomycetota bacterium. Classification (GTDB taxonomy): domain Bacteria; phylum Actinomycetota; class Actinomycetes; order Actinomycetales; family Microbacteriaceae; genus Aurantimicrobium. The sequence goes on along the minus strand of JBEGUL010000025.1, from coordinate 19,372 downwards.
AAATGTCTGCTTCGTCGGCAAGGTCGTCCACGTCATAGACGTGTTCAGAGGCAATCTCTTGACCGTATGTTGTGGGATTGATGTCAGCACCACCGGGCATGAGAATGCCGTCAATGCCTTCAAGGCGCCCTGCCCAGTTGCTCCCTGCAACGGGGAGCATGGTCAATGGTTCGCCTCCAGCGGCCCAGACAGCTTCCGCAAGGCGGCGAGCAGTAATGACAGCGGCATAGCGCGTGGCAGAGGTGTTCTCTGCAAAGCGGGCCAAAATGGCAATGCGGGGGCGAGACATAACTGCCTTCCAAATAAATACGTTTATTTATCTTGTGTGACTTTTATATCCTAGTAATAATCGTTAGTATACGAATGATTACTTCTACACAAAGATGTGAGGACCTCACCCCATGAGCACAATTAGCGTCGCCGGTGCCGAGATTGACACCCGCCACTACATTGGTGGCACACGCGTCCCCTCAGCTGAGACCTTCACCAACACCTCACCTATTGATGGCACCTTCCTCGGCGAGATCTCTCGTGGTGGACAGGCAGAAGCAGACGCAGCTGTCGCAGCTGCCCGAGCTGCATTCCCTGCCTGGGCAGCACTTGGCCCTCAGGGTCGCGGTGTTCTTCTGCATAAGCTTGCAGACCTGATCGAAGAGAACAACGAGACCTTGTCTCAGCTTGAGACCATGGACAACGGATCCCTGCTTCGTTCACACCGTCGCGGTGTGATGCCCCGCGTTGCGATGAACATCCGCTTCTTTGCTGACTGGGCTATCAACGAACTTCACCATGAGAAGTTCGAAACCCGTGGTCACACCAACAACGTCAGCTGGGACCCTTCCGGTGTTGCTGTTCTGATTACCCCGTGGAACGCGCCACTCATGCTGGCCACCTGGAAGATTGGTCCCGCGCTCGCGGCAGGTGACACCGTGATCCTTAAGCCTGCTGAGTGGACACCACTGAGTGCATCGTTCTTTGCCGACCTGACCAAGCAAGCAGGAATTCCTGACGGTGTTTTCAACGTTGTCCAGGGTTATGGCAAGGAAGCCGGCTCGGCACTTGTTGCTCATCCCGACATCAACCGCATCTCCTTTACAGGTTCAGTACCCACTGCCAAGGTGATTGCGCGTGCTGCGGCAGATAACCTCACTCCCTGCTCCTTCGAACTCGGCGGCAAGAGCCCCATGATTGTGCTCGAAGATGCTGACCTCGACCTCGCTGCTGAGATTGCTGTGGAGCAATACGACAATGCCGGCCAGGTGTGCCTCTCCGGAACCCGCATCTTTGTGCACGAGAACATCGCAGATGCATTTGCTGCCAAGTTCGCCGAGAAGGCTGCTGCTCTCAAGCAGGGTGACCCTCGCGATGAGACCACCGACATTGGCCCTCAGATTCACCAAGTTCACTTCGACCGGGTCAAGGGATTCGTTGACCGCGCCAAGGCTGAGGGCCAGGAGATCGTCTGGGGTGGTGAGCCCAACGAAGAACTCGGGGGCCTCTTCTTCCGCCCCACTTTGGTGAAGAACCCCACCGAAGGCTCAGAGATTGTCTCGAGTGAAATCTTCGGTCCAGTTCTCTGCATGATGACCTTTAAGTCAGATGAAGAAGTTGTCGAACGAGCCAACGGCACTGAGTTTGGCCTTGCCGCTGTTGTTGTCTCCGGCAACAAGGAACGTGCCAACAAGGTCACCTCGCAGTTGGTTGCTGGCACCATCTGGGTTAACTGCTTCTTTGTGCGGGATCTGCGCGCACCCTTTGGAGGCTCGAAGAAGTCGGGTATTGGCCGCGATGGCGGCACCTGGTCCTTCGACTTCTATGCAGATGTCAAGAACACCGTAGTTTCACCAAATGGATGGAAGGAATAACCATGGGCGAAGTAGTAGGCGCAGCAATCCTGGCGCACGTACCCACGATCATGCTCCCCAAAGAGACTCGTTACGAGCTCAATGACGGTAAAGAAATCTCTCTCGTTCCAGGTTTGCAGAAACTCCGCAAGGACGTCTTCGAAACCCTCGACTACGACACCGTTGTCGTGCTCGACTCCCACTGGGCGACCACCGTCGAGTTTGTGGTGTCTGCTCAGGAGCACCGCGAGGGCAAGTACACCGCGGAAGAACTCCCTCGTGGCATGTCTCAGATTCCCTACTCGTTCAAGGGTGACCCTGAGTTTGCCAACTCACTGGCGAACTATGACGAGAAGAACGGAACCTGGATTACTCCTATTTCCGATCCCTACCTCCCTATTTTTTACGCAACCGTGAACCTCTGGGATTACTTGGGTAAGGGCTTGGACAAGCGCTGGGTTTCGATGTCCGTCTGCCAGACCGCTACCACTGAAGACTTCCTGCGTGCAGGCCGTGCTCTTGGTGAAGCTATTCGCGACTCAGACCGTAAGGTTCTATTGCTTGCTTCCGGTGCGCTCTCGCACACCTTCTACAAGCTGCGCGATCTGCGCAAGCACGAAGCCAGTGACCCAAGCCACATCTTCACTCCAGAAGCACGTGCTGCAGATGAAGAGCGCATTGAATGGTTCAAGGCGGGAGATCACAAGCGTGTTCTCGACACCATGCCTGAATTCATGAAGTTCAAGCCCGAAGCAAACTTCAGCCACTACCTCACTATGGCTGGCGCGCTCGGGGAAGAAGCAAACACCTCTGAAGGTGTGATGTACTCGGAATACGAAAACTCGGTCGGCACTGGCCAGGTTCACATTTACTTCCCGAAGCCCGAAGGTGGCTTCCCACTTCCAAAGGACTTGGTGCTCTCGCGTGACTGAATATCGTCGAATCCTGCTTGACGGCGTTGCGGTGCAAACCGTGCGCGACGGAGAGTTCCTTGTTGCTGCTGACGGCCGTCGTGTGGCTATCGAAGATGCGCAGCACCTGCCTCCCTCGGAGCCCACCAAGATCATCGCTGTTCACCTGAACTACGACAGCCGCACCAAAGAGTTCATGACCAAGCTCCCGGATGCACCTACCTACTTCCACAAGCCCATCACGGCGATCAACAGCCACAAGGGTGCTGTTGTGCGCCCCGAGGGTTGCAAGTGGTTGAACTATGAGGGTGAGATTGTCATCATCATCGGCAAGACCTGTCGCAACATCAGCCCAGAAGAGGCCGGTGATTACATCGCCGGATACACCGTAGGTAATGACTACGGTCTGCACGACTTCCGTGACACTGACGCCGGCTCCATGCTGCGCGTGAAGGGTTCGGACACTCTGGCTCCTGTGGGTCCAGGTATGGTCACAGACTGGGACTTCCGCAACAAGATGATTCGCACCTATGTCAACGGTGAAGTCAAGCAAGAAGACAACACTGACAACATGGAATGGGACATGCACTATCTGGTTGCAGATATTGCCCGCACCATCACTTTGGTTCCCGGCGACATGTTGTTCTCCGGCACCCCAGCCTTCTCTCGTCCCGTTCAGCCCGGTGACATCGTCGAGGTTGAAGTCGAGGGCCTGGGTCGCCTGACCAACCACATCGTGGTCGGACCCACACCGATTCGCACCGACGTGGGTGCACAGCCCACCGAGAGTGAAGAAGTAGTTTCGACCGCCATGGGTGGTGACTGGGAATTCCGTGGAATTCGCACCCCATCCAAAGACCTTTACCCATCCACTGTGGAGGAAAAAGAATAATGATCAAGATCAACGTCGACATGGAAAAGTGCCAGCACTACGGTCAGTGCGTATTTGAGGCACCCAATGTTTTCAAGCTCAACGACGATGACAAGCTGGAATACCACGCAACCGCTGACGACAGCGAGCGTGACAACGTCCAGGCTGCAATTGACGTCTGCCCCATGCAGGCCATCTTTATTGTCGACTAAGGAATTCGTATGACGCGCCCTGTTCTCATTATCGGCGCTTCAATGGGCGGACTTCGCGTGGCAGAGTCGCTGCGTCGAAGTGGTTATGCCGGGCCTATCGTGGCCATCGGCGAGGAAGTTCATCCTCCCTATAACCGACCTCCACTGTCCAAAGAAGTGCTCGCTGCAGACGTGAATCACGAGGCAGTGGCATTCCCTCTCGGTGACGCTGTCGCTGATGTGGAATGGATTCTGGGCCGCAAGGTAAACCGTGTTGATCTGGAAAACCAGATCGTCACCGATGATCTCGGTGTTGAACACCACTACGAAGCACTGATTATCGCGACGGGACTTCGACCACGTCGCGTTGATCTTCCGGGAATGCCGAAGAAGGGGACGCACGTCATTCGTTCACTCGATGACGCTATTGCGCTGCGTGCAGAGATCTCGGAAGGCACCCGCGTTGTTGTCTATGGCGCAGGTTTCATTGGCTGTGAAGTTGCCGCAACAGCCAAGAAACTCGGCGCACACGTGACCGTCATTGGCAAGGGACCGGTTCCCTTGCTGCGTCCTTTGGGGCTGGAACTCGCTCGTGATATTCAGTCGCGACAAGAGGCACAAGGCGTGAACTTCTTTATGGGCTCCACGATCACCAAGGTCACCGGCGGCGACAGAGTGGAGAGTGTCCTTCTTGATTCAGGTGTTGAGCTCTATACCCAAGTGCTGATTGAGGCAATTGGTTCTGAGCCCAACCTAGAACTGCTCCACGACAACGACGTCGATCTCGACGGCGGTGTGGGAGCAGACACCTCCCTGCGCGTTCTCAAGCAGGACGGGACTCCCTGGGAGAACGTGTATGTCGTCGGTGACGTGGCACGCTTCCCGATTCCCCAGTTCTGTGATTACTCGCGACGCGTCGAGCACTGGAACATCCCCACCGAAATGGCTCGCAAGGTGGGCAAGGAAGTTGCATTGCAACTATCGGGAGATGCTGACGCATTCGCTGAAGAACTTGCAAAGCCTTTCGCCCCTATTCCTTCTTTCTGGAGCGACCAGTTTGATGTGAGCCTTCTGGCCTATGGCTTGATTGATCAAGCCGATGACATCCAACTGCTGGAAGGTGAAGCAGGCGGAGATTGTGTCTATGGCTACTACAAGCGTGGAGACCTGGTTGGCGTCTGCGGAGTAGGTATGAGATCGAAGGTTATGGGCTACCGTAGCCAAGTGGGCTTAACTCGCCCCTAGTTCATGCAGGACGATCTGCACATTACGAAAGGTTTGGCTATGACTACTACCGTTCGCGCAATTGGAGCCGTCGCTGAAGGCGCCAAAATGGCTCCCATGGACATTGTCCGTCGCACACCCGAGGACACTGACGTCCGTATTGCGATCACTCACTCCGGCATCTGCCACTCAGACATTCACACCGTTCGCGGTGAATGGGGCGACCGTCCCTACCCCCTCGTCCCTGGTCACGAAATTGTCGGAACAGTCCTTGAGGTCGGTTCTGCCGTCACCAAGTACAAGGTCGGCGACATTGTCGGCGTCGGCGTCATCGTGGACAGTTGCGGTGAATGTGAGAACTGTGTCAATAAAGACGAGAACTACTGCACCGGTCCCGTTGGTCCACGTCTGACCTATGGCGAGCCAGAACCTCAGCTTCCAGGCCAGGTCACCCAGGGTGGATATGCCCAGGAAATCGTGACCACTGAGAACTTCGTCTACAACATCCCTGAAGGTCTTGACCTTGCCGGTGTTGCTCCGTTGCTGTGTGCAGGAATCACTGTCTACTCCCCGCTCAAGCACTGGGGTGCAGGCCCTGGCAAGAAGGTAGGAGTCGTCGGTATCGGTGGCCTGGGCCACATGGCCGTGAAGTTCTCTCACGCTCTTGGTGCACACACTGTTGCACTCACCTCAAGCCCCGAGAAGGTTGCCCTCGGCACTTCCCTTGGCGCAGATGAGGTGCTGGTTACCTCTGACAAAGAAGCTATGAAGGCAGCTCGTCAGAAGTTCGATCTCATCATCTCGACGCTTCCAGGGGACCACGACATGAACCCCTATCTTGACCTGCTCACGCTCGATGGCACCTATGTCATCGTGGGTGCCGTCAACGACATGACTCAGCCTTTCTCGCTGCCTAAGCTCATGATGCGCCGCCGTTCTATTGCTGGCTCGCAAATTGGTGGCACCGTGGAGACCCAGGAAATGCTGGACTTCTGCGGCAAGCACAACATCACGGCAGACGTTGAAGTGATTAAGGCTGACTACATCAACGAGGCTTATGACCGTGTTGTTGCTGGTGATGTCCAGTTCCGTTTCGTGATTGACGCCACCACCATCTAATTCCCATGCCTCAGCTCTTTTTCATCACTCCTGGGGGAGAGCGGCACGAGGTTAACGGTCGTCTCGGCGACAGCGTCATGGACGCTGGTGTTCGCAATGTTGTCCCTGGAATGTATGGGCTTTGTGGCGGCGCACTAGCGTGTGTTACTTGCCATGTGTATGTCGAAAACAGCACAGCGCCGCTGTGTGGCGAACCAGCTGAGTTCGAGCTCGAGATGCTGGATGGCACAATGAGCGAACGCCGGGAGAACTCACGGTTGAGTTGTCAGATTCCCATCACAGCAGAGCTTGAGGGTGGAGCGTTTATCGTTCCCGATAAGAACTACTAAACCTTGGGCTGCTGCTGCGTAATGCAGTGGATGCCGCCGCCGCGAGCAAAGAGTGGTCGTGCATCGAGGAGCACGATCTCTCGTCCGGGGTAGGCCTTGGTGAGAACCTTCTTGGCTTTCTCGTCATTCGCGTCATCAAAAGCGCACAAAATAACTGCGCCATTGCAGACGTAGTGGTTGATGTAGCTGTAGTCGACCCAACCTTCCTCATCCTGCAGAGTTTGTGGTGCAGGGACAGAGATCACGTTGAGCTTGTTGCCCTCGGCATCGCGCGCGGCTTTCAGCACGCGGCGAACTTCCTGACTAATCCAGTAGTCCGGGTGATCCTGGTTCTTCTGGTCATGGAAGAGCACAGTGTCAACATTTGCGAAGCAGGCCACGATGTCGATGTGGCCACGTGTACCAAACTCGTCGTAATCGCGGGTCAGACCACGGGGCATCCAGATCACATGATCAATGCCGAGGGTGCGGTGAAGCTCTGCTTCAACCTGGTCCTTGGTCCAGTCAGTGTTGCGACCAGGATCAAGTTGAACGGTCTCGGTGATCATGACGGTGCGGGATCCATTGACATGGATACCGCCACCTTCATTGGTCATGGGGGAGTCAACGCGGGCAACCCCGATGGAGTCAAGAATCTTGGTGGCAGCTTGAGAGTCGTTTTCCCAGCTGGCCCACTTCTGTCCGCCCCAGCCGTTGAAGATCCAGTTGACACCGGCAAGCTTGCCATCTGCACCTCGAACGAAGGTTGGACCAATGTCGCGCATCCAGGCGTCATCGAGTTCGGCAACGAGAATCTCAACCTTCGGGTCGAGCCACTTCTTTGCTTCGTCAACTGCACTGGGGTCAACAAGGATCGTCACAGGTTCAAAGCGCACGATGGTGTTGGCCACGTCAGACCAGCACTGACGTGCTTCATTAGCCAGGTCTTCAGTTTCACCGAGGGTGTAACCGGAGGAAGGCCACGCCATCCAGGTGCGCTCATGCTCAGCCCATTCGGCTGGCATGTGGAAGGAAGAATTCGCCACGTATCTGACCGTATTCCTAGTTAGACCATCGTGTCGAGGATTTCGACCAAAGATTCGTAAGAAGTTCTGGGGTTCACAATGGCGAAGCGAGTGTTGGGCTCGCCCTTGTGTGAACTTGGAACAACGAATCCGATGCCGTCTGCCAGGAGTTTGTTAGACCATTTCGTATAGTCCTCGAGCTTCCAGCCCTTCTTGGTGAAGACCACAACAGAGAGTTGTGGGTCGCGAACAAGCTCAAGGTCTGGGCGGCGACGAATCTCTTCCGCGATTTGGTAAGCCAGCTGAATGTTTTGCTCGATGGCTTCTCGGTAGGCAGCAACACCGTATGTAGCCAGCGAGAACCACAGGGGTAATCCGCGGGGACGACGAGTGAGGTTGTAAGCGTAGTCACTGGGGTTCCACTCTTCAGGGTTCTCCAGCGCATCCAGGTACTCGGCGTGCTGAGTGTGGGTCACACGGCCTAGTTCAGGGTCGCGGTAGACCAATGCACATGCATCGAAAGGAGCAAAGAGCCACTTGTGAGGATCCACAATGAAGGAGTCAGCCAGGGCTACACCGGTAAAAAGGTGCTTAGTAGTTGGTGCCAGCATCGCTGCGATGCCGTAGGCACCGTCCACGTGATACCAGACGTTGTGTGCCTTGGCGACCTTGCCCACTTCTTCGAGTTCATCCACGATTCCGAAGTTGGTGGTTCCACCTGTGGCAACGACGGCAAAGATGCCATCCCAGTCGCCCGAGAGGGTCTCTTCCAGAGCAGCACCAGTCAGACGGCCTTCGGGGGTGACGGGGACGGGGACGATGTCCACGTCCATCACCCGCGCAGCGGCCTTCAGTGACGAGTGAGCCTCGGAACTGCAGGCGAAGCGCCAACGAGTGGGTAGTGCCTTCCCGGCGGCTAAGAGAGCCTCTTTAGCGGTGTGACGAGCTGCAACCAAAGCGGAGAGGTTACCCAGGGTTCCACCCTGGACAAATACGCCACCAGCACCGGCAGGCATGCCTGCTTCTTCAGCTAGCCATTCCAGAACCTGGTTCTCGGCATAGACCGCACCAGCACCCTCCATCCACGAGCCTCCGTAGATGGTCGAGGCGGAAACGATGAGGTCAAACAGTGTTGCTGCCTCGGTGGGTGCACACGGAATGAACGAGAGGTAGTTGGGGTGGTCGTTCGAGATGGTGGCTTCAGCCAGAACATTCTCAAACAGGCTGAGAGCTTCAATGCCACCCATACCGTCTTCGGTCACGGTGGCAGGTACTTCTGCACGCAACTCAGAGACGGTCTTGGGACCATCCAGGGGTGGTGGGTCGTAGTTCATGCGGCGGCGAGCGTATTCGAATACTTGCTCACGCAACTTCATGGTCTCGAGATCGACGGTGTGCATGTGATTGCCGTTGGGCGTTGTCATGTCGCTGACATCCACTTCAATGTTTCTTCCGCCGAATGCCCGCCACGACGAGTGTCGTGCGACTGGGGCCCTTCAGCAGGCTCAGACCACACTATCGGTCTTGCTCGACACGCCGAAACCCCGGAGCATTAAAAGTTTTTTCACCGCGGAAATGGCGTAAATATGCGGTTCTCAAGGCATACTCACAGCTGGTTACAGAAAAACTCACAAACACTACATGTAGTGGAATGACACAGCTGTCATTCACGTTATATAGTGATAACTCACCGCAGGGGTGCGGCAGAATCCCGCAAGGGATTCGCAAGTTTTATGGAGGCAATAATGGAATTCGAATCAAACGACACCGTTGGTGGCTACGCAGTACCCGTAGATCCTATGGATCTGCTTCAGTGCGACAGCTGCCAGTAATTCAGTAACTTCGCAGCACTGCTGCAGAAGAACCCCAGACCAAAGATGGTCTGGGGTTCTTTGTTTAAGCTCAACACCGGCAGGCCACGCCTAGAATTGTGCCGTGGCTGTAAATCCTGAACTGCAAGGTCGTGTTTTCCCTCCGACCGCCCCGTATCTTGTTGGACGCGAGAAGATCCGCGAGTTTTCTCGCGCGGTGCTCTCCACCAACCCCATCAACTTTGACGTGGAGGCAGCTCATGCTGCCGGACATGCTGACCTGGTTGCCCCGACGACTTTTCCTGTTGTTGTTCAGGAAGCAACGCTTGCTCAGCTACTCGCTGAACCAGATGCTGGCATTGACTTCTCTCGTGTCGTTCACGGCGAGCAGCGCTTCACCTACACCCGCGCCATCGTCGCCGGTGATGAGCTGACCGCGACCCTGACTGTTTCTAGCGTGAAGAGCCTGGGTGGCCACAACATGGTCACTGCTGACTCCGACATCGTGGATGCCCACGGTAAGCACGTGGTCACCGCCATCTCCACGCTCGTCGTTCGAGGAGATGAGGACTAATCATGATTGAGTTCACCTCTTTGACTAAGGGCGACGTCGTCGCCGAAGAGTCCTTCCACCTCACCCGTGACAACCTCGTGCGTTATGCCGGGGCTTCGGGAGACTTCAACCCCATTCACTACCGTGATGACATCGCGCAGTCCGTGGGACTGCCCGGTGTTCTTGCTCATGGCATGCTCACCATGGGTCTTGCCGTTCAGCCCGTGTCTAACTGGGTGGGAGATCCTGCCCGCATCGTGGACTACCAAGTCCGCTTCACTCGTCCGGTTTTGGTTGACGGTGCAACAGGCGCCGATGTCACCATTACGGCAACTGTGGGTGCTCTCGAGGACGAGACCCAGATTGCTCGTATTGACCTGACCGCCAAGTTCAACGATGAGACAGTCCTGGGCAAAGCCCAGGTCCGAGTCAACCTCTCTTAGAGCATGACTTCTGTTCCGCTGTCGTCGCTGACCACCATGCAAGTGGGCGGTCCGGCGCGCGAACTGATCACCGTCACCACTCGTGAGCAATTCATCGAAGCTGCCGTGGACACCTGGGATTCGAATGAGCCCTGGTTAATCCTGGGCGGTGGCTCCAACACCATCGTTGCGGACGACGGTTTCGATGGAACCGTTATTCACGTGCTCACCACTGGGATTGAACGCCAGCAGGACATCTCCAAGGCTCCCAACCACAGCAGCGTTCGCGTGGCAGCGGGGGAGAACTGGGACAGCCTGGTTTCGTGGAGCGTCGAGCAAGGCTTGGCTGGCATAGAGGCACTCTCAGGTATCCCAGGATCAACTGGTGCTGCACCCATCCAGAACATTGGTGCCTACGGCCAGGAACTTTCTACTGTGCTCAAAGCCGTGGAATTCCTTGACCGCTATACCCAAGAGATTTCCTGGATCCCTGCTTCTGAACTCAATCTCGGATACCGCGACTCGGTGTTCAAGCAGGGCAAAGAAGGCGTAGTGCTCACCGTTGAGCTCAGCCTGGCCTCCTACGGTGACAACCTGTCTGCCCCTGTTGCGTTCCCTCAGCTTGCTTCAGCACTGGGCGTGGAATTGGGGGCACAGGTTCCCTTAGCCCACGTGCGAGAGACCGTGTTGAAACTTCGCGCCAGCAAAGGTATGGTGCTGGATCCTGCGGATCCCGACACCACCAGTGCAGGGTCTTTTTTTATGAACCCCATCGTGACTGAGAACTTTGCCCGTCATCTGCCGGCTGATGCTCCTCGCTACCCAGTGAAAAAGATTCAGAAAGACCGCGTTCTTCCCTTGGGAGCTGAAGTTCCTCCGCTTGCATCCGTTGATGCAGGTCCCAACTTGGTCAAGCTTTCAGCTGCCTGGTTGATCGAGAATGCTGGAGTGAAAAAGGGATATTCCATCCCAGGCTCCAAGGCAGGGATCTCCACTAAGCACACTCTCGCCATTACTAACCGTGGCGGTGCAACAGCAGCAGAGGTTGTGGGTCTTGCCACCTATGTTCAGGCGATGGTGCAGTCCCACTACGGAATCATTTTGTATCCCGAGCCCAACCTGATTGGTGTTGAGGTTTAACCGTGGCCAAGTTCGAGAACTTGGACGAGTACTTCGCCAGCTTGGATGAGACCAAAGCAGCAACCCTGCGTCGTGTGCTCGACGTGATCGCTACGAACTTCCCTGACTCTTCGGTGAAGCTGGCCTGGAACACTCCCCAGATTCAGATCGCAGGAAAGTATGTCTTTGGCATGTCTGCGGCAAAGAACCATCTCTCGCTCGCTCCCTGGAGCGAAGCGGCAATGACGACTTTTGCAGACCGTCTGGCACCCTACGAAACCACTAAGGGACTCTTCAAAGTCCCCGTGGATTGGGATGTTGATGCTGCCCTGATTACTGACCTGATTCAGGCCAGAATGGCAGAACTGGGACTTTAGGTCCCTACTTGGTGCCGAAGAGCTTTTGCAGGCGCTGGATTCCCTCAAGCAGGGGGCCGTCACCGAGCGCATAGCTAAAGCGCAAGTAACCGCTGGGGCCAAACGCTTCACCGGGAACAGCCGCAACTTCTGCTTTGTCCAAGATTAGATCTGCCAGTTCCAAAGTGTTGGTTGGCGTGACGCCATCCCACTCTTTGTTCAGCAATGCAGTGACGTCGCAGTAGGCATAGAAAGCACCCTCGGGCATCGGAACATCGAAGCCAGGGATCTTGCGCAGCTCAGAAATGATGAGCTTGCGACGACGGTCGAAGGCCAGACGCATTTCTTCAACGGGTTCCTGAGGGCCGGTCAATGCAGCCAGGGCTGCACGCTGTGAAATGTTGGAGACGTTCGAGGTCAGGTGTGACTGCAGGTTGGCTGCGGCTTTGATGGCATCGGCAGGGCCGACCATCCAGCCCAGACGCCACCCGGTCATGGCATAGGTCTTTGCCACACCGTTGACCAAGATGGTGCGGTCCTGCAGCGCAGGAACGGCATCCACAATCGAGACGGCCTTGACTCCGTCATAGGTGAGGTTCTGGTAAATCTCATCTGCAATGATCCACAGGCCGTGCTTCTCAGCCCATTCACCAATGGCCTTGGTCTCTTCGGGAGAGTAGACAGCGCCGGTGGGGTTTGAGGGAGAAACGAAGAGCAGGAGCTTGGTCTTGTCAGTGCGAGCAGCTTCCAGCTGCTCCACGGTGACCTTGTATTCCTGGTCAGCACCAGCGAATACATCTACCTGCACGCCACCAGCAAGCTTGATGGCTTCAGGGTAGGTGGTCCAGTACGGAGTGGGAACGAGAACTTCGTCGCCGGGATCAACCAGGGTTGCAAAAGCTTGGTACACAGCCTGCTTGCCACCGTTGGTGACAACGACCTGGCTGGGGTCAACGGCCCAGCCACTGTCGCGCTTGGTTTTCTCCGCAATGGCCTGGCGCAGCTCGGGCAAACCGGCCGCGGGGGTATAGCGGTGGTTCTTGGGGTCCTTGACGGCTTCCAACGCTGCCTCAACAATGTGAGCAGGCGTGGGGAAGTCGGGTTCACCAGCTGCATAGCTGATCACCGGGCGACCGGCAGCTTGCAAAGCTTTGGCCTTGGCATCAACCTTGAGGGTTGCTGACTCAGCAATGGCGGAAATACGAGAAGAAATTCGCTTCAATTCAGGCACGGTTACCACTATAGAGCGCAGAGCTCAGCTTTACAGAGAGGCACTTTCTGACCTAAGCTATTGCGAAGTGGTTGCAATATGCCATGCTTTCGCGTGCCTTCATTCAGAAGACGTCTCTGAGTCTTGATTCAGTTATGTAGAGCGAAGCAAAGGGTGGTGGCTCAATTGGTAGAGCAGCGGTCTCCAAAACCGCAGGTTGCAGGTTCGAGTCCTGTCCGCCCTGCAAATCGAAAGGAAAAGAAATGGCGCAAGACGTAGCCGACGAACCCGGTGAGGACATCGTCGCTCGTGCAAAAAAGGATCGTGCTGGAAAGCGCAATCCTTTCTCGCGCATTGCTCTTTTCATTCGACAGGTGATCGGCGAACTGAAGAAGGTCGTCACACCTACCCGTAAGGAACTCATCAACTACGTGTTAGTTGTGTTGGTATTCGTGATCATCATGATGGCTCTCGTTTCCGGCATGGACTACATCTTCGGTTGGGGTGTCGTCGCCGTATTCGGTGATCCCACCGTGACCTCCTCTGCTGGCTAACCAGCAGTAACGATTTTCTAGATAAGACAGGAACAACGTGACTGAATCGACGCGTGAAGACGAGCAGCTGCTCGAGGCCGCACTGGATGCACTCTCCGAGACTGACGCAGCTGTGGTTGTGGACGTAGAAGCTGACGCAGTAATTGAAGACGCTCTTGACGTGGACACCATCGAAGAAGCTGAGGCAGCGATCGTAGCTTCCGAGGACGAAGAAGAAGTTGCTGACGACCCTTACGCAGCGTTCGAAGCTGAGCTTCGCACCCTGCCAGGTAAGTGGTACGTCATTCACTCCTACGCTGGCTTTGAGCGCAAGGTTAAGCACAACATTGAGAACCGTCGCACCTCGATGCAGCTCAATGACTTCATCTTCCAGATCGAAGTTCCGATGGAAGACGTTGTTGAGATCAAGAACGGCCAGCGCAAGATGGTTACCCGTGTTCGTATCCCCGGATATGTTCTCGTGCGCATGGACCTCAACGAAGACAGCTGGTCGTGTGTTCGTCACACCCCCGGTGTTACTGGCTTCGTAGGTAACGCTCACAACCCCACCCCACTGCGCTTCCAGGAAGCATTCAACATGCTGAAGCCATTGGTTGAGGTCAAGGATGTTCCCACCGCCAAGGCTGTTCAGGCCAAGGGTGGACAGGCTGTTGCTCGTACTCCTATCGCAGAGATCGACTTCGAAATCGGCGAGACCGTTGTTATCAAGGAAGGTTCGTTCGCTGGCCTCCCCGGAACCATCAACGAAATCAAGCCCGAGAGTGGCAAGCTCACCGTGCTGGTTTCGCTGTTCGAGCGTGAGACCCCCGTCGAGCTCAGCTTCGACCAGGTCACCAAGCAGTAACAAGATTTCCAGACGCTTGTCGTCTGGATTACCGCGAATCAGGCTTGCCTGATTTCACGGGAGAGTTCATCGGAACCCCGATGAGTTCGAATTCAAAAAAAGGAAAACGACATGGCACCGAAAAAGAAGGTCACAGGTCTGATTAAGCTTCAGATCCAGGCCGGCGCCGCGAATCCAGCTCCTCCTGTTGGTCCCGCTCTGGGTCAGCACGGTGTGAACATCATGGATTTCTGCAAGGCATACAACGCAGCAACCGAATCACAGCGCGGAAACATCATCCCCGTTGAGATCACTGTTTACGAAGACCGTTCATTCGACTTCATCCTCAAGACTGCTCCTGCAGCTGAAATGATCAAGAAGGCTGCTGGCGTTGCTAAGGGTTCTGGTACTCCTCACACTGTGAAGGTTGCCAAGCTCACTCAGGCACAGGTTCAGACCATTGCGGAAGCAAAGATGGTTGACCTCAACGCAAACGACATCGAAGCTGCAAAGCTGATCATTGCCGGAACCGCACGTTCCATGGGCATCACGGTAGAGGGCTAAGGGGTATACATCATGGCTAAGAAGTCAAAGGCATACCTTGCTGCTGCCGCAAAGATCGAAGAAGGCAAGTTCTACACCGCTACCGAAGCAGTTGCTATTGCTAAGGAAACCGGTTCCGCAAAGTTCAACAGCACCGTTGAGGTAGCCCTCAAGCTCGGTGTTGACCCTCGTAAGGCAGACCAGATGGTTCGTGGAACCGTCATGTTGCCTCACGGTACCGGTAAGACTGCACGCGTTATCGTGTTCGCAACCGGTCCTGCAGCTGAAGCGGCTCTTGCTGCTGGCGCTGACGAGGTTGGTGGCGACGAGCTCATCGAGAAGGTAGCCGGCGGCTACGTTGCTTTCGATGCAGCTGTATCGACTCCTGAGCTCATGGGTAAGGTCGGTCGTCTCGGTAAGGTACTGGGTCCTCGTAACCTGATGCCAAACCCCAAGACCGGAACCGTTACCCCCGATGTTGCTAAGGCTGTTAACGACATCAAGGGCGGAAAGATCGAATTCAAGGTAGACAAGCACTCCAACGTTCACTTCATCGTTGGTAAGGCTTCGTTCACCGCTGAGCAGCTCGGTGAGAACATCACCGCAGCTCTCGACGAAGTTGTTCGCCTCAAGCCTTCATCGGCAAAGGGTCGCTACATCCAGAAGGGCGCAGTCTCGACCACATTTGGTCCTGGCATTCCCCTCGATGTTGCAAGCATCTAAGTTCAACTGAACTAGGGAAGGGCTCGTCGCGACAGCGACGGGCCCTTTCTCTTTCCTATCGTGCGATGAGTTCCTGAAAATGGGCATTCGCTTGAAGCGAGCCGTCGGGGGCAACGGTCATGACGGCCACAGCAAAGTTCTGAGTGATCTGATCGAGCGTGGCATGACCGCCAGAAATAATTGCCGTGGCTAACACGTCTGCAGTGATGATGTCTTCGGCAATAACGGTGGCTTGAACAAAGTCCTTGGTCGTTTCTGGACGCAACCAGATGTGTTCGCCGCGCTCGGCAGAACCGGAGGTTGCCATGGCCGGGAATTCTGCAGTCAATCTCACTGCGGCAATCATTGTCCCGCGGTCTTCTGGATCCACAATCCCGGTGACCCAGCCCCGTTCATCTAAGCCCTGGTTGCCAGAGGTAGTGAGGTCGCCTCCGACGTTGACGGAGAAGTTATCAAAGCCGGCGCTGTGCAGCATCTTCGATGCTGCGTCAATCGCCACAGCTTTGATGGTGCCAGAGAGATCAATCACTCCATCTGGGCGGTGGGGGGTAAATGCTCCGTCTGTCTTTTCACGCCAGTGCAGTGCGCGGGCATATTCTTCTCGCATCTCTTCGCTTGCATCTGCAAGTGAGAGGGCTCCTGCGGCCACCTGAGAAATTTCAGAATCGTCACGATAGAGACTGTATTTCTCGTTGAGTCGTGCGAACTCGTGTTCAAGTTCATTGAGTACAGAAATGACACTGTCATCAGCAGTGTGCTCGCTGATTTCAGCATCCGCAATGCGAATGCTGACCATGGTTCCCATGGTGTCGAACGAGTGCACAGCCATGAGATTTAGCCTGTGAAGCCGGCAGCATCCAGAGCAGACTGAAGGGACTGAATGTATGACTGTGAGGTGTAGGTGGCACCACTAACGTTGGCGACTTTGGAGCTCTGTGACGTGAGGACCTCTTCACGAAGAATGGGGTTCGCACGAGAACTAATCTGCTCAGACTTCCTGTCGGCGGTCTGTGTTTGCAGAACAACGACATCAGAAATCTTGCCGCCGGCAATAACGACCTGGACCTGTTGAGGTCCATAGCGGGTGTTTACGACGGCGCCGTCATAGGTGCCGTCAGCAATTCCAGATGCAACAGGGGCTGTCGTTGCGGCTGGCGTTGAGGTGTCCGCTGTTGTGCTACTTGATGCTCCAGAAGAAGAACTCGCCGCAGTGGTCGCCCCCGATGCTGCCGCCTGGCTTTGGGGGAGAGAGGAAACAAGAGTCCCCACGCCAGCCTGCCAACCAATGGCGACGATTGCTGCCGAACCAACTCCGGCGAGGAAAGCACTACCTGCGCGCATTAGAAATCGAACCTTTCTGCGTGAATCTGGTGTTCTTTAAGTCCAAGACGCTGGGCGTCTCGAATGACGAGTTCGGTCCAAGGGGTGGGTCCACAAATATAGAGATCAGAATCTTTAATCTGGGGAGCAAGAGTCAGAAGTGATTCACCATTGCCATAGGCCTCAGAGGAAAGCCAGGTGTGAACACCGCGGGGGCGGTGACCCACAATCACCCGCAGTGAAGCTGACTTCTCAACGCAGAGGTCGTAGGTCTCTTGCCAGAGATACACATCCTCAGGGTCGCTGCCGCGAAGGATCACGGTTGCTTCATTGGGCGCCAGGTTCGAGGCTTCCAGTAGTGCCCGAATGGGGGTGATTCCAATACCTGCACCGACAAAGACTGCCTTGGGAGTCGTGCGAGCCTCTTCGGTGAAGAGGCCGTAGGGTCCTTCGAAGCTGACCCGGGTGCCGGACTTGAGTGCCAACAGCTTGGCACTACCTGCGCCCAAGTCACGCACCGTGATGCGGAGCGAGCGCCCGTCGGGGTGTGCTGAGAGTGAGTAGGGGTGTGCCTGCCAGAACAGCCCTGGAGTCCAGAAGCGCCATTGGAAGAACTGACCTCCCTGAGCGCGCAGAGCATCAAGGTCACGGCCACGCATGGTGACCGAGACAACACCGGGAGCTTCGATCACAACTTCGCTGACGCGCAGATCGTGACGGAGCGAGCTTGCCACAGGAACAATCACTCTGAAGATGGTGATGGCTGCGAGGGTGCCAACATACAGCGCCATCCAATACCAGCGAGCCCAGGTTCCTTCGGCAAACATCGAGCCTTGGGTGAACTGGTGTGGAAGTGCGAGCAGGATTGCGCCGTAGGAAAGCAGGTGCACGAGATACCAGAACTCATAGGAGAGTTTCTTGCGCACAATCACCAGGGAAGTGACGACAACCATGATGAGCATTCCCATCGCGATGAACGCGATGGACATGTCTTGCTGGTTGAAGATCATGTCGATGGCTTCGGCAACAGGGTTGAGTCCTTGGCTGATGCCATAGCCGATCATGAGCAGCACCATGTGAGCCAGGATCAAATAGAGAACGGGCTTGCCCAGCTTTCGGTGGAGTGCCAACGCCTTGTCGTGACCGAAAGTGCGGTCGACCACAGGGATACGTGCTGCCAGAAGAAGCATGATGAGCAAAAGGTCTGAACCAATGAGTCCTGTCACAATGCCGAGACCGGTGATGGCGTCATTGATCTTGAGGAAGTAGGTAGCACCACCATCTGCAAGGAACAACGCCAGAACGATTGCGACCGAGAAATAGACAATGGTCTCGAGAAGATCTCCACGACGCAGACGCGCCTTGTAGCCGCGCTTGATGGCCTTGGCGCGCTGAGTGGGCGCACTGGGGCGGCGGTCGCGCTGCGAAGGTGGCATAGGAGTCAAGGTGCTCATGAACTAAAGATGGCAGGTCACACTGGATGAACCCTATGTGGAACCTATGAATTACTTATGAAAGTAATTCTACGCTTTGTAGAACAATTAGGAGAATTGCCACGAGCGCTTCGAAAGCCCATACCAAAAGCCTTCAATAGCAGCGCTGTTATCAAGCCCGGTCTCTAACGCAGCACCCAACGCCACATACAAAGGTGCCCAGTGTTCAATCCGCGGGTGTGCTTCGTGGGCAGCGGGAGCTTCGTCCCAAAAGTTGAGCAAGGCATCGATGTCTTTGTTAGCCAATGCTTCAGCTGCCCAATGATCGAATTCGGCAGATGCCTGTGGCGGTTCACCATCAGGACCCGCACCGGGGTTGAACCAACGGAGATTATGAGTTGTAAATCCCGAGCCCACAATGAGTGTTCCAGAGTCACGCAAGGGTGCAAGTTTGCGACCCATCTCGAAGAGCTCGACTGGGTTGAGGCTGGGCAAAGAAAGCTGTAAAACAGGAACATCAGCCTCCGGGTACATCTGAGTTAACGGCACATAAGCACCGTGGTCTAGACCACGGCCTTGATCCTGTTGAACTACTGCACCCAACACACCCATCACATCTGTTGCTAGCTCTGTAGCAACAGGGGTGTTGTATTTCGTGTCGTAGTACTTACTGGGGAAGCCATAGAAGTCATAGACCAGCCCCGTGTCTTCACGGGTGGAGCTGATGGTGGCGGGAGCTTCTTCCCAATGCGCTGAGACCATCAGAATCTGCTTCGGCTTTTCAATAGCCTGGCCCCAGCCAGCGAGTTGACTGGACCAGCGGGCGTCGTCTACCAACATTGGAGCACCATGACTCATAAACAGCACGGGTTGTGTGGTCTCACTCATCGGTATCTCCTAGCCGAACCTTTCGAAGAGGTTCACTTGAGTCAATGCGCGAGCACACCCCTTTATTCCGGAGCTATTTGAAAATAATGGTGCGCTGGCCATCTCGCAGAATGCGGTCCTCAGC
>JBEGUL010000024.1:0-11075 GCA_041178865.1 Actinomycetota bacterium | reverse complement strand
CAAGGTAAGGGTGGTCGCACCCATCTTGTTTCCCCACTGGTGGCTGCAGCGACCGCTATTCGCGGCACGCTCTCGAGCCCCTCAGATTTGGAAGGCTAGTCATGGAGAAGTTCACCTCAGTCACCGGTGTGGGGGTTCCTCTGCGTCGCAGCGGTGTCGACACCGACCAAATCATTCCTGCTGTGTATCTCAAGCGCGTGACAAAGACGGGCTTCGATGACGCCCTGTTTGCCAACTGGCGTCAGGATTCTGAGTTCATCCTGAACCAGCCTGAATACTCCGGTGCTCGTGTTCTTGTTGCTGGACCCGACTTTGGGACAGGTTCTTCACGTGAGCACGCCGTCTGGGCGCTTCGTGACTATGGTTTTGATGCCGTATTGGCTCCGAAGTTTGCTGACATTTTCCGAGGTAACTCTGGCAAGCAGGGGCTACTCACTGGTGTTATTTCCGAAGCTGACTGCGAAAAACTGTGGGCAGCACTCGAAGCGCAGCCTGGTGTGGAACTCACTGTTGACCTAGTTGAAAAGAAAGCAACCCTGGGTGACTTGGTTGTTCCCTTCGAAGTGGATGACTACATTCGCTGGCGTTTGCTCGAAGGACTCGATGACATCGCGCTAACCTTGCGTAACGAGCAAGCCATCACTGACTTTGAAGCGAAGCGTGAGTCCTGGCGCCCTAAGACCCTTCCTGTGAGGCATGCATGAACACTGTTGCAAATGACGCACGCGCTGCTGGCGCACGCGTAGGCCTCTCCGGAGACACCATCACGATCAACGGTGGCCACCCACTTTCTGGGCGCATTGAAGTCAAGGGTGCCAAGAACCTGGTTACTAAGGCAATGGTTGCTGCGCTCTTGGGTGAAAGCCCAAGCGAACTCCGTGATGTTCCCGACATCAGTGATGTTCGCGTTGTGAAGGGCCTTCTTGAAGTTCACGGTGTCAAGGTTCAGCACGATGTGGCTGCCGGCACTTTGAAGCTTGATCCTGCCGGTGTTGAGTCGGCACATATGACGGATATCGATGCTCACGCAGGATCCAGCCGCATCCCCATTCTTTTCTGTGGTCCACTGCTGCACCGTCTGGGTGAGGCATTTATCCCCGACCTCGGTGGTTGCCGCATTGGTGACCGTCCCATTGACTACCACCTAGAAGTACTCGGTAACTTCGGCGCTGTCATTGAGAAGCTCCCTACCGGCATTCGCATGACTGCCCCTGAAGGCCTGGTCGGCACCAAGATTTCACTTCCATACCCCAGCGTTGGGGCAACTGAGCAGGTTTTGCTCACTGCCGTGCGCGCAAAGGGAAAGACGGAACTTTCTGGCGCAGCTATTGAGCCCGAGATCATGGATCTCATCAATATCTTGCAAAAGATGGGCGCCATTATCTCGGTCGATACCGACCGCGTCATTCGTATCGAAGGCGTGGACTCGCTCCAGGGGTATACCCACCGTGCACTCTTTGACCGTAACGAAGCTGCAAGCTGGGCTTCTGCCGCACTGGCAACCGGCGGAGATATTTTCGTCGGTGGCGCTCAGCAGGCAGAGATGCTTACTTTCTTGAACATTTTCCGCAAGGTTGGCGGCGCATTCGAGATCCATGACGACGGTATTCGTTTCTTCCACCCCGGTGGCGAACTTAAGCCTGTTGTCATTGAGACTGATGTTCACCCCGGCTTCATGACGGACTGGCAGCAGCCACTTGTTATCGCCCTCACCAAAGCTCAGGGTGTCTCGATCGTGCATGAGACGGTCTATGAACAGCGTTTCGGCTTTGTCGATGCACTCATCAAGATGGGCGCCAACATTCAGCTTCACAGCGAGTGCCTCGGTGGTCACCCGTGCCGTTTTGGTCAGCGTAACTTCCTGCACTCTGCTGTAATTTCTGGTCCCACCGAACTTCATGGTGCTGACATTGAAGTTCCCGATCTTCGTGGTGGTTTCAGCCACCTCATCGCAGCATTGACAGCCAAGGGTACCTCTCGCGTGAGCAACGTGGGCATTATTAGCCGTGGCTATGGCGACTTCATTACCAAGCTGCGCCAGCTCGGCGCCGACTTTGTAATTGAGGGCGAGTAACTCCTGGTGAGTGAACGCAGTAAGCCCTCAATCTTCTGGTTGTTAGGCGCCATCGCACTGCCTCTCACGGCAATCATGGTGAAGTATCGCTTCCATGACCGCGAGAAGATGCCTAAAACCGGTGCTGTCATCATCACCCCCAATCACTACTCCAACATTGACCCCGTGGTCATCGGTGTCGCTACCTGGTACCTAGGGCGTCTCCCTCGTTTCATGGCTAAGGCCAGCATTCTCAGACTTCCCATTGTGGGATGGATTTTGCGCAAGTCTGGTCAAATTCCCGTTGAACGTGGTGGTTCCACTCGCAGTTCAGATGCATTGCTGGCCGCAAAAGAACTCGTGACCAAAGAACGGGCGTTGATTGTGTATCCCGAGGGGTCGCTGACACGCGATCCAGATATCTGGCCCATGAGGGGCAAGAGCGGTGCTGTTCGCTTGGCTCTTGAGTTGGGCATTCCTGTCGTTCCCGTTGCACATTGGGGCACACAGAACTTGATGGCGCGGTATTCCAAGAAGCTCAACGTGTTCCCTCGTCACACTATTGATGTGAAGGTGGGGGACCCTGTTGACCTCAGCGAGTTCGCAGGAAAACCCTTGGATAATAAGACTTTGACCGCTGCAACCAACAAGGTGATGGACGCCATCACCGCTTTGCTGGAAGACTTGCGTGGCGAGAAAGCTCCAGCAACCCGCTGGAACCCAGCCGATCACAACCAGAGCGAAACGGGGCGGTTTTGACAAAGAAACCTGTAACACCTCCTGCACGCAAGGTTGTCGTTCTTGGGGCTGGTAGCTGGGGCACCACTTTTGCCAAGATTTTGGCAGATGGTGGCAACGACGTCATGCTCTGGGCTCGCCGTGAAGAACTCGCAGATGACATCAACGAGACTCACCGCAATAGCGATTACCTGCGTGGGATTCGACTCCCTCTGAACTTGGTCGCCACCAGCTCGATGGCAGCTGCTGTGAAAAGCGCCGAGCAGATTTACCTGTGTGTGCCAAGCCAGACCCTCCGCGAGAACTTAGTTCAACTTGCACCTTTACTTCGTGAAGATCAGATTGTGATCTCACTGATGAAGGGCGTGGAGAAGAAGACTGGCCTTCGCATGACTGAAGTCATTGCAGAAGAGCTTCCCATCAGCCCTGACATGGTTGCCGTTGCCTCTGGTCCTAACTTGGCCCTCGAGATTGCTAAGGAACAGCCCACCGCTGCCGTGATTTCTAGCCAGAGCCTGGAAACGGCCAGCACTGTCGCACTGACGGTGTCCAACCGCTACTTCCGCTGCTTCGTCAACACTGATGTTCCCGGTACGGAATTTGGTGGCGTTCTCAAGAACCTCATCGCCGTTGCTGTGGGCATCGTCGATGGTGTGGGCTATGGCCACAACACCAAGGCCTCAATCATCACTCGTGGACTTGCAGAAATGACGGATTTTGCCGTGGCCTACGGCGCACAGGCCGAGACACTTGCGGGTCTGGCAGGTCTGGGTGACTTGATTGCAACATGTGAATCGCCGCTGTCGCGTAACAACACGGCCGGCCGCCTTCTGGGGCAGGGATACACCCTCAAAGAGGTCACCAACCAGATGCAGCAGACCGCTGAAGGTCTTGCTTCGGTTGCGCCAGTGCTCACTCTTGCACGCGCTCGTGAAGTAGACATGCCTATTGTCGAACAGGTCAGCCAGGTTCTTGCCGGTACGCTCGACCCCAAGGACATTGCACCTCACCTCACAACCGATACGGATGAGCCTCAGGGCGAAAGGAGCCTCGATGACTACCAAGCTCGTGGTGGCGGTGTTGTTTGGGGGGCGCTCAAGCGAGCATTCAATCAGCTGCGCGACAGCCCGGGGAGTCCTTCAGGCGATTGACACTGACCGTTATGACGTGTTGCCCATCGGCATCACCCCTGACGGTGCATTCACCTTAGCTAGCGCTAACCCTGACGACTACGTTCTTCGACCAGGCCAGTTGCCCGAGGTGGAAGACAATGGCACCAGAATTATCTGGCCAGAGACTGCAGGGTCTTCTGAACTGTGGGTTTCTGGCGATGGAGCAGATCGCTCTCTCGGACATGTCGACGTTGTATTCCCGATTTTGCATGGACCCTTCGGTGAAGATGGCACCATTCAGGGAATGTTGGAACTTTTTGGTCTTCCCTATGTTGGTTCCGGGGTTCTCGCCTCGAGCTTGGGTATGGATAAGCACTTCACCAAGACGGTGCTGCAAGCTGCAGGCATTGAGGTTGCTCCCTGGCGCACCATCAAGCGTTACGACTGGCACAAGCGGCCCCAGGCAATTCGTGCCATGGCGGAACAAATGCCACTCCCCGTCTTTATCAAGCCTGCTCGTGCTGGCTCCAGTGTGGGGGTGGGCAAGGTCTCGAACTGGGAACAGTTCGCTGCAGCTATGGATGTCGCATTCCTCGAGGACGACCACGTCCTGATCGAGGCAGGCATTATCGGCCGCGAAGTGGAATGTGCTGTGCTTCAGGGGATGCCTGGACAACCTGCCCGCGCCTCTGTTGCAGGTGAGATTGTTGTCTCAGGCCGAGAGTTTTATGACTTTGAAGCAAAATACCTCGGAGCTGACGGTATTGACCTGGTCTGCCCAGCTTCGCTGAGTGCAGACGAACTTTCTGAACTCCAACGTCTCAGCATTCGCGCTTTCGAAGCAATCGATGGTGCAGGACTTGCCCGCGTGGACTTCTTCCTCACCGAAGATGGCTTTGTTCTCAATGAAATCAACACCATGCCTGGCTTCACGCCCATCTCGATGTTCCCCAGATGCTGGCAGGAAACAGGTGTGAGCTATCCCGAGTTGATCGATGAACTCATCCAGGTGGCACTAGCTCACCACGCTGAAGACTAAGTCTTAGTTTGCGCTGAAGACGTCAGCGAGGTCTGTGCACTTTGCCGTCACGGGGAGCACACTGACTGCGACTCCCAGGTCAACCAACGTTGTGGTCCCGCTGACGGCATCCGAATCAATCACTACCTCGACTGCTGGTGTCCGGCCATAAGTTGTGTAGCGATACAGCGGAGCTTGTGAATCGTCCTCAATCCAGTCAACGTCATTGACGGAAACACAGGGGAGTGTCGTGGGTCCAGGAACGTCAACTCCGCAGGTCAGAAGAATCGAGGCAGGCGTTCCCCACGCACCGGTGGATTGAGCATTTGTTTCCCGCTTGGGAAGTTCTGCGACCGTGTCTTGAAGACGCACGATCACATTTGCGCACTCAGGATTGTTGGCATCTGCTGCTGCCGTCATTGGTACTTGACCTGCGCAGCCAACCAGAGAGAGACCCAACACAGCAGAAAGTGTGCCGAAGGCGAGTGCTCGAGTGCGAATATTCATCCTCTTCAGGCTACCGTGAGAGGGTGAGTGAAATTCCTGTGAACGCGACCTTGGGTGATGTGCCCGAGTCTGCCATCCTCGCTCGCATCTTTCCTCGTCTGCCACAGTCGGATTACACAATTGTGGGTCCCGGGGATGACTGCGCTGTGGTGACCGCTCCTGATGGTCGTTTTGTGGTCACCACCGACATGATGGTGCACGGCCCAGACTTTCGCTTGGAGTGGTCTACTCCTCACCAACTCGGGGTTAAAGCTGCGGCAACCAACCTTTCTGATGTTGCCGCCATGGGGGCTAAGCCCACAGGCATGGTGGTCTCCATCTCTGCTCCCCAAGACACCTTGGTTTCTTTCTTGGAAGAAATTGCAGATGGTTTACATGACGCCTGCCTCGAACTGGCTCCTGGTTGTGGCGTGGTGGGTGGAGATCTTTCGGTTTCAAACACTCTGACCTTGAGCGTGACAGCCTTTGGTGATCTCGAAGGGCGTCAACCCCTATTGCGCTCCGGAGCCAAGCCAGGTGATGTTGTAGCAGTCACTGGGCGTCTGGGTCTTGCTGGACTCGGTCTTGCTGCGTTGTTTGCCGGACAAAAGCACACGACGAACCCCTTACTCCTTTCTGCACAGCTCGCACCCTGGCCGCCCATTTCTCAGGGAGTAGCCGGAGCTTTAGGTGGCGCCACTGCTGCCATGGATATTTCTGACTCGCTCATGATGGATGCGGGACGTATTGCTCAGGCCAGTGGTGTGGTGATTGTGCTGGATGAGAGTGCGCTGGATGATTTGGCCGCCCACATTGCCATCGAGGTGGGCGTGGACGCATCACGCGCGCGTCAAGCCATTCTCTATGGCGGGGAAGATCATGCTCTGCTGATGACTTTCCCTTCAGCCATCCCACTTCCACCTGGATTTAGTGCTCTAGGTCACGTGAAGGCCTGTGCAGAGGACGAGGAACCACACGTGAACATGGGGGAGGGTGCCATGCCAGAGAACGGCTGGAATCCCTATACCGGCTGGAATGGGGAACTCTCGTGACCCGCATCATTGCTGGCTTTGCTGGCTCACGTGAGCTGAAGGTGCCCAAGAGTGGCACTCGACCCACCAGTGACCGGGTGCGCGAAGCAATCTTCTCGGCGTTGGAAGCGCGAGATGTTATTGAGGGAGCACGGGTATTGGACCTCTTTGCAGGATCGGGAGCATTAGCCCTGGAGGCGCTGAGCCGAGGTGCTCACAGTGTCACCATGGTGGAGAAGAACCCCCAGGCTGGTGTTCTGCTCAAAACAAATGCTGACCTCATTCGTAAAGCAGGCAAACGTGACGACCTTGCGACGAGAGTAGTTATTGCCTCGGTTGCCGCTTATCTCGGCAATCCGCAATCTGAACTCTTCGACATCGTATTCATTGATCCGCCCTACGAGCTCAGCGAATCAGAGGTGGCTCATGCTCTCGAGTTGCTGGTTCCTCATCTGAGTGCAGATGCCGAAATCGTGTTGGAGCGCAGCACGCGAACGGGAAAGCCAGAGCTTCCGGCTGGTCTAGAACTGGATAAGTCCAAGGCTTACGGGGAAACGACTATCCACTGGATCTCGCCTGCCTAGTCCGAGCCCGACCATAAACTGGGGTTATGTCCAGCTCTGATGCCCTGCTTGATGCAGCTCTCGAGCCAGTGGTGGGCAGCAAAACAGCAGGAGCTCTCAAGAAAGCTTTCGGCATTCGCACGGTAGGCGATCTGCTGGCTCATTACCCCCGTCGTTATGCCCAAAGGGGCGAGCTCACTGCCATCACTGATGTTCCCTTGAATGAGAACGTCACGATTGTGGCGGAAGTTCTCGATGTCAGAGAGCGCCCAATGCGCGCTCGCAAGGGGTCGATTCTTGAAGTCAGAATCACGGATGGTCGCTCGGGCGGCATCATGACACTGACCTTCTTCAATCAGGCATGGCGAGCAAAAGATCTCAAAGCCGGAGTAAGAGGAATCTTTGCCGGCAAGGTCGGCGCTTATCGTGGTGCACTGCAACTAGCTCATCCCGACTACGAACTCTTCGATGGCGAAGATGAGCGTGACACTGCTGATGCCGATGCAGCAAAGTGGGCACTGCAACCTATCCCGATTTATCCCGCCACCAGCACACTCGCCAGTTGGCAGATCGCCAAGGTGATGCAGATTGTTCTTGCACCGCTGACTTCTTCTGACACATTGCCCGATCCTGTCCCGTCTGAAGTGCGTGCAGAACGCAAGCTACTTAGTCTGACCGAGGCCATTCTCAAGATTCACCAGCCTGAGACCGACGCAGACTGGCAGAAGGCCAGGGACACCCTGCGTTTTCAAGAGGCCTTTGTGTTACAGGCCACATTATTGGACCAGCGAGCTAAGGCGAAAGCTCAAGCGGCGACCCCACGACCAGCAAAGTCCGGTGGCTATCTCGAACAACTCGATGCCCGGCTGCCTTTCACCCTGACTGAAGATCAGCTCACGACAGGGGCTGAGATAGCAGAAGATCTGCACTCCACCCACCCCATGAACAGGCTTGTTCAAGGAGAAGTGGGCTCAGGAAAGACGTTGGTGGCGCTGCGAGCAATGCTGCAGGTGGCTGACAGTGGCGGCCAGGCAGCTTTGCTTGCGCCCACAGAAGTTCTTGCTGCACAGCACCTGCGTTCAATTACCAACATGCTGGGTCCTGATCTCTCAGCTGCGCTGATGCCTACCCTGATCACGGGACAGCTCCCTGCGGCAGCTAAGCGCCAAGCACTGCTGCGGACAGTCTCGGGACAAGCACGCATAGTCATTGGCACGCACGCCCTCCTCAGTGACAAGGTCGAGTTCTTTGACTTAGGTCTCGTTGTTGTCGATGAGCAACACCGCTTTGGTGTTGAGCAGCGACAGGCGCTGCGTGTGAAGACGGAACTCACCCCTCACATCCTCGTCCTCACCGCAACGCCCATTCCCCGCACGGTTGCTATGACCGTGTTCGGTGACTTGGATGTGTCTGTGATCGCCGGCCTTCCCGCAGGACGTGCTGGAATTACCAGTCATGCAGTTGCGCTCGCCGAACACCCCACCTGGATTTCGCGGGTGTGGGAAAGGGTTGAAGAGGAACTGGTTGCAGGACGTCAAGCTTTTGTGGTCTGTCCTGCCATTGATGCAGCCGGGGCTCCAGAAGATGACCTGGATACTTTCCTGGATGAAGACCAGGAAAGTGACTCTGAAGAGGTCAAACCAGAAAAGGCATCTGTTGAATCCATAGCTGCTCTCGTCCGAGAACATCCCCTCCTCGGCAAGCGCCGCGTTGCGGAACTTCACGGTCGGATGAGCAGTGAAGACAAAGATGCTGTCATGCAGGCTTTTTCGGCAGGTGATCTTGATGTCATCGTTGCCACCACGGTGATTGAGGTCGGCGTAGATGTCCCTAACGCCTCGACCATGGTTGTGATGGATGCTGATCGCTTTGGTGTTTCCCAACTGCATCAGCTTCGTGGTCGTGTGGGTCGAGGGGGAGTGCCGGGCCTGGCACTGTTTGTCACCCACGCCCAGCCCGGCACCATTGCCTATGAGCGTGTAGAGGCGGTAGCCAGCACTACAGATGGTTTTGAATTGGCACGAATCGACCTCGAACTGCGCAGCGAAGGAAATGTCCTGGGCACCAGTCAGTCTGGAGGTCGCTCTTCGCTGCGGCTTCTTCGAGCTGCACGTGACGGCGATGTCATTATGGATGCCCGAGATGCGGCAGCCGAGATATTGGCTGAGGATCCAGGCTTCGCTGCTCATCCTGTCCTTGCCGGAGCTATTTCGCGTCGACTCAGTGAAAGTGAACGCGATTTCTTGGACAAAAACTAGCAAGTTGCCTGCACACACCCACTTTTGATGCGTAGGGTGGAGTCATGCGCAGGATCGCCGTAGTCCCTGGTTCTTTTGACCCGATCACCCTCGGTCACATGGATGTCATTGCTCGAGCAACAAAGCTCTTTGATGAGGTTCATGTCGTTGTGGTGCACAACCCCGATAAGCATGCGCTTTTGCCGATAGCACAACGTGTCACGTTGATTGAAGAAGCAATCGAAGAAGCAGGCCTCAGCGAGAACGTTGTTGTTGCTTCCTGGAGCATGGGTCTTCTCGTGGATTACTGCTCTGATGTGGGAGCAACGGTCTTGATCAAGGGAATCCGCACCCAGCTGGATATTGCCTATGAAACTCCTATGGCCATGGTGAATCGAAATCTTGCAGGCATGGAGACCATCTTCCTGATGCCTGAGCCAGGTCACTCGTATGTTTCGAGTTCACTGGTTCGTCAGGTTGCCTCACTTGGTGGAGATGTTCGTCCCTACGTTCCCCACGTGGTGGCGAAGTATCTGCAAGGCGCCTAATACGCTGTATCCATGGCTGAAAAATCACGCTGGTCGCTAGGCGCCAAGCTCAAAGGGCTGTTTGCGCGCGGAACAGAGTCTGATGAGCCAACAGAGGACATCTTCGATGATGTTCCATCTCTTCCACGCAACGAGGAAGTAGAGCGCCAAGAAGTTATTGTTCCTGCTCCTGCTCCTGTTGCTGAAAAGCCCACAGCTGAAAAGAAGCCCAAGCTTGAAAAAGTATCTGAGCCAATTGTTGAGGCTCAGCCTGCACCTGAAGAAGCGACTGTGTCTGAGCCCGTCGCAGAAGTTATTCCTGAGGTAGTTCCTGAGCCGGTTGCAGAAGTTGTTGCAGCATCGGGGCTGGAGCCAGAGCCAACAAAGGTAACTGCTCCTCCGAAGGTCGAGAAAGCGAAGCCTGCTGCCAAGGCTTCTCGTCGGGTCACCATCGATGAGAACACGTGGGAAGAACTCGAAGAAACACTCCTCTCTGCTGACTTTGGTCCAGATATCACCGATGAACTCATTGAGGTTATGCGGACCAAAGTGGCGAAGTTTGGCACCAGCGATCCTGATGATTTTGTTCGTCTCTTGCGTGAAGCCATTGAAGATCGCCTGAATAAGTTCGACACCACCCTCAAGCTCAGTGAGCGTCCTGCTGTGATTTTGGTTGTGGGTGTCAATGGTGTGGGTAAGACCACCACCATCGGCAAGGTTGCCAAATACATCTCTAACGCTGGAAAGAGCGTTGTTGTGGGCGCCGCAGACACGTTCCGTGCTGCGGCAGTTGACCAGCTTGCTACCTGGGCAGAACGTGCTGGCGTAGACGTGGTGCGCCCCCAGATGGAAGGCCAGGATCCCTCTGCGGTGGCATATCAAACTATTGAATGGGCCATCAATAAGGGCACTGAGATTGTCATTATTGACACTGCAGGACGTCTACAGACCAAGAGTGGTCTGATGGATGAGCTTTCCAAGATCCGCCGTGTGATTGAGAAGCAGGCCCCTATATCTGAAGTGTTGCTGGTTCTCGATGCCACCACCGGTCAAAACGGACTCTCTCAAGCTGAAGCTTTCCTCGAGCACGCCGGTGTCACCGGTTTGGTTCTCACCAAGCTCGACGGTTCTGCCAAGGGCGGGTTTGTTCTAGCTGTTCAGGAGCGCACGGGTATTCCGGTGAAGCTCGTGGGTAATGGTGAAGGCATCAACGACTTGATTGGCTTTACGCCACACGCCTTCGCAGCCCAGCTCGTTGGCTAGGCTAGAGGGGTTATGGCAACCTTCGGCACACTCTCCTCGCGTCTTAC
>JBEGUL010000023.1:0-6663 GCA_041178865.1 Actinomycetota bacterium | reverse complement strand
CTCAGGCTCCTCGCACCCCCAAGGCTTCCGGCGCCGATGCCCCGAACCCTGCATGGTTCAAGCCCGTCATGTTTGGCTTCATGCTCATCGGCTTGGTCTGGATCATTGTGTTCTACATCAGCCAAGGAACGCTGCCCATTCTGGCGCTTGGTTCCTGGAACATCCTGGTCGGATTTGGTATCGCCTTCATTGGCTTCCTGATGACCACACGGTGGCGCTAACTTAAATTACACGCGTGTAATTCTCCCCATGTGGACAACCATGTGGATAACTCTCGTTGTTAACCCTGCACAAACATAGGGGCATGCGAGAGGGCTAACGCCACAAAAGCGAACACGGTGAGACTCACTAAAGCCAGCTGAAGTTTCTTTTGTGCAAACTGACGCGTCTGCACGAAGATAAAACCGAGCAGTGCTCCGCCCAACAAACCACCAAGGTGTGCCTGCCACGAGACACTCATGCCAGGCAAGAATCCAATAACCAAGTTAATGCCCACAAGCACTAATAACTGGGTTGT
Source organism: Actinomycetota bacterium (assembly GCA_041178865.1). Taxonomy (GTDB): domain Bacteria; phylum Actinomycetota; class Actinomycetes; order Actinomycetales; family Microbacteriaceae; genus Aurantimicrobium. Next base: position 6,146 of record JBEGUL010000023.1, on the reverse strand, counting down.
TTCGCCACCCAGCTTGCGCTGAATCACTAAGTAGGCACCCATCAAACCAAAGATGGCTCCGGAAGCACCCACAACAAAAGTGTCATGTGACGCCCAGAACATGACTCCCAGAGATCCGGCAAGGCCTGAAGCTAAATACAGGGTGAGGAATCGGGATTTGCCCAGCATTCGTTCGAGCATTTGCCCAAAAATCCACAACGTATACATATTCAGCAGGATGTGGAAAACAAAGCCTGTTGAATGCGTAAAAACAGATGTCAACATGCGCCATGGCTCATAGGGTGCACCCAGTGCACCGTATTCTCCATAGGTATACAAAGGCGAATACGCCAGGTAGCTCGTGGCATCCAAACCGGGAATCCACTGAATCACATAGAAGAAAGCCGTGATGGCAATCAAGGAATAGGTGACTACGGGGGTCTGGTTTCCCCTACCACCCAAGGCTTGACGGCCCACACGTGGTGCTTGGGCCTGTGCTTGAGCTAAACACTCAGGGCAAATAACGCCGACTGGTGCCTGAGTTCGGCACTGGGGGCACACATAGCGATCGCAGCGCTGGCACCGGATATACGTTGCCGTGCCTGGGTGGCGATAACAGGAAGGGGCTACCTCAGCGGTAGCCCCAAAGCCTGTTTCATTGCTCACGAAGAGTTAGACCTGTTCGATGGTGATGGATTCAATCACCACGTCGTCGAGGGGACGGTCGCGACCATCGGTCGAGACGGCACCCAGCTGGTCAACAATTGCGCGGCTTGCTTCATCTTCAACAGCACCAAAAATGGTGTGCTTGCCCTGCAACCAGGTGGTGGGTGCAGTAGTGATGAAAAACTGAGAACCGTTGGTTCCCTTGCCACCATAGGTACCCGCATTAGCCATCGCGAGGATGTAAGGCTGAGTGAAGTTCAATTCAGAGTTGATCTCGTCATCGAACTGGTAGCCGGGACCGCCGGTACCGGTTCCGAGGGGGTCGCCGCCCTGGATCATGAAGTCGGGAATGATGCGGTGAAAGACAACGCCGTTGTAAAGAGGGTCATTGCGCTTCGCGCCGGTCTTGGGGTCGGTCCACTCGATATCTCCGGTGGCCAGACCTACGAAGTTCTTCACGGTCTTAGGAGCGTGGTTTCCGTAGAGGTTAATCTTGATGGGGCCAAGAGTGGTGTTCATCGTGGCGACTGCAGTGTGAATAGACATGGGTCAATCTTTTCATATGGGCGAGCAACTTCTAGCTTACGTTCGCTCACCGGGGAACCCCTCTGGTGGCATTCACAGACAACAGTGGCAAGATGGAACTATGGCTCGCAAAAAGATGACAGAAGCAGAAGCGCTCAAAGCACACGCAGAAGAACTATTGCGTGAACAGCAACAGGTCCTTTCCCACGCTGGCGCTGTCGTTCGCGAGGCAAGTCGTGAACTAGGTCGCGTCACCAGTGAAGAAGTTTTCCCTCGCGTTGCGAGAGGAACCCGTGCAGCTGCACAGTCCACTCGCGACAAGCTCATGGAAGATGTGCTTCCGTCGGTTGCCTCTGTGATTGGTTCGACTCTTTCCGTGATTGACGCTGCCCGTGACAAGCGTGTGAAGGAAGTCACCAAGCAGGTTGCCAAGCTTGCCGCTGGCAAGAAGGTTGTTGCCCCTGCCGCTACCGCGAGCGCTGGAAAGTACGTTGCAGCTGGAATTGGTATCGCTGCACTTCTGGGTATTGGTTACGTTGTCTGGCAGACATTCCGCGCAGACGACGAACTCTGGGTCTCTGAAGACGAATAAGCCCTCATGGCTTTAGTTCTGCCCCAATTTCCGGTGGGGTCAGTCTTGATGCCTTTTATGCCTTTGGCATTAAGGGTCTTTGAACCTCGCTATCTCAAGCTGATGGGCGATCTCGTCGGTTCTGAGAACCCTGTATTTGGTGTTCCCTTGCATCCGCAACGAGTTGCTGCTGGTGAACAGCCTGAACGTCTCACCATTGGCACGGTGGCCAAAGTCGAAGACTTTGGTATGACTGATGACAATCTCGGGATCACGGGTACGGGAACACGTCGTTATGTCATTACGAAATGGCTCGAGCCTGACCCCTATCCGATAGCAGAGGTTGCCTATCTTCCCGATTTGGTCTGGGATGACAAGTTTGACTCTCAGCGAATGAGTCTCGAGCTTGAGGTTCGCGGCCTGTTATCTCGTGCCAGCAAGTATGGCGAGATGATGTGGGAGCCTGACACCGAAATTTCTGAAGAACCCGTAGCTGCAATCTGGCAACTAGCCGCCATGCTCCCCGTTCCTCCCAACGAACAGCACACCATGCTGGAATCTGAGGACATTGAAACCCTCCTAGAAACTGCGCTAGCCATTTGCGCAGGGGGTAACCGCTTCCTTGATGGTCTTGATGCCGGGGAGTCACCTCAGCAGGAGGGCTGACCTGCGGGATACTGGAGCCATGGCCGGCTCTGCAACACCTGAATCATGGAATGACGCCGTGTTGCGCACGCAACACCACCCTCACTTCATGCAGTCGCTGGCATGGGCACAGTTCAAGACCGGATCCGGTTGGGAACCTTCCGGTCAGCACCTCACAGATTCCTCTGGAGTAGAAGTGCTTGCTGTTCAAGAGTTCACTCGACCAGCATTTGGTTTGGGCAATCTCATTCATGCTCCACGTGTCTCTGGCATGACTGCCGACAAGGTAAGAACCCTCACCGAGCACGCCAAGAAGTTGCGCGCGGGAATGAATCTTGCTTACAAAATCGAGACCTACCAGCAGAGTGACCCAGAACTCATTGCGGCATACAAGAACAATGGCTGGGTCGAGGCCTACCCCTCGCAGTATCAATGGTCCGTCACTGTCGATCTGACCCCTGATGAAGACACCATGTTTGCCAACTTTGGCCCTAAGGCCAGAAATCACCTTCGCTTTGCGATGAAGGCAGACATCGAAGTGAACCGTGTTCCGTTCTCAGAAGAGAACATTGTTCAGCTTCTTGAACTCGTAGGTGGAACCAAGGATCGCTCAGGTGCCTTCTTCCGTTCAGAAGATTATCTGCGCAAGGCCTGGGGCACTTTCGATGCTGCTGGACAGGCTTACCTTTACCAAGCTCACCACGAAGGCACTCTGATTGCTGCCGCAGTGGTCTTCACCTTCGGCAAAAAGGCCTGGTACAAAGACGGTGGCTCCATTCGCACGCAAAAGCGCCTGCCTGCTCCTCACCTGATGCAGTGGAACATCATGCGTGACCTCAAAGCAGAGGGCTTTGAAGCGTATGATCTGGGTAATGTTCCAGACCCTGAGAACATCACTGCGGGTGCCATGGAAGGCCTCTGGCACTTCAAGACAGGTTTCAACTCAACCGTTGACACCTACATGCCTGCTTTTGAGTATCCGCTGAATTTCAAGGCGAAGCTCTGGAACAAATTTGAGACAAAGTTCTTGGGTCTGTACTCTCGCCTGCGCAAGGACTACTGGTACTAAAGCGTTAGTTGCTGTGGCGACGCAGAACAAGCATGGCAGCGCCAGCCATAAGTGCCGCAATCCCAGCAAAGAGCGGGAATTGTGTGCCCGTGTTTGCCAAAGTCTGCTGTGATGTGGAACTTGATGAGCTAGGGCTTGGCGAGGGGCTAGGGGTTGGTGCAACTTGTCCTGCGCACAGTCCCGTTGACGGAGCAGGCGACAAAGTTGGCGTCACGTTACCAGTGAAATAAGTGGTGTTTGGGTCGTTAGCTTGTTGAAAGTTAGTGCCAAAGTGAAGCTCGTATCCGGTGATGCTGGGTCGAGACACCAAGATTCCGTTGGTCAACAAGTTTCCGTTGTTGTTTCGCTGCCAAGTTGTCACAGCCGATCCACTCCACACAATTTGGTAAGGAGTCATGGGGCCTTGTGAGTATTCCCCCGTTGCCATAGATCCCAGAGGAACATTCTGGTTATTTGTTTCATAAACAGAGAAACCGGTGATTGTGTAGGTCGCTGCGGGAGCAGTGCCGTCACCGGGAGTATTGGGGCTCATTAAAAAGGTTCCCTTGATGTTGCCACTTTGCATAGTCCAGCACCACAAGGCAGGGTCTGGTGCTGCCTGTGCTGCACCAGCAGGGAAAAGAAGTGCGGCAGTTGCCACACTCACTGCAACGGCAGAAGCAAGCTTTTTGCGCGAAATCATAATCCTGACTTCTCTCTTCTCGGTTTGTCCCCTGGACTAGCTTACTTTTCTCAACCTGAAAGCTGACCCTATATACACAAGCTATTTCTTTGAGGCAGGGTGGTCCATCCGCATATAAACGCCGCCTTTTTTCAGCTCATCGAGCATTTGGTTCAGCCGCTTCTGGCGTATCTCTTGCCGAACTGCTCTAGTGATCCAGGCAAGGTAATCATTACGTTGATATGCAGGCCGGTGGTCGTAATCGGCTCGAAGACCTGTCTGTTCGAGAGCTAACTTCACGTCAGCAGGCATCTCCAGGAGTTTGCGGCGCAGGTTGCCTTTCTTGTCGCGCATATCTCGAGAGCTCATGTGGCCAGCGTAGTCTGAACGTATGAATGATGTTGTGAAATACAACGAGGCAGCGGATGCTGCCAACCGTCCTGTTATTGACTTTCTTTTTGAAGAGTTCAAGCAGGCACTCCCCACAGCCACCTTCAAGGTGTGGCACGGAGCACCGGTCTTCTTTCTCGACGACATCCCTGTTGCGGGATACCAAGACCACAAGCACGGCGTGAAGGTGTTGTTCTGGAGTGGAAAAGACTTTTCTGAGCCCGGGCTCCTCGGAATAGGAAAACACCGTGCTGCCGGAATCACCTACACAGATGTTGCAGCAATCAACGTGGAAGACCTTCGTCGTTACCTGCGCTTGAGCACTGAGATCATCTGGGACTATAGATCTCTTCGACCCAAGAAGTAGTGGCTACTCTTTCTCGAGATACGCCCAAGCGGTGATTCCCGACGAGAGAACTACTTCGCGTCGCTCGTAATCGTCAACTTCATATTCATCCGTTTGCTGAAGCTCAATCTCATTGAGTTCTAGGCGAGCACCAGAGACAGAATCTTCAGCTTTACCCCGCTGAAGTATGGGGTGGCGATCACTCCCACTTGTGCGGATAACCTCTGGATCAGTGATTGTTAACCAGTGAAGTTGGTATCCAGGAAGCCTGTCTTCTACTGTCGGAATTTCACGTCCGTACAGAGCATTTTGGACATTGGATTGTCTCAGGGTCCCATATGAGAAGACGTAGTGAATCACAGCCTGAGCATACAAAGTTCGCTGAGGTAAAACAAAACACCCTCCATTTCTGGAGGGTGTTTCTTGTTGTGGAGCCTAGGAGAATCGAACTCCTGACCTCCTGCTTGCAAAGCAGGCGCTCTACCAATTGAGCTAAGGCCCCGATTGCTTTTACTACTTTACATGAATTTATAAAGAGCAATTGCGTGGGGCTACCAGGACTTGAACCTGGGACCTCTTCATTATCAGTGAAGCGCTCTAACCACCTGAGCTATAGCCCCGCTTAGGCAGATTCGAGACTACCGGAATCCCGGCGAATCTCTAAATCGAGCCTATTTTTGTTTACTGCTGGTTAGTGAAACCAACAGACAAACCACCCGTAATCTTGGCTGCTGCGTTGTAAAGAACTGCACAAACTGCACCCATCACGGTGATAACAATCAAGTTGACAACGCCCACAGCAGCTGCCGCTCCGACAGTCTTACCGATCGAGGCAATGCTGTTGATGTCGAAGGAGTTGCTTCCCAAAACTTCACCAGCAACGCTGTTCGCGGTCTCGAAGATACCGGTCTGAACGAAGACTAAGTAGAGGAGGAAGGTGCCGAGGACGACCACGATGAACTGTGCCAGTCCAAGAAGGAATGACATCTTGATCGCAGACATGAAGTCGATGTAGACGAGCTTCAGGCGAACCTGCTTTGCTTCTGGTCCCTTAGGGGCCTTGGGCTCGCTCTTGGGAAGCTTATCTTTCAGCTTCTGTGCGAATGCGTTACTCATTCGGTGCCTCTTCCACTACAGCGTCTCCGCTGGTTGCTTCTACTTCTTCGTTCTGCTCTTCTGCAGACTCAAGATTACGCTCTGAATTGCGTGCGACGGCAAGAATCTTGTCGCTCTCTTCGAACCTAGCGAACACAACACCCATGGTGTCACGTCCCTTGGCAGGAACTTCGTTCAC
>JBEGUL010000022.1:0-12265 GCA_041178865.1 Actinomycetota bacterium | reverse complement strand
AAACGACGGAGGCGAGTTGCGGCAGACATTCCGCCAGCAACACCACCAACAACAACAACTTTAAGCACTTGGGACATGTCCTCATCATATACCCCAGGGGGTATCTTTACGCTGTGTTACGGAAGTGAACTAAGCGGTCATCTCAGAAAGAAGCATTCGCACCCTCGGAACTACGACCTCACCATAAAGTCGAATGCTACTCATCAAGTGCTCATGAGGAAGTGTCCCCAAGCTGTATTTCAGATCAAAACGCGAAATACCTAAGCCATGAATACTTCGTGCTAATTTCAGGGCAACAGTTTCAGGAGAACCCGCGAATAATGCTCCTTCTGGTCCAGCCTCGTGTTCAAACTGTTCTCGCGTCAACGGGGGCCAACCTCTGGTGCGACCAATTCGCTCGTGCATTACTTGATAGTGAGGAAACATCAAGTCTTTAGCTTGATCATCAGTTTGTGCGATGAAGCCAGGTGAATGCTGTCCAATGGGGAGGGGTTCAAGCTCTAATTGGGCTAATGCCTGATGGTAAAGATCGACATAAGGCCGAAAGCGAAGCGGATCTCCCCCAATAATGGCGAGCATCAATGGCAAGCCATACTGAGCAGCCCTGACAACAGATTGTGGGCTGCCACCCACGCCAATCCATGTCTTGAGTTTTCCACCATCGACACGGGGAAATACTTCTTGTTCAACTAATGCAGGTCTAATCGTCCCCTGCCACGAAATGGGGCCGCCGGGAAGAAGATGAGCAAAGAGATCGAGTTTCTCTTCAAAAAGCTTTTCGTAATCCTGCAGATCAAAACCAAATAAAGGAAATGATTCAGTGAACGAACCTCTCCCCACAATCACTTCAGCGCGTCCGTTAGAAACTGCGTCAAGAGTGGCAAATTTCTGGAATACACGAATAGGATCATCCGAGCTTAGGACCGTTACCGCAGAACCTAGGCGGATGTTGGTGGTTTGAGCTGCAATAGCGCCCAGTAAAACCTCAGGCGAGGAAACGGCGAAATCATCACGATGATGTTCTCCGATTCCAAAAAAATCGAGGCCAACTTGATCAGCCAGAACTGCCTCAGCTGCAACATTACGGAGCACCTGCGCCTGGGAAACGGGATTTCCATCAAGGTCAACGGTGACATCTCCAAAGGTGTCTAAGCCAAATTGAACTTTGTGTACCACTGTGAGCCCATTTCTCATGCGATTCCCAATACAACTCAGGATAAGTGCAGAGTCATCATTTCTATTCCCGATTGTCTTCATATGACAGACTATGTAGTGGTGATGTCCACAAACGGTTATCGCATTCCATTCACAAAGGATCGTCCGGCACGTACCTGCCGGTGAAGGAGCATTAATAGTCATGGCTACAGTTACATTTGATAACGCCACTCGCCTCTACCCCGGCACCACAAAGCCCGCAGTAGACAAAATCAATCTCAAGGTTGAAGACGGCGAATTCCTCGTACTTGTCGGACCTTCGGGTTGCGGTAAGTCAACTACCTTGCGCATGCTTGCTGGTCTTGAAGAAGTCAACGGCGGTCGCATTCTTATTGGCGACCGTGACGTCACTGACGTTCCGCCCAAAGACCGCGACATTGCCATGGTGTTCCAGAACTACGCTCTCTACCCTCACATGACGGTGGCGGAAAACATGGGTTTCGCCCTGAAGATCGCAGGTATTAAGAAGGAAGAACGCGCCGAGCGTGTTCTTGAAGCTGCCAAGCTTCTCGACCTTGAACAGTACCTCGACCGCAAGCCCAAGGCACTTTCAGGTGGACAACGTCAGCGTGTAGCAATGGGGCGTGCCATTGTGCGCAAGCCTCAGGTATTCCTGATGGATGAGCCACTGTCTAACTTGGACGCCAAACTTCGCGTACAGACCCGCACACAGATTTCTTCCTTACAGCGACGCCTTGGTGTTACCACCGTGTACGTAACCCACGACCAGGTCGAGGCTCTCACCATGGGTGACAGGATTGCTGTACTTAAGGACGGACTACTTCAGCAGGTCGGTTCTCCTCGTGATCTTTACGAACGTCCAGCAAACAAGTTTGTTGCAGGCTTCATTGGCTCCCCTGCGATGAACTTGTTCCCCTCAAAGCTTGTCACTGGCGGGGTTGAATTTGGTAACACTGTTGCCAAGGTCGATGCAGATGTAGCTAAGAAAGCATCTGGAGCTGTCACCGTAGGTATTCGTCCAGAAGACCTCACCATCAACAAGGACAAGGGCCTCAAGGTCAAGGTGGATGTTGTTGAAGAACTCGGTGCTGATGGATACCTCTACGGACATGTCATCATCGAAGGCGCTGAGCACAACATCACCGTTCGTGTCGATGGTCGTGAACACCCTCTGCGTGGTGATGAAATTTTCGTTCTCCCCACCGAGAAGCACATTCACGTTTTTGATGCTGAATCTGGTGAACGTCTCTCCGGAGCAATCACTCACTAGTTCATCCGTGGATCGTTAAGATTCACACGTCCATCTCGTGCAAAGTTGCCCGTGGTCAGTCAGCTGATCACGGGCAACTCACGTTAGAGAAGAGAAACATATATGAGCGGCTCCCTGAATATCACGGCAGCTACTGTTGAACCTGGTCTTCTCGCTCTGCCGTGGGATATCCCGCTGGAGAACTGGCCAGATGACACCATCACTGCTCTGCCCAAAGGTATCTCTCGCCATATTGTTCGTTTTGCACAATTAGATGGCTATGTCATAGCCATCAAAGAGACGACAGATGAGATGGCGCAGGGCGAATATGACATGCTCCGAAACCTGCAAAAGATTGATGTTCCCTGCGTAGAACCTGTAGCAGTGATTCAGGGTCGTACAGACGTGCAGGGCAACCCACTCCCCTCGGCTCTTGTAACCAGACACCTGAAATTTTCTATGCCCTTCCGTGCCTTATATTCGACGACATTACGTCCCGAAACGGCTCAACGGCTCGTGGACTCACTTGCGCTTCTTCTCGTTCGACTCCATAACGTTGGATTTTTCTGGGGCGATGTGTCATTGTCAAACACTTTGTTCCGTCGTGACGCAGGGTCCTTTGCCGCGTATCTTGTGGATGCAGAAACGGGACGCCTCTATGACAGCCTGACCAAAGGTCAGCGTGAGCATGACCTAGAAATTGCCAGGGTCAACATTGCTGGCGAACTCATGGACATTCAAGCTGGAGGAAAACTAGACGCAGACCTTGATCCCGTGGCAATTAGTGACCGAATCATGGCAAGTTACGAAACACTGTGGCATGAACTCAATGATCCAGAGCTTCTGGAGCAAAACGAACTCTGGAAAATAAACAAGAGAGTTCAGCGTCTGAATGAACTCGGTTTCGATATTGAAGAGCTTTCCATCAAGACAGATGCTGAGGGGACCAAAGTAAAAATCCAGCCCAAGGTTGTTGATTCAGGGCATCATGCACGACGACTACTCAGACTTACCGGTCTGGACACTGAAGAAAACCAGGCACGAAGACTCCTGAACGATCTTGATTCCTATTCTGCAACAGTGAGTTTGCTCAACCTCGATGAAGAGGTCGTCTCTCACCTCTGGCTCACCAGAGTTTTTGAACCAGTCATCCGAGCTGTACCAGAAAAGCTCGACAGCAAGCTGGAACCTGCAGAAGTATTCCACCAGGTGTTAGAACATCGCTGGTTTATGTCTCAAGAACAGACACGTGACGTACCTCTGAACGAAGCTGTCAGAGATTACATCGAGAACGTTTTGCAATACCGCAGAGACGAAGAAGTCGTGATTAATCCCCCGACAGGAACCTTTACTGCGGCCGTTGGCATCATCAGAGATGAAGATGATTTCGAATACAACGATGAGCCCATGCCCCCGCGTGATGCTGATGAACCTGAGCGAGATTGGCGTGACCTGGTTTAGCCTATAAAGATGCGTGCCGCCGTAGCCACCAGTCAAGATCATGAAAATCCTTTAGAAGGACTTGTCGTTCAAGATATGCCGCTTCCTGAAGTTCCTTCAGGGTGGGCTCGAGTTCGACTAGTTTCTGCCTCTTTGAACCCACACGATGTGTGGACTCTTCGGGGAGTGGGACATCCAGCAGAACGCATCCCGATGATTCTGGGATGCGATGGAGCTGGTTACACCGATGACGGCAAGGCAGTCATTATCTATCCAGTTGTTGCTGATGCGGCCCGAGGTATGGGCGATATGACGATGGACCCTCAACGTTCCATCATCAGCGAGTACTACAACGGAACTTTCGCTGATTACATCGTGGTTCCGGAGAGCTCTCTTGTCCCAAAGCCTGATTGGCTCAGCTTTGACGAAGCAGCAGCAATGGGTATTGCCTGGGGAACCGCGTATCGAATGCTCTTTACCCGTGCTGGGCTCAAAGCAGGTGACAGAGTTCTGGTGCAGGGTGCTTCTGGTGGTGTCGCTAGCGCGGCCATAGCGCTCGCTAAGGCCGCAGGGGCCACTGTCTATGTCACAGCTCGGGATGAAAGAAAACGTCAGTTTGCGCTCGATATAGGTGCAGATGCGGCATTTGAGACAGGAGCTCGCCTCCCAGATCGCGTGGATATTGTCGTGGAGACAATCGGTGAAGCGACCTGGAGTCACTCGTTGAAGTCTTTACGCCCGGGGGGCACAGTCGTCATTTGTGGAGCTACATCAGGCCCTCATGCAAACGCAGACCTCAATCGAGTTTTTTACCAGCAGTTGAGCATTATTGGTTCCACCACGTGCACTCTCTCGGAGTTCTACAACTGCCTACGTGTTATGGAAGAATCAGGCGCTCGCCCGATTATCGACCACAGTGTCGATCTTGAGAACATCCAACAAGGTTTTGAAGCACTCATAGATGGACACAATCTTGGAAAGATTGTGGTCCACATCAGTGAGGAAAAGTAAGTTTTAGAGAACTTTCTTCACAACCGAAGACTTCAACTGCATCTGTCCGAAGCCGTCTACCTTACAGTCAATGTCATGACCGTCCGAAGCGTCAGGCACTAAGCGAATGTTTCGGACTTTTGTCCCGACCTTAATGTCTTGAGGAAAACCCTTAACTTTGAGGCCCTTGACCACGGTGACAGTGTCACCGTCAGAAAGAACGTTTCCGACGGAGTCCTTGATGATCGAAGAATCTTGAGCCTGGTCTTCTTCAGGGTTCCATTCGTGGGCACATTCTGGGCAAACCAGTAGGGCACCCATCTCATAGGTATATTCACTTGAACAGTGTGGGCAAGGGGGCAGAGTTTCTGACATGTCAATCCTTTGAACCTCGAAAACATATCACGTAGCAAGCAGCTCACTGAGTTCCCACTCAAGGTGGACCTCTTGATAAGTATCAATATTCGAGCTAAATCTGTCAGCACTGGTTGAAAATGAATCCGGAAACCAGAATACAAAAATCCCCGCAATCGCGGGGATTTCATGGTGGATCTGAGGGGACTCGAACCCCTGACCCCCTGCATGCCATGCAGGTGCGCTACCAGCTGCGCCACAGACCCGTAATCCCGCCGTTAAGCGAGACAACTTGTTTAGATTACTACACCTCAGTGTGCTGAACGAATTCAAGTGGAATAGCAGGGCAGTCTTTCCACAGGCGCTCTAGACCGTAATACATACGCTCTTCTTCGTGGAAAACGTGAACGACAAGGTCACCAAAGTCCAAAAGAATCCAACGACCCTCAGCACGACCCTCACGGCGAATAGTCTTCACGCCAGCTTCGATCATCTTGTCTTCAATTTCGTTAGAAATGGCGATGACGTTGCGCTCATTACGACCCGTCACAAGAAGAAAGATGTCGACCAGGGGAAGTGGCTCTGAGATATCCAAAGCAACTTGGTCGAACCCACCTTTGTCGTCAGCTGCTTGTGCAGCAATTTGGAGCAGACGGTGAGCGTTTTCAGTAGCAGCCAATTAGAACAGTCCTAAGAAATAACCGGCAACGAATAAAGCAACCACTCCGACAGCCAAACCGGCAGCTGTGATGGAGAGGATGAAAGGTAAGCGTTCATTCATGCCACGAGGGGTTGTGACAACGCTATTGGAGATGTTGTATGCAGAAACAGCTGTAGCAGCGCTCACAGGTGCCATTCCCTGTGTTGGCGCGACTTCTTCATCGTCTTTGATGACATCAATATCGGACGTGTCAAGGTTTTCGAGACTGGCACCAACCTGAGAGACAGAGGAAGGGATAAGTATTGAACCCGTAATGACGATTTCGCCAGTTGGGTTGATGGGAGCTATTGAACCCGTAGTTTCCGGAAGCGTAGGCAAAATAAGTGCATTACTGATTACTGAAATGGAACCGGTGGTGGCAGGGACAGAATTGGCAAGGTTTCCGAATTCAATGTTGACCTCACCAGCTTCCACTACTGCTTCAGCAGCTGCCACTGCTTCGGCGATGGCTATAGCAGCCGTTGCCTCTGAGATTGTTTGAGGTGCTAACTCTTCGTCTTCAAATTCATCGTCATCCGCAGGTTCTAATTCTGAGATAACGCTGTTTTCGAGAACTTCCTCGGTAACTGCGCCTTCAACTGCGGAAGCCTGGGCATCTTCTTCAGCCTGCGCAAGAAGACGTGCTTCCTCAGCAGCAAGCTCAGCTTTGTCACGTGCAGAGGCTTCTTGCTCTTCACGGAGGCGAAGAGCCTCAACTTCGGCTGCTAATTCAGATTCTTCACGTTCGCGAAGCTCTTGGGCTGATTTTTCCCTTACAGTGTTGGCTTGTGCATCTGCCGCAACGGAAAGCTTTTCTTCCCTTTGGGCTAGAGCACGTGCTTTCTTCTCTTTTCGAGCTAAGCGTCGCGCTTCACCCTTAGAGGGGCCCGCTGGGATATCTACCGTTTCTGCCGTTACAAGAGCGTCGAATCCTGAAGTGACAACTTCACCGGTTTGATCAGATACAGCTGCAAGAGTTTCTTCAACTGCAGAGAGAGAACCAGAATCAAGCGCAGGAGCAACAATCAACGGCTCTATAGGGCCGGTTTCTGCAGCGGTTACCGGAACGGAAACGGGCAGAACAGACGAATGAGGTAAAACGGTGGGCTCTGAAGTATTTACACGAGCAACCGCTGGCTCTTCAACGGGAGCGACTTCCACAGCTGGAGCTACTAGGCCGAGACTATCCTTGTCACGCGCAACAGCAGCAGCCTCTGCTTGTGCTTCTGCTTTGGCCGCAGCAGCAGCTTCAGGTGTGATGACGGGCATTTGTCCAGTGGCTGCAATGTATTCGACAACAGCGGTATCTGGATCGATACCTCGGGCTTCCAGCTCACGCCGGGCTTTGCGGGAGAGGTCACCGAATTCGTTCAACACGATGTCGGGAGTATCACCACTCACGCATTTCTCCGATACAACTGATGTTCTTGAATATATTCAGCAACTTTGACAGGAACTAGAGACTCAACCGAGTTACCTCTAGCAATTCGATCACGACATTGCGTGGAAGAAATAGGCAAAGTAGCTATTTCTAGCAAGTTTACGCTGGGTGAAAGCTTTGCGGGAACTTCTGGGTGTGTGCCGTGGCGTGAAACTACGATGAATGTGGCCAATTCACCTAAATCTTCGTAATCTTTCCAAGATTCAATTCCATCAAAAGCTTCATCGCCGAGAATAAAAAATAGTTCTGAGTCGGGGTACATCTGAACTAGATCTCGCAATGTATCGATTGTGTAGGTTGGCCCGCCGCGCTCAATGTCAGTGAAATTCACGGAAAAATTTCGGTGGCCTTCTATTGCTAAGGACAGCATTTCTGCTCGTTGTGAAGCAGATGCTTCCTCTTTTTTCTGCCAGGGATCACCTGCAGGAACAAACAAGACATGATCGAGGTCAAGCGCCTCGAAAACAGCCTGAGCAACAGCAATATGGCCGTTCTGAGGCGGATCGAAAGTGCCTCCAAGGACACCAATTCGTGGGAACTGACCGAGAACGGTCATCTCAAGCTACTTAGTGGTGAGCTGCGTGGTCGTTAGCGTCAGACCACTTCTGGCGGTGACGAGCTGCAACATCTTTGTAGCTGTAGGTAACCAGCCCGAGGAAAGTAAAGAAGCCAGCAGCGATAATGGCGAATGCGATCGCAGGAATGACAAGAGGGAAGCTCTCGTGACCTTCAGCATTTGCAAGAATTTCTACAGCATTCATTGTTACTCCACGGGTGTAATGGTGACTAATAAAAGTCTAGTGGCGAATCTGTCCAGATCCTCGGACCAACCACTTAGTAGACGTAAGTTCGGGCAAACCCATTGGTCCACGGGCGTGAAGTTTTTGAGTAGAGATACCCACTTCAGCACCAAAGCCAAACTCTCCCCCATCGGTGAAGCGGGTCGAGGCATTCACCATGACGACGGCTGCATCTACTTCTGCAAGAAACTTTTCTGCTCGTGCAACGTTGTTGGTCAGGATTGTTTCAGTGTGTTTTGTTGAGAACCGACGTATGTGTGAGATTGCTTCGTCGAGATTAACAACGACTTTGACACTCATCTCGAGATCCATATGCTCAGTCGCATAATCTTCATCAGAGGCAATGCCAGCGGCAGGATAAATCTCTCGTGTCCTTGCATCACCCTTGATCGTGACACCTGCTTCTGCCAGTCGAGTCAAAATCACGGGTAGCGCTATTTCAGCAACAGAATCGAGCACGATAAGAGTCTCCAAAGAATTACAGACGCTTGGACGTTGAACTTTGGAGTTATGTGCAATGTCGGCCGCCTGGGCAATGTCTGCACTCTCGTCAATCACCAAGTGAACGACTCCTGCACCAGTTTCGATTACGGGCACTTTCGACTCGAGAACGACAGCATTGATCAGATTTGCAGATCCTCGAGGAATCAAAACATCAACGAAGCCACGGGCAGCCATGAGTTGAGTAGCTCCTTCACGGCCAAGCTCATCAATACTCTGCACTGCCTCGGGGGGCAGTCCGGAAGAAAGTAAAGCTGACTGCATCAGGGCGACTGTAACCGTATTGGTGTTTTCTGCCGCTGAACCACCACGAAGAACAGAGGCGTTTCCGCTTTTGATACACAGCGCGGCAATATCGACAGTCACATTTGGACGTGCCTCGTAGATAGCCCCGACCACACCAAATGGAACTCGAACCTGACTGAGGTGAATGCCGTTGGGCATGTCATTGCCTCGAACAATGACACCGACAGGATCGGGCAAAGAAATGACATCACGAACAGCATTTGCCAAAGACGTGAGTCTCTCTGGCGTGAAACGGAGGCGGTCAAGTAAGCCAGCAGTCATCCCGTTGCTTTCTCCAGCCGCAATATCAAGAGCATTTGCCGCCATAAGCGCGTCGTGATTCTCATCAATCACATCAGCGATTGCTGCGAGAGCAACATTCTTTTGAGCAGTTGTGAGCGTAGCTAAAGAACGCGAAGCAATTTGAGCAGCTTCAAGTTTGCTCACCAGTGCATCAGAAAGAGAAGGAGTTGACATACCCCCATGTTATCGAGAGGGGCTATTCAGCCGAATCGAACCAGGTTCCCACATTGTCACCACGAAGTGCTGATGCCACAAGTGCAGCATTTGTGATCAACACAGCAGTTCCTGATTCTGCAGCGAATTGAGCTGCAGCAGCTTTTGTTCCAGCACCACCGCTTCCCACGCCAGCAGAACCAATAGAACCAAATTCAACATGATCAAGAAGATGTCCATAGGGAACGTTTTCAATACGTTCTGCCCCAGGTTCTGATGGTGGTTTCGTATATATGCCATCAACATCTGAAAGAAGAACCAGAACATCAGCGTGCACTAATTTCGCAACCAGTGCTGCCAAGTGATCGTTATCACCGAAGCGAATCTCTTGAGTAGCCACGGTGTCGTTCTCGTTCACTATAGGTAGTACCCGCAGCTCCAGAAGCTTCTCCATTGCGAGAGCAGCATTGGAGCGGGTTGATTCATTTTCAAAGTCCCCAGAAGTCAACAGAACCTGACCGGCAACAATATTGGAGTGATCGAGGAGTTCCTGATATCGGACCATCAATCGACTTTGCCCGACAGCCGCAGCAGCCTGCAGTGTGGGAAGGTCTGTGGGGCGTGAGGTGAGGTTGATATAGGGAAATCCGGTAGCCATGGCGCCGGAGGAAACAAGAACAACCTCTGTGTGACGGCCATGAGCTTCAGCTAATGCATCGACAAGTGTCTTGATCTGGTGTGCATTCTCTCCGCTGATGGAAGAAGAACCTACTTTGACGACAATCCTGCGTGCTGCAGGAATATCCTCACGACTACGAACTCTCATCGGCAATCTCTTCGTCCACCTGCCAGAGGCCAGCATCACGCTCGCGAACAAGTTCTTCACGTGCTTCCTGCTTGGCATCCATCATGTCGTAGTACGTGTCACGACGTTCCTTGCTGGTACGACGGTTGTTCTGGTTCAGACGGTCGTCCGTTCCACGAGGACCCGTCATCAGTTCTGCAGCAGACGTCATGGTGGGCTCCCAGTCGAAGACCAATCCGTTTCCCTCACCGATAATGACCGTGGAACCGGCGACAGCACCCTTTTTGAAGAGCATGTCTTCCACGCCTGCCTTCGCAAGACGATCTGCAAGGTAACCCACGGCTTCTTCATTATTGAAGTCGGTCTGTTCTACCCAACGCTCAGGCTTACCACCAATAACACGGTAGATGTTTCCACCAGAGCCGCCCTCAACACGAATGATGTACCCCTGATCATCTACTGCGCGCGGGCGAAGCATGATGACGGGAATGACTTCATTCGCCAAAGCTTCCTTGCGACCCTGTTCGACGAGTTCTGCCAGTGCGAAGGAAAGTTGGCGCAAACCTTCGTGAGAAACTGCAGAAATTTCAAAGACGCGATATCCACGCTCTTCTAAGAATGGACGAACCATGTCTGCCAAATCTTTGGCATCTGGAACGTCAACCTTGTTCAACGCAATGAGTTGTGGTCGCTCAAGGAGAGGAACTTGATCACCCGGAACGGGATAGGCAGCGAGCTCCCCCAAAATAACATCAAGGTCAGTGAGTGGATCGCGACCAGGATCAAGGGTTGCACAGTCAATCACGTGGAGCAGGGCCGTACAACGCTCTACGTGGCGAAGAAACTCAAGGCCTAAGCCTTTTCCTTCAGAGGCACCCTCGATAAGGCCAGGAACGTCAGCAATGGTGTATCGAACTTCACCAGCCTGTACGACTCCCAAGTTGGGGTGAAGGGTTGTGAAGGGGTAATCAGCAATCTTGGGACGTGCTGCTGACAGGGCTGCAACAAGGGAAGATTTACCAGCAGAGGGATATCCGACGAGAGCTACGTCAGCAAGAGTCTTGAGTTCGAGCATGACATCGCCCTCAAAGCCTTTTGTTCCCAACAGAGCGAAACCAGGTGCTTTGCGCTTAGTAGATGACAGCGCAGCATTACCAAGGCCACCCTGACCAGCAGGTGCGACGACAACACGCATTCCAGGGATGTTCATATCGGCAATCACCGTGCCGTCGGGATCTTTGACCACAGTTCCCACGGGCACTGAAAGAACGAGTTCTTCACCTTTGAAGCCCTGACGGTGGTCTCCCATGCCTGGACCACCATGAGGTGAATTGATGTGAGGTGCACGGTGATAACTCAGCAGGGTAGTTACTTGAGGATCAGAGAAGAGAACAATGTCGCCACCATCTCCGCCATTACCACCATCAGGCCCAGCCAGAGGCTTAAACTTTTCGCGCTTGACTGAGACACAGCCATTTCCACCGTGACCGGCTTTGAGGTGCAGGGTGACGTTATCGACAAACGTAGCCATGTCTGCTCCTTTTCTGCCGATGCTCAGGCGTAGGTGTTGCGGATGAAAATAGGAAAAGGCGAGCTAAAAAGCCCGCCCTTCCTCTAAAGCTGTATGTGCTGGTGTTAGACAGTCACAATGTTGACGACCTTGCGGCCACCCTTGTTACCGAACTCAACAGCACCAGCTGCGAGGGCGAAGAGAGTGTCATCGCCACCACGACCGACGTTAACGCCGGGGTGGAAGTGAGTGCCACGCTGACGCACGATGATTTCGCCAGCAAGAACCTTCTGACCACCGAAGCGCTTCACGCCGAGGCGCTGTGCGTTGGAGTCACGACCGTTGCGAGTGGAGCTCGCACCCTTTTTATGTGCCATCTGAGTCTCTCCTAGGCCTTACTTGATGCCGGTGATCTGAACGCGAGTGAGCTCCTGACGGTGGCCCTGACGCTTCTTGTAACCGGTCTTGTTCTTGTACTTCTGGATGATGATCTTGGGTCCGCGGAGGTCGTTGAGAACCGTAGCGGTTACCTTGACCTTTGCCAGCGAAGCCTGGTCA
>JBEGUL010000021.1:0-6659 GCA_041178865.1 Actinomycetota bacterium | reverse complement strand
TTGAGTGAGTTGTTCAACCTCAGCTGACAGAGATTCAATGACGGGGCTGATCTTTTCCTGAACATCACGTTGTAATTGCTGTTGGGCATCAGCAACTTGTTGAGCAACTGTGCTTTGGAGGAAGTCCAGGCGGTTCTTAGCTTGGGCAAGTTCTTGTGAAGTCTGTCTGTTTTGCCCGATGACCCTGGCCAAGACGGTGAAACAAAAACTCAGCGTCCAGAATGAGAGTCCTCCAATGGGGAGGAGCTCCTCATAGATTGGAGAGATTGGTCCAGCACTTTTTGCCACGGAGTATTGAAGAAGTGACCCCAGGTAGCCGGCAATAAACCAGCCCAGTGCGATGACACTAGTTCGAAGTGTTCCTTGACCTAAGGGCTTAACTGCAAAGCGTAAGAGAAGAACTGCGGTTGCTGTTCCCACGCCACTGAGTAAATCAAACAGGTGGTAGTTGATGGAAATCGCGAGCTCAGCTGTCGGGGGCTGAAACCACCCAATGAACACCGGATAGATCGCGAGAAAAATAATGAGGGGAAAACCAACAGCTGCCTGAGAACCAACCCATGCCCATAGGGTGCGAATGTCGATCCGCTGGAATGACTGCTGGTGCCCATAAAGACTGGTGTTCCTAGGGCTGCTCATGTTGCCAGATTATTCCTTCTAGGGGTTATCACCTATGTACAACCAAGGGATAACCCTCATTTCACACGATACTTCAGCGAGGAGTTAAGCTAACTGAAACTTTCGATCCCCCACCTGAACCTCAAGGGTGAGTGTTCCACCTACGGCCTCCACATACTTGCGGAGGGTGTCTACCTGTGACTTCTCAATGTCACCGTGCTCAATACGGGAAATGCGGTTTTGGCTGACGTGAAGCTGTTGAGCTAGCTGAACCTGAGTGATCTGCAGCTCTTTGCGAAGCTCCTTAAGGCGGTAGGCACGTACCTCTGCAAGCATGCGCTTCATGTGTCGTTCTACTGCAACAGGATCTGTCCCAAGCTTTTCAAATAGTTCGTCGAGGTTCGTCATCAGTTCCCCTTCTTTCTTTTCTCAAGGTGTTCGGAGTAAAGCTGGTCAGCTTTGCGGATACTTGTTCGATACCACTTGTTCCACAGACCCGTCTTATCGCCCGCGACCAACAAAATTGCCTTCCTTGTTGGGTCAAAAACAAACAGGATTCGTAATTCACTACGCCCTGAAGAACCCGGGCGAAGTTCTTTCATATTGGCGTGGACTGATCCAACTACTGTGTCGACTAGGGGCCTTCCCAGTTGAGGACCTTCTGCTTGAAGCAACCGGAGGGATGCTTCAACCTGGTGTAGCGAATCGTGATCCAGCTTGGTAAGCCAGGAGTCAATTAATTCCGTGTCGATTTCCCACGTTCTCATAATACAACCTTTGAGTTATATATTTCAAGAGGTGTATTTTTTCACCTCAGAGATGAACTCTGGAACATAGAACAGGTCCCCGGCTGTGAAAGCTGGGGACCTGTTGAGAATGTGAGGTGCATTTGTGTTGTGGAGAGCTACCCGTATTGCAGGTTATT
This sequence comes from Actinomycetota bacterium, assembly GCA_041178865.1. Taxonomy (GTDB): domain Bacteria; phylum Actinomycetota; class Actinomycetes; order Actinomycetales; family Microbacteriaceae; genus Aurantimicrobium. The sequence goes on along the minus strand of JBEGUL010000021.1, from coordinate 5,116 downwards.
GATCAGCAGCAAGCACACCACAGCCCCGGCAAAGAAGTTGATAGTGAGGAACCATTTCCAGCCTCGGTTTGCCTGTTCGCAGTCTTGGTCTGTGAGGTTTCTAAACGGCAACACCATCAACACAAAAGGAACTGCTGTGATGGCGGCAACCCAGTAACGCCAGGGTGATTCGGTAAACAGAGCACCCGAAAGGATGAGTAGCCCTGCAAACAGATAGCAGCCCAAAGCAAAGCGGGCCGTGTTAGCTGCACCAAAGACGGTGGCAATAGAAGAGAGCTTGGCTTCCCGGTCTGCCTGAATGTCTTGAATCGCTCCAAAAGCATGTGATCCCATTCCCCAGAGGAAGAACGCATTCAAGATCAGCCACCAGCTTGGATTAAAAGTTGTTCCAGCCAGGATCACTCCATAGACAGCAGGGCTCACAAAGTGTGTGCTGCTGGTGATGGAGTCCAACACTGGGATCTCTTTGAAGCGCAGGCCCTTCATTGAATAAGCGACCACGGCAAACATGCTGACAGCCAAGGTGATGTTGGCTTCAAGGTTTCCTATGGAAATCAAATAGATCAGGAATGGAACGTTCGTGATGACGACTGCCCACAAGGTGGTCTTGTGGAGTGAGCGGTCAAGGACCGCTCCTTCCACCCCACCCTTGCGAGGGTTGCGCAGGTCTGACTCATAGTCATAGACGTCATTAATTCCATACATCGCGAGGTTGTAGGGAATGAGGAAGAAGATAGTTCCCACAACGAGAACAGTGTCGATGCGCCCCGTGGTGAAGAAGTAGGCCGCCGCAAATGGGAATGCAGTGTTTATCCAGGACAGTGGCCGGGATGAAACAAAGAGCTGCTTCAGAACGTTCATGCGCTGGCCTTTTTTGATCCCAGCAATACCCACAATGCAGGAAGAATCATCACACCTGCGAGCGTGTAGGCAAAGTCTTCAAGGGGGGCGATGCCCACATAACTGCCCAGCAGTAATGCGGGGTCATAGGCAACGAGTCCCACGCCAATGATGACGTTGTCAAAGACGGCTGTTGTAATCATCATCACAACGAGTGTGAGGGCAAGGATCTTGTAAAGTCGTGTGCCCACAGTCGATCCTCGGCGAGCGCTCACGACATAAGCGATGACGGTGAACCAGAGAGCAAGTCCCAGGAAGATGGTGTTGAGAAGTGCGTAGGTCACTTTTTCACCACCTTGGTCAGTGCTGAAAAGACGTTCATGGTCATGTAGCTGAGCAGGGTAAGGAAGAAGACTTCTTCAATGGGGAGCTCAGGTGCCAGCAGGATGCCAGTCATCCAGGGGCCTTCACCGCGAAAGAAGACACCGGAAGAGATTCCGGTGAGATCCCAGGCCAGGAAGAACAGCACGCCGGTGGTCAACACGATGGTTGCCCTCCGGGAATCCACCCAGAAGAACAAGCTGTGCCGTCTATCCAGTAACACCATTCCGGTGAGGGACACCAGTAGTGCTGCGAGATAGAGAAAGGACATCGTGAACTAGACGGTTGTATCGACCGTGGGGAACAGTGGCTCGGGCAGAGGTTCCGTGGTGGTGTCACCACGGAGGCGCTTGACCAAGATTTCCGCACTGATCAAACACATGGGCAGACCGATACCAGGGATGCTCGCACCACCTGTGTAGTAGAGACCATCCACCTTCTGAGAGATGTTTCCGGAACGGAAGAACGCGCTCTGGCTCAGGATGTGGCTGGGGCCAAGTGCTCCACCCTTCCAGGAGTTGAGGTCCTCTGCGAAGTCTGCTGGTCCCACGGTGCGACGAACAATGATGCGCGAGGCCAGGTCAGGAACGCCAGCCCAGGTAGCAATCTGCTCAATCACGTTGTCAGCGACGGCTTCTACCTGCTTACTTCCCTTACCGTCCAGGCCACCCTTACCGATGTTGACATCGGCGGGCACAGGAACGAGGACGAACAGATTGGTGTCACCCTTGGGTGCTACCTTCGGATCTGTAGCGCTGGGCTTGCAGACATAGATGGAGGCAGGGTCTGGAACCGAGGTGGGTTCGTTGAAGATCTTGCCGAAGTTCTCATCCCAGTCGTTGGTGAACAACAGAGTGTGGTGTTCTAGTTCAGGAACCTGGCCCTTGACACCCAAGTACAACAGCACAGCGCCGGGACCCGAAGTCTTCTTGTCCCAATACTTCTCGCTATAGGTCTGAAGTGCTTCGGGCAGAAGCTGGGTTTCGGTGAAGTGCAGATCAGCCGCAGAGACCACGATGTCTGCAGCGAGGGTAGTCACAGACTTCGACTTGCCCTTGGTGTATTCAACACCGGCAGCCTTGGCTTTGGTCTTGTGCCCAGCAGGGTTCACCACGGTGACAATCTTGGACACGTTGGCTTCGGTGATGATGTTGACGCCTTCAGCAACCGCGATGTCACGAATGCTTTCGATGACGCGGTTGAAACCACCCTGCGCATAGAGCACACCATCTTCGAGGTCGAGGTAGCTCATCAAGTGATACATCGATGGAGTAAAGAAAGGGCTGGAACCAAGGAACACAGCGGGGTATCCCAAGATTTGCTGAAGCCTGCGGTCCTTGACGTGACGTGACGCAAACTTGTGCAGAGACTCCTGCAGCAAACGAGCAAGCTTGGGTGTGCGGCTGAGAACATCAGCACGCAGAAGGGGACCGAACTTTTCAAAGCTGGTGTAGAGGAATCGCTTCTTCGCGATTTCATAGGTGTCTTTGGCTGAGTCCAGGTAGCGCTCCATAGCGGGGCGTGAACCAGGCTCAATCTGCTCAAAAAGTTCGAGGTTATCCTCGCGGTTGTCGCGCACGTCAATAGGGCGTGAAGGGTAAACACCATCATCTTCGAATAGCACTCGGTATCCGGGGTCTAGCTTGGAGAGCTTCAACTGCTCATCGCTGGAGGTGCCCATGAGCTTGTAGAAGTGGTCGAACACTTCAGGCATGAGATACCAGGAAGGACCAGTGTCAAAACGGAAGCCGTCCTTTTCCCAGGTACCGGCTCGGCCGCCAACAGCTTTGTGCTTCTCGAGCAGGGTCACTTGATAGCCGTCGCGGGCAAGCAATGCCGCCGATGCGAGGCCGGCAATGCCGCCGCCAATAATCACGAGGGATTGAGTCATGAGGTTTTTCCCATCAGTACTGCAAGAGCGAGGCGAGCCTTGACGAGTGTCGGCACGCTCACGCGGGTGTGCTTGAGTTCAACCGCAGGGGTGCGAGCAATCCTGCGGTTGAGTTCTGCAAAAAGGTTTTGTGCCAATGCCACAGCCTTACGACTAGAAGCAGGCAGCAAAGGAACGATTGCTCCGGAGATGGCGAGGTCTGCGTCGATGTCCGCGACCAGAGCGTACTTCTGAGCTTCATTGAAGGTGGCGATGTTAATTCCCGGGAAATAGCTTCTGCCCAGGGCGTCCACATCAGCAGAAAGATCGCGAAGGAAGTTGACCTTCTGGAAAGCGGCGCCCAGCTTGCGAGCGCCGGTGACAAACGTGTCGTTCTCTTCGGGGGTGAGGTCCTTACCCACCAGGAACGCCTTCAAACACATCAAGCCCACCACTTCAGCAGAACCATAGACGTAGTCGTCAAAGCTCTTCGGGGTGTGGGTAACGCGGGTGATGTCCACGCGCATCGAGGTGAAGAAGGGACGAGTCAGATCAGGCTGAATTCCTGTCCTGCGCGCTGTCAACGCGAAGGCATGCACGACAAGGTTGGTGCTGTAACCGCGCAGCATTGCTGCTTCGGTTTCAACTTCTAATTCATCAAGAAGTTTGCGAATCTCTTTTTCGCTGACACCGGCATAAGCGGCAACGCCGTCCACGATTTCATCGGCCAAACGAACCAGGCCATAGATGTTCTCTACGTCCTGGCGAACCCCGGCGCCTAAAAGTTTTGCTGCCATGCCAAAGGACGTGGAGTATTCGCGAATAATCATGCTCGCGGTTTGCTCAGCAACTCGGTCATAGAGTGCACTCTGGCGCGTGGGCTGTTCACTAACAGGAACGGAAGCGTCCTGCACGAGTTTGTCATTGCTCAACGAACACGCTCCACTACTGCAGAAACGAGCGGGGTCAGTTGCTCAACGAGTTGCTGGGGGATTCCTGCTCCCTGCAATGCGGCAACTGCTTCATCGGAATAGTTAGCAGCTAATTTCTGGGTGAAGGTCTTAGCGCCGGTGCGCTCAAGGACATCCCGCACAGTTGCGGCATCCTCATCACTAAGGTTGCTGTCGCCAACAAGCTTGGAAATGGTTGACCATTCAGCTGTCTGAGAAGCGAAAGCAATCAGCGCTGTGCGCTTGCCTTCACGGAGATCACCCAGAGTGGTCTTGCCCGTGGCTGCTTCATTGCCAAAGACGCCCAGAAGGTCATCCACGATTTGGTATGCGATACCGATGTTGCGACCAAACTCACCTAAGGAAGCAATCACATCGTGGGTGGCGCCTGCCAGCAAGGCACCTGCTTGCAGGGGTGCCTCGAAGGAGTAGACCGCGGTCTTGAGACGTTCCATCTCGACAATTTCTTCGATGGTGGGCATGCCCGAATAAAGCGAGAAGTCGACGTCGATGAGTTCACCAGCTGCAGAGTCGAACACTGCACGGTCAAGAAGTTCAACCAGTGCGTCACGAATTTCAGGGTTCGCACTGGCGCGTTCCATCAAACGGAACGATCCAGTCAGCGCCAGGTCACCGGCAATGACGGCAACCGACATGCCTCGATGTTCAGCTGTCGGAAGAGACAATCCAGCAGTTTGTGCCACGTCACGATAACTACCCGAGACGTTAGGGATTCCACGGCGCACAAAGTCACGGTCCACAACATCATCGTGAACAATCAATGCGGTGTGGAGAAGCTCAAAAGATGCCCCCACGTGGGCAGCAGAACGAAGGTCTGAACCACCCAATGCGGTGTAGGCAGTCATCACCATCTGTGGGCGGAAGCGCTTGCCGCCGGCAGTGTTCGAGCGCAGGGATTTCCACAGGGTTTCATACGCTGGTGCGAGCGTTGCCGCCCGCTGAGTGGATAGGCTAAAGAAGCGCTCGAGGACCTCTTCGACGAGCGCGAGGTGGCGCGTCATTTCGGCTTCTTGGCTTGGAACACTCACCCCTCCAGACTAACTGACAAGACAGG
>JBEGUL010000020.1:0-32323 GCA_041178865.1 Actinomycetota bacterium | reverse complement strand
CACGGCTTTCGGGTGTGAAGTCATAACCGTTAACAATGTCTCCGCGGTAAGCCGGTAGCGTCACATCACCGCGAGTTTCTGTATCCGAAGAACGAGGCTTTGCGAACTGTCCTGCCATGCGGCCCATCTTGATAACAGGCATTTCGGCTGCGTAGGTGAGAACTACAGCCATCTGAAGAACAGTCTTGATGCGGTTGCGGATCTTGTCGGCAGTTGCACCAGCGAAAGTCTCAGCACAGTCACCACCTTGCAGTAAGAATGCTTTACCCTGAGCGGCTAAAGCTAGGCGCTCACGGAGTGTGTCAACCTCTCCAGCAAATACCAGGGGTGGGTAGCTTGCTAAACGCTCAGAGGCGTTCTTGACCGCGTCAGCATTGGGCCATTGAGGCTGCTGCTTGATAGGCAGGGTGCGCCAATAGTCCAGACCCTCGATGACGGACTTGTCAGCGACGATATTGGGCTCAGTTTGGCTAGCCACGGAGATGCTCCCCTGGTAATGGTTGTGTGATCACAATAATCACAACAGCGATTGTCTGGATGTCACCTTGTCAGTAAGAAAAGGCGTTAGTTAAGCCTATCTTGCGACGGCAGGGCGCTTTTCACGCACGGAGGACGCATAAACGTCCTCATACTGCTGGCCAGAAAGTCCAGCGAGTTCATAGATGATCTCATCTGTGACGGCCCGCAAAATAAAGCGGTCACCCTCCATGCCTTGGAAACGAGAAAAGTCGAGTGGTTCACCAATGATGATGCCGGGACGGACCATCTTGGGCCATTTAGCACCAATGGGCATGACTTTTTCGGTGTCGATCATGGCCACGGGTACAACGGGAACACCTGACTCGAGCACCATACGGGCAATACCGGTGCGACCGCGGTACAACTTGCCATCAGGAGAACGGGTACCTTCGGGGTAAATGCCCAGGACACGACCCTCTGCCAAAACACGAAGACCTGTATTCAGGCTTGCCTCAGAAGCCTTTCCTCCTGAGCGGTCAATAGGCAACATTCCTGTGCCCTTCATGAACCACTTAGTGGCCCAACCTTTAATGCCCTTGGTTGTGAAGTATTCACTTTTGGCCAAAAAGACCATGTCTCGTTCGATACAGATAGGGAGGAAAACTGAGTCAACAAAAGATAAGTGATTGCTGGCCAGAAGTACTGCACCATTCTGAGGAATGTTTTCAGCACCAGTGACCCACGGACGGAAGATGCCCTTGAGCAACGGTCCGGCGATGACGTTCTTCATCAGCCAATAAAACATGTGTTCAGCCTACCGTGAGAGCTTTTCGGCGTACTTACGAGCAAGGTCAGCCGCGCCTACTACGCCAGCATCATTGACTAGCTCGGCTATACGAAACTCTGGCTCGGGGTGGTAACCCTGTGCAGAGACATTAGCGAGGAAAGACTCTCGTATTGGGCTCAGGAGATGCTCCCCAGCGGCGGCCACTCCCCCACCAATGACAAATACCTCTGGGTCAAGCACAGCGGAGAGGCTGGCACATGCAATGCCCAGCCAGCTCCCTAAGGTACCGACGGCACGCCAGGCAGCCTCATCGCCTAGTTCAAGAAGTTTCTTTCCTTGATCTGCATCTAAGGCTGGGTTGCCAGTCTCTTCCCGAAGATAACGAAGGAGTGCGCGTCCAGAGCCGTAGGACTCAATGCATCCGCGTTGACCACAACCACATTCCAGACCGTTGGGAACCACTCGGAGATGGCCAAGTTCTGCCCCGGCGCCAAAACCTCCCGTGAAGAGCTCCCCATTAGCAATAATTGCTCCGCCAACGCCCGTGCCAATTGTCAGCATGGTCATATGGCTGAAAGATTTACCTGCACCAAAACGGTATTCAGCCCAGCCCGCCGCATTAGCGTCATTTTCAATGACAATAGGAAGGTCAATCCTGGCCTCGAGTTTGTTTTTGAGTGGTTCATTGCGCCAGGCAATGTTGGGGGCGTAAAAGACGGTTGATTGATCGGCATCAATAAAACCAGCTGCAGCAACACCGGCCGCCATCACCGGGTTGCCTGTACTGAGCTCTTGAATCAGCGAAACAATGGCATTTTCCATATCGCTAGCACTGTGAGCAGGTGAGGGCACCTGGGCCTGATCCACTATCTGTCCCTGGGCATTGACCAGTGCACCAGCAATTTTTGTCCCGCCAATATCGATACCGATGGAATACACAGAAAACTCCAAGAAAAGGGACTAGACGGAGGGAATGGTTGGACTACTAAAGTGTAGTTAAGACAAAGGAGTTTCCACATGGCCAAGAGCGCTATTCAGTTTGATACACCCGCACTAGTGTTGGCAGCTCCTCAAGAAAACACCACTCAAGTTCTTCTTGATCGCGTGCGGGAAACCCCTGATGGTGCTCTTTTCTCTATCCCTATTGACGGTGGCTGGAAAGACGTCACCTCCTCGGAGTTCTTGGAGCAGGTCATTGCTCTTGCCAAGGGATTCATCTCACAGGGAATCAAGCCAGGCGACCGCGTTGGACTGATGTGTAAGACACGTTATGAGTGGACACTTGTCGACTTCGCGATGTGGTTTGCTGGTGCATCTCTGGTTCCTATCTATGAAACCAGCGCATCGAGCCAAATGCAGTGGATTCTTGAAGACTCCGAGGCAGTTGCTCTCATTGTTGAAACCCCTGACCACCTCAAGCGTTTCGAAGAAATTCGTTCAGATGCCCCCTACGTCCAATCCGTCTGGCAAATCGACGCAGGAGATTTAGAAGCACTCGTCATTTCTGGAACGGGTGTTTCTGATGAGGAAGTTGAAGAACGTCGTTCGTCTCTCCATGGCAGCGACCTCGCCACTTTGATTTACACCTCGGGTTCGACCGGCAAGCCCAAGGGCTGTGTGTTGACACACTCCAACTTCTTGGAGCTCTCGCGCAATGCCCACGCTGCCGTCCCCGAGGTGGTTAACCCCCAAGCCTCAACTCTGTTGTTTATTACAACTGCACACATCTTTGCTCGATTTATTTCTATTCTGGCGATTGAAGGTGGTGTGAAAGTGGGCCACCAGGGTGACACAACCCAGCTCCTTCCTGCCATGCAGTCGTTCAAGCCATCATTCTTATTGGCTGTTCCTCGCGTCTTTGAGAAGGTCTACAACTCAGCAGAACAGAAGGCAGAAGCTGGCGGAAAAGGAAATATCTTCCGCGCAGCTGCCGCAACCGCCATCGCTTACTCCAAGGCTGAAATGGAAGGCCACATCCCACTCGGCCTTAAGTTAAAGTTTGCTGTTCTGGACAAGCTCGTTCTCTCCAAGCTTCGCGCCGCCCTGGGTGGTCGTTGCACATATGCCATCAGTGGTTCTGCGCCATTGGGTGACCGTCTGGGGCACTTCTATCACGCACTTGGTCTTGTTGTCCTGGAGGGTTATGGACTGACAGAGACAACTGCTCCGATCTCTATCAACCTTCCCTCAAAGTTTGTAATTGGAACTGTTGGACCAGCACTCCCCGGATGCTCGGTACGCCTGAGTGAGGACGGCGAAATCGAGGCCGCAGGTATCAATGTCTTCAAGGAATATTGGAAGAACCCTCAGGCAACTGCAGACACTTTCCATGATGGATGGTTTAAGACAGGTGACATCGGAGAAATTTCTGAAGATGGCTACATCACCATCACCGGCCGTAAGAAAGAAATCCTTGTTACTGCTGGTGGCAAGAATGTGGCTCCCGCATATCTGGAAGACCCCATTCGTGCCAACCCAGTGATCAGCCAGGTCGTTGCAGTTGGAGACGCTAAGCCGTTCATTTCAGCATTGATTACTCTCGATCCTGAAATGTTGCCTATGTGGCTGACCAACAACAAGCTTGATCCCACAATGTCTGTTTCACAGGCAGCAACTAACCCTGCGGTTATTGCAGAAGTTCAAGCAGCAGTTGATCGTGCAAATGCTCGTGTCTCTCGTGCAGAATCAATTCGTAAGTTCACAATCTTGCCCATGCAGTTCACGGAAGAATCAGGTCACCTGACTCCAAAGATGAGCATCAAGCGCAACGTTATTGTGAAAGATTTTGCTGGTGAAATCGAAGCAATGTACGCCGGAGCTTCAGGTTCAGTCGACTAGAACCAGTCACTTTCTCTGACCTGACGCATAGCTTCTTTACGCGTAGGTTGATCAAGGCGGTCTAAATAGACCAGGCCATCAAGGTGGTCACACTCGTGTTGAAGTGCCTGCGCCATGAGACCTTCTCCCTCGAGTTCAACAACGTTTCCCTCAAGGTCGATACCTCTGACTTTTGCATAGGGGTAACGGGGAGTCTTGAACCAGAGTTGGGGGACACTCAGGCAACCCTCTTCGACGAGCTCGAGCTCACCGCTGGTTTCCACCACCCGTGGATTCAGAATGTATCCGATTTCACCATGGACGTTATAACTAAAAGCGCGAAGACCTACACCGATTTGTGTGGCAGCAACTCCTGCACGGCCAGGAATCTTTACCGAATCAATCAAATCCTCAACAAGTGCGCGAATCTTCTCATCGATGACAACGATTTCATCCGTGGGAGTTTTGAGTACTGGGTCCCCAAAGATCCTGATTGGGCGCTCAGTCATGGTGTTGTGAAGGCTTAGAGGCCATCGACAACAAGAGAAGCGAGCTGACGAGCCGCTTCCTGCGTCTCAGGCTTGAGCTTCTTGAAGTCAATGTAAGAGCCTGCAGCAAGCATGGCGTCATAGGGCACACGAACTGTCTCGCGAACGCGGGACTTGAAGTGGTCTTCAATTTCGCGAAGCTTGATCAGGTTCGTTCCCTGGGTCGCAGTGTTGATTGCAACAATGGAGTTCTTGACCAGGTCGCCATAACCATTTGATTCGAGCCACGTCAGTGTCTCAGAAGCCAAGCGTGCTTCGTCGAAAGAACCCCCGGAGACGATAACAAGACCGTCAGCGCGCTGAAGCGTTGCACCCATCACCGAGTGGATAATTCCCGTTCCACAGTCGGTCAAAGCGACCGAGTAGTAACGGCTAGCCAAGTCAGAAACGACGTTGTAGTCGTTTGCACCAAAGGCTTCGGACAGGAATGGATCAGTATCAGAAGCAAGGACGTCGAGTCGCGTCTTGTCGCGGTTCACATACTCAGAGAAATCGTTGAAGCTCAAAACCTTGGCAGCGTTGTTCACCAAGTCTCGAACGGTCTTTTCCGTGGTCTTGTTAAAACGCTCTGCAAGGGTTCCGCGGTCAGGGTTTGCATCGATAGCAAGAACGCGGTCCTCGCGAACCAGAGCCATTGCCATACCCAGGAGTGTGGTGGTGGTGGTCTTCCCCACACCCCCCTTACGGGTGAGTACGGGAACAAACTTCGTTCCACCTGTAAGAGTGCGACCTATAGAAGCGTCCAGTGCTTTACGGTGACGGGTTGCGGGAGAATCACCCAAGTTCACACCGTGGAAGGTGATGTCGTAGACGAACTTGTTCCATCCATCTGTGGGGGCATCGCGCTTCTTCTTAGCGTCCAGGACACGTTCAGGAGTCAACATGGAGACTGGCTCAGGCTTGGAGGAAGGCTCTCCAGAAAGACGATCACGACGTGACGGCAAAGAACCAGTGTCTACGCTCTCGAACTCTTCCACAACGGTCTCCTCGATTTCAGCCACAACTACTTCACCAGTAGTTGATGCCATCTCGATAACAGGGGTTTCCCCACTAAGAACGGCACGTAATGATGCTTCCATATCGGAGCTGACGTTGCTAGTCAGAGAAACAGGAATGGCGGGAAGGCTAATGGTGGAAACTTCAGGAGCTTGCTCAACTACACGCTTGGCTGTGCTGGAAACGTCTGAAATTCGCTGAGGGGCGGGCTTCTTCGAAGCTGGCTTCTTAGTTGCAGGCTTAGCGGTAGATGCTGTTGCTGGCTTCTTTGCAGCAGGTTTTCTAGCCGAGTTCTTTGGTGTTTCCGTGCTCACGAAGTAATCCTTTAGTTGTTGTGTAACTGTGAGAGTCTACCTAATTCACCCCACCCGTTAAGGGAGGCAGGGGTTTCCGCCTATGGGGTGTGGTGACTAATTTGCTGGGGTGATCGGGGTGATAACCACAATCAGGTCACCAGCTTCTACTTGCTGAGACTTCAGGAAGCTGACGCGTTCAACACGCCCAGTAATTGATGCTGTGATTGCTGCTTCCATCTTCATCGCTTCGATTGAAGCAACAGGATCACCAGCTGCAACTGTCTGTCCAGCTTCTACCTTCACAGTGACGACGCCAGCAAAGGGTGCAGCGACGTGACCAGCCTCAGTGAGATCAGCCTTTTCAGCGCTCTTGGTGCTGATCTCTACAGAGCGGTCACGAACAAACACGGGACGCAATTGACCGTTGAGAGTCGTCATTACGGTGCGCATACCCTTGGGGTCCACCCCACCGATTGCTTCAAGGCCGACATAGAGACGAACACCACGACCGAGATCAACTACGTGCTCACTGCCTGATTCCAGACCATAGAGGTAATCAACGGTGTCCAGTACTGACACATCGCCATATGTCTCACGCACCTGCTCGTAGGCCTTGGTAGGCACTGGGAAGAGCAAACGGTTCAGGGTTGATCGTCGGGATGCAGATCCACCGGCGAGGCCAGCATGATCTTCGTCTGTCAGCGGAGCTACCTGGATGTTGATGGTCTTACCTTCCAACACCTTGGTCCGGAACGGCTCTGGCCAGCCACCAGGGATATCTCCCAGTTCGCCAGCCATAAAGCCGATCACAGAATCAGGGATGTCGTACTTCTGAGGGTTTGCCTCAAAGTCAGCAGGATCAGCCTTAACAGCTGCCAAGTGCAGAGCCAGGTCGCCTACAACCTTTGATGAAGGCGTGACCTTGGGCACACGACCAAGAATCTTGTTCGCTGCGGCATACATGTCTTCAACCAGTTCGAAATCATCGGCGAGGCCCAACGCGATGGCCTGCTGACGCAAGTTGGAGAGCTGGCCACCGGGGATTTCGTGGTGATAAACCCGACCGGTTGGAGCAGGGAGACCTGACTCGAATGGCTTGTAAATGTTGCGAACTGCTTCCCAATAAGGCTCGAGGTCACACACATTGTCAAGGTTCAGGCCGGTGTCGCGCTCAGTATTAGCTAGAGCAGCAACAAGTGCTGATGCACTGGGCTGGCTTGTTGTTCCCGACATCGGTGCCGAAGCAACGTCAACAGCATCTGCACCAGCCGCAGCTGCAGCAAGCAAAGTTGCAAGTTGACCACCGGCAGTGTCGTGAGTGTGCACGTGGACTGGAAGGTCAAAGCGTTCACGGAATGCTGAAACTAACTTGGCTGCAGCTGCTGGGCGAAGCAGACCAGCCATGTCCTTGATAGCAAGAATGTGAGCGCCTGCAGCAACAATGTCATCTGCAAGACCTAGGTAGTAGTCGAGGGTGTACTTGTCCTCAGCAGGGTCAAGCAAGTTGCCGGTGTAGCAGACAGCTACCTCAGCGATTGTGGTTCCCGTTTCGAGCACTGCTTGGATAGCTGGGCGCATCTGGTTGACATCATTCAAAGCATCGAAGATGCGGAAAATGTCAACACCGGTTGCCGCAGCCTCTTCAATGAAGGCCTTGGTAACTTCTTCGGGGTAAGGGGTGTACCCCACAGTGTTACGGCCACGAAGAAGCATCTGAATTGCAACGTTGGGAAGTGCTTCGCGCAATTTTGCTAAGCGGTCCCAGGGGTCTTCTCCTAGGAAACGAAGCGCAACGTCATAAGTTGCTCCACCCCATGCCTCAACTGAGAGAAGTTGTGGGGTCATTCGTGCAACGTAAGGAGCTACATTGACCAGATCCTTTGTGCGAACACGTGTTGCCAGCAACGACTGGTGTGCATCACGGAATGTTGTCTCAGTGACAGCCACAGCCTTCTGCTGACGCAATGCTTCAGCAAATTTCTTGGGTCCGAGCTCGAGCAAAGTCTGTCGACTTCCGGCAGGTGCTGGGGTGCTCACATCAATGCGGGGAAGTTTTAGTACAGGATCGGCGCCTGCCGGCCGTGGGCCGTTGGGCTTATTGACGGTGACGTCGGTGACCCAATTCAGGATCTTCGTGCCACGATCCTTAGACTCACGGCCAGTGAGCAAGTGTGGTCGCTCGTCAATGAAACTGGTGGAGAGATCTCCGGCCTTGAACTGTTCGTCGTCCAACACTCCCTGTAGGAAAGGAATATTGGTGGAAACGCCACGAATACGGAATTCCGCTAAAGCGCGGCGTGAGCGATCAACAGCGGCAGTGTAGGTACGACCACGGCAGGTGAGCTTGACCAACATGGAGTCAAAGTGTGGGCTGATCTGCGAGCCAGGGCTCACAGTTCCACCGTCGAGACGAATACCCGCTCCACCAGGCGAACGGTAGGTCGTAATCTTTCCAGTGTCGGGACGGAACCCCTGAGATGGGTCTTCGGTGGTAATACGGCACTGAAGTGCAAAACCACGGACGTGGATGCTTTCTTGGTGCAGACCAAGGTCGTCAAGAGATTCCCCCGCGGCAATCCGCATCTGTGACTGCACGAGGTCAACATCGGTGACCTCTTCGGTCACGGTGTGCTCGACCTGAATGCGGGGATTCATTTCAATGAACACGTGCTGTCCAGCACGCTCACCGGCGGTGTCGACGAGGAACTCAACGGTTCCTGCATTTTGGTAACCGATTGAACGAGCAAAAGCGATGGCATCGCGATGGAGAGAAGCCCGGAGTTCATCCGAAATATTCGGAGCAGGAGCAATCTCCACAACTTTCTGGTGGCGACGCTGGACCGAACAGTCACGCTCGAAGAGGTGAATAGTCTCCCCCTGTGTGTCTGCCAATATCTGAACTTCAATGTGGCGAGGACGCAGAACTGCCTGTTCGAGGAACATTCGGCCATCGCCGAAAGCACTTTCTGCTTCGCGCATGGCTGCTTCGAGAGCTGGACGCAATTCGTCCATGGTTTCAACGCGGCGCATACCGCGACCGCCACCACCGGCAACAGCCTTAGCGAAAATGGGGAAACCGATGTCGTTGGCTTCTGAGAGCAGGTGATTAATATCTGTGGTCGCTTGAGTCGACTTGAGAACTGGAACCCCGGCTGCAATGGCGTGGTCTTTGGCAGTGACCTTATTTCCGGCCATTTCCAGTACACGGGCAGGTGGGCCAATGAAGGTGATTCCGTTGTCAGCTGCTGCCTGTGCTAGTTCAGGGTTTTCTGACAAAAATCCATAACCGGGGTAAATAGCGTCTGCGCCAGAGAGTTTGGCTACACGAATAATTTCCGCGACGTCCAGATATGCCCGAACAGGGTGTCCTGGTTCACCAATCTGGTAAGCCTCATCCGCCTTTTGGCGGTGCAGTGAACTGCGGTCTTCCTCAGGGAAAACGGCTACTGTCTTAGCTCCGAGCTCTACAGCCGCACGAAAGGCGCGGATAGCGATTTCGCCACGGTTTGCAACCAGGATTTTCTTGAACATATGACCCCTTCGAATGCCGCCAGCATCGGTTCGTAGTTAGGTACTCCCAGCCTACAGAAGGTATCGTGGTGCTAATGCACGTCGTCAGTATTAGCTCCCTGAAGGGTGGCGTTGGTAAAACAACGGTCACCCTCGGTTTGGCATCCGCTGCATTCGCCGCCAATTTGCGCACTCTTGTGGTCGATTTTGACCCCCAATCAGACGTATCCACTGGTCTCGGAGTCGACACTCGCGACCACCTCAACGTTGCTGACGTGTTAGCTAATCCCAAGCTCAAAACAGTTCGTCAAGCAATTGCACCTGCTGGATGGTCTGCCCCAGGTCACGCTCCGATCGATGTCATGATTGGAAGCCCTTCGGCAGTCAATTTTGATGGTCCACACCCCACTGCTCGTGAAGTCTGGCGTCTCGAAGAGGCACTGGCGACCGTGGAAGACGATTACGACCTCGTTCTGATTGACTGTGCCCCCAGCCTGAATGCGCTCACGAGAACCGCGTGGGCGGCTTCTGACCGTGTTGTCGTGGTAACTGAGCCAGGTTTGTTCTCTGTTGCTGCTGCTGACCGAGCACTTCGTGCCATTGAAGAAGTTCGCCGTGGCCTCAGCCCCCGACTTCAACCACTCGGGTTGATTATCAACCGCGTGCGTGCACAGTCTCTAGAACACCAGTTCCGCATCCAGGAGCTCCGCGACATGTTTGGGCCTTTGGTACTTCAGCCTCAACTTCCTGAGCGCACTTCTCTCCAGCAAGCACAAGGTGCTGCACGTCCGGTTCACGCTTGGCCAGGAGAGGCTGCTGCAGATATGGCTCATAACTTTGATCAGCTGCTCAATCGCATCTCTCGCGCTGGAAAGATCGGCGAATACGCCCCGAAGTCATAGTCGACAACAGTTGACAGCAAGAAAACCCCCGCATTTGCGGGGGTTTTCTTTGTAAAGTTCGTTGTAGTTTCCTAGCCAACCTTGCGTGCACGGCGAGCAGCAAGCTCATCTGCAGCGTCTGTAGCTGCTGAAGTAATTTCTACCAAGCTGGTCTCTACTTCTCGAAGAACCTTGCCGATAGCAATACCAAACACTCCCTGGCCGCGGCTGACAAGGTCAATAACCTCGTCATTAGTGGTGCAGAGGTAAATGCTGGCGCCATCACTCATGAGTGTGGTCTGAGCTAAATCATAAATTCCTGCAGAACGAAGCTGATCAACAGCTGCACGGATCTGCTGGAGAGAGATGCCTGTATCGAGAAGGCGCTTAACCAGCTTGAGAACCAAAATGTCTCGGAACCCATAAAGACGCTGCGAACCGGAACCTGACGCATCACGAACAGTGGGGACAACGAGTTCGGTGCGAGCCCAGTAGTCCAGCTGACGGTATGTAATGCCCGCTGCTTTAGCAGCTTCGGCACCACGGTAACCGGCGTTCTCGTCACGTTCAGGCATGCCATCGCTGAACAAGACATCAAGCTCGTAGCGAGCATCGTCGCTGCGGTTTAGTTCGTTCATTTCCGGCCCTTACTAAGTGCAACAACCTTAAAGTTCAAGTTGTTGTTGAGAGTTTGTATCCCCAAACTTACAGACAGTTTTTAATCGTGTCTGGGATTTAAAGCTTCACACGCCCTTGGGCGTGTCGCAATAACAAGATTATCGAGATTGCTGAGTAATGACTTGGCGCAACATCTGAGAGCGAACGACCTCGATGTGACGAGAAATTTCATGTGCACGTTCAATCGAGCGGGCCTGGCTTGCTGCGTCCTGGCGGTGGCTAACAGGAACTAATGCTCGTTCGATGAGTGAATACTCACGCTCAGCCGCTGCACGCATAGTACGCAGGTGGCGTGGTTCAATGCCGGAACGTTGAAGTTCTACAAGTGCCGAGAAAACGACAATGTGTTCTTCACTATAGGAATCAGCAGGCTCGAGCATTCCTGCCGAAACGGCGTCCTGCAACAGGTTGAGGCTTGCACCACATGCGCGAACGAACTCTTCACGGGTGTAACGGTTAGGGGTAGAGAGAAGTGAATCTGCAGACAGGCTCTGAGCATTGGGGAGGGCGGGAGTATTTCCTGCATCAATCTCATCGAGATGAGTACGTATGACCTTGAGTGGCAAGTAGTGATCACGCTGCATGGTGAGAATCAATCGCAAACGATCAACATGCTCGACCGAGAATTTACGGTAACCCGAAGGGGTGCGTTCTGGGGTGATCAGACCTTGTTCTTCCAGGAAGCGAAGCTTTGAAGGAGTGAGATCTGGGAAATCTGGAGAAACCTTGGCCAGTACTTGACCGATGCTGAGCAGGCCGCGAGTAATGGGGGCCTTACGAGCTGCTGTTGCCATTAAGCAGAAACACCTCGAGCCAGGTCTACACGTGAAGCAAAGAAGGTGAGGTGGAATTTACCAACCTGCACTTCATCACCATCTGTCAAAGCATGGCGTTCCACGCGCTCTCCTTCGTAATAGGTTCCATTCAGCGATGCAAGATCGCGGACTTCAAACTCAGAACCGCTTCGACGGAACTCAGCATGACGACGTGACACGGTGACGTCGTCCAAGAAAATGTCAGAATCTGGGTGGCGACCACAGGTCGTTACATCAACATCCAGAAGGAAGCGCGCACCTTGACTTGGACCGCGGCGCACAATGAGCAAAGCGTTACCAGCAGGAAGTGCGGCAATTGCTTGCTGCTCTTCGGGAGTGACGTCGACTGCTTCTAAAGCTTTGACTTGGTCGACGAAGGACTGCGAAAAAGTTGCAGTCTGATCGGGACCGGGGGTCGAAGAGGGGACGCGAGTGGCATCATCGCCAGCGAGTGAATCGTTCACTTTTCCCCTTTCGTACTTGTCAACATTAGTGGACTTTTTCCCAACTCCAAACACGAGATTTTTTAACACCAGCAGATGGAAAATCACACTGCTTAAGTTGACATTTCTGAGAATCGTCTTGAAAAAATCCACTCAACCCTGCCTTGAGCTAGAGTAGAGATATCTTGTGAACGACTTGTTTCGTTCCCTGCGTCGATAGAACGCTTCCCTCACCGAAATCGGTTGACATTTTTCTTCGGCGAACGGATGCATCATCAGATGCCTTCGCCATGTATCCCGGTTTCGATGTCGAAAGTGTATTCCTTGGAATGCCGCGCACATTGTGCATGACTGTTGTCATATTTGCTGGGAAATTACTCAAAGGTAATAACTCGTATGTCTGAAAAGACTTTCTCCATCCTGGGCGTTCCCGCCCCACTCGTTGCAGCCTTGACCGCAGCGGGAATTGACTCCCCCTTTCCCATTCAGGTAGATACTCTTCCTGACACTCTTTCTGGCCGCGACGTTCTTGGTCGCGGAAAAACTGGTTCTGGAAAGACATTGGCATTTTGCATCCCCATGGTTGCCCGCCTCGGTGGTGCCCTCGCAGGCGGCCGTCGCCGCCCAGGTCGCCCCTTAGGTCTTGTGCTTGCTCCCACCCGTGAACTCGCAACTCAGATCACCAACACCATGATTCCTTTGGCTGACGCTTATGACCTGCGCGTCACCACAATATTTGGTGGCATCTCACAGGCTCGTCAGGTTGCTGCGCTTAAAGCCGGCGTTGACATTGTCGTGGCTACCCCCGGTCGTCTCGAGGACCTCATGAAACAGGGCTTCCTTCACCTTGACGCTATTGAGATCACCGTTCTCGACGAAGCCGATCACATGGCTGACCTAGGTTTTCTGCCCATCGTCACCAAAATCCTGAAGGCTACTCCCACCGGCGGTCAGCGCCTCTTGTTCTCTGCAACCCTAGATAACGGCGTGGACAAATTGGTCAACCAGTTCCTTCACAACGAGGTTCTGCACTCCGTTGATGAAGCAAACTCCCCCGTTGCTCAGATGACTCACCACGTTTTTGAAACAAGTGGGAATGATGCCAAAAAGGATCTCATCTACAAGCTTGCTTCGGGCACTGGTCGTCGCATCTTGTTCATGCGCACGAAGCACCACGCGAAGAAGCTAGCTAAGGCATTGACCGACGCGGGTATTCCTGCGGTTGACCTCCACGGAAACCTTTCCCAGCCTCAGCGCGACCGTAACCTTGCCGCTTTTGGCGAAGGTAATGTCAAGGTTCTCGTGGCAACAGATGTTGCAGCACGTGGCGTTCACGTCGACAACGTGGAACTTGTTATCCACGTTGACCCACCCATGGAACACAAGGCATACCTGCACCGCTCAGGTCGTACAGCTCGTGCCGGTGCAGAGGGAGACGTTGTCACCATTTGCCTCCCCACGCAGCAAAAAGATCTTGCTTCACTTTTGAAAAAAGCAGACATTCAAGTCGTTCCTCAGAAGGTGACTGCAAACTCTCCAGAAGTTCTAGAGCTCACCGGTGAAATTGCTGAGTACGTCAAGCCTCAGCCTCGTGACGCTAAGCCTCAAGGTGGCGGTGGAAACTCCACTGGCAAGAATGCTCAGCGTAAGCGCGCGATGCGTGAAGCAGCAGGAACTGTCAACGGTCGCCCCTTACGCGTTGGCCGCGACGGTCAGCCTGCTCGCGATCGCTCTGGACGCCCACCAGCTAACGAGAACGGCCAGCGTCGTACCGGAGCCAACAAGCCCAGTACTAATGGTGGGGCTCGCTCATATGGTTCTGCAGCAGGCGGAGGACAACGTGCAACTGCATCTGCAGGCGGATCACGTCCCAGCGGAGCTGGTCAGCGCCAGCGCAGTGCGCGACCTCAGGGTCGCTAGGACATCACAATAAAAGGCATCGCACTCACCACTGAGTGCGATGCCTTTCTTGTTCAACAACAGCCTCTAAATCAGATAACTTCCTCATACCCGCCAGTGGCTGGGCCATGCGATGATTCGTTCTGATCTTGGGTTCTACTCGGTTCAAGAATGTCCAATAACCCGCAGTAAAAGGACACGCGTTCTCACCCAGCCTTACCTTGGGATTGAACGGGCAACCTTTACAAAAATCCGACATCGAGTTGATGTAGGCACCGCCCGAGGAATACGGCTTGGTTGCGACCAAGCCTCCATCAGCGTGCTGGCTCATGCCAATCACATTGGCCGGCATTACCCAGGGAGTGCCATCAACGAAAGCATCAATGAACCAATTGTTGAGTTGTTGAGGGTTGTATCCGCGTTGAAGTGACCAGTTCCCAAGGATCATCAGACGCTGGATGTGGTGGGCGTAGCCGCTATCTCCAACAGCACTGAGCACATGCTTCATGCACGCAGCATCAATACCCTTGCCATCTAGATCCCAGAACTGCTGGGGTAAATCAACATTGGCTTCAAGAAAATTGTGGGAATCTGCATAATCCTCTCCCAGATGCCAATACAGATGCCAGACCCAGTCACGCCATCCTGCAATCTGTCGAACAATTGCTTCAACGCTACCTAGCGGCGCATCTCCGCTCTCATAGGCGGCAACACAAGCATCAATGACTTCCTGAGGGTGCAGTAATCCTAAATTCATCGGGACGCTGAGCATCGAATGAGCCATGACGTCATCGCCTTGCAAGCTGGCGTCTTCAAACGGACCAAAATCCATCAACCTGGTCTGCACAAACTCTTCCAGCGCAGACGTAGCTTCACTTCTGGTCGCCGCGAACTTTCGTGGCCCATCACGACCAAGAAGCGTGATCTCCCCAGCCTCACTCCATGCAGTCAGATCTGCTCGAACCTGTGCGTCTATGTCATCTTCAACAGGCGACCACGGTGAAGGTAATCCAAGATTTGATGCGCCCTTCGGTGGCGGTTGTCTGTTGTCATGGTCGTAGTTGTATTGACCACCAACAGGCTGGGGTCCTTCCATCAAGATTCCAGTTGAATCACGCCAGTGACGGTAGAAATTCTCGAGCTTGAGAGACCCAGGTTTCTTATCCTTGGCCCAGTCGTGGAAGAAAGACTCGCTACTAACAAAGCCTCGACTTGGCTGTGTAGAAATCCCAAGCTCTGTTGCTAGTGCCCTACTCCCCCAACTTGTGGGATTAATCATCTCGAGATCTGCGGTTGACTCAATCAAGGGTGTCAGCACGTCGCGGTAATGGTCAGCAGAGACATAGGTCGCACGATCCCCGAGCTCCTGCGCACGGTGACGTAATGCGCTCAGAATTAGGTGAGCTTTAGCCCAGTGATAGGGGCGCCTGGCAAGGACAGCCTTGGCTTCAATCAGGAGTATCTCTCCCCCATCATCAAAGTGTGGACCGAGTTGATCGGCCATAAGCCATCTCATCGCGACCTGGACTCTGTAGTGAGGAAGAGAAGCCCAAGCAAAACGATAATCAGGCCTAACCAGCCAAAGGGAGCTATGACCTCTCCCACGATAAGAACGGCAAACACCACTGCAACGACGGGCTCGAACAAGGTGTAGACGGCAGCTCGAGAAGCGGGCATTGCACCCAGACCAACTGCTAACAGCAGATGCCCCACGGCAGTGGGGAAAAGAATCAGATATGCCATTACAGGAACAGCAAGGGGTTGGTTCTGGAATTGACCAGGGTCAGCGATAACGAGGGCCACCAAAATCACAATCAAGGGAAGTGCTGAAACCAGTTGAATTGTGGAAATGACAGGACGGTGCCCCATTCCCTGTGGTCGATCTGCATGTGGCTTCATCAACTTGTTAGCCATATAGGTATAGAGAGCGTATGCAAGACCGGCGAGTAGAGCTAGAAAGATACCTGCCGTCACCATGCTTTGGTTGCGAATGACTCCGCCGCCATCTTCACCGAAGTTTCGACCAGATACGAGCATGACGCCACCTACGACGGTGATTGCAGTTGCAATGAGCCAACGCCAACTAGGTCTTTGCTTATCAACGACCCATTCGATCACGCCAGCGAATAAAGGCGCAGAGCCCAAGGCAATCACATTTCCCAAGGCGACGCCCGCCCAACTCATCCCGATGTAAAAGACGGTGCTGTAAACAGCCAAGCCAAGGGCGCCAAGAATCACTAGAGGAATGGCACCGATGTTCTTCCACACCATCCACACCCCGGGCAAAGCAGTTGCCCCCAGAATCAGTCCACCAATGCCCATGGTGCTTGCACCAATAACAATGGGATTGATTCCTGGGATAAAGCTCGCTGCCATGCCTGTCGTTCCCCACAACGTGCAGGCAAGCATTAACGCAACAACACCCCCGCCATAACTGGCGTGGGGTGTTGTTTTCATAGTTCTCAGACTAGCGAGCGGGGAACTTGGGTGGGTGTAAACCCGCCAGTTCTTGAATCACGCGCACTACCTGGTGGCTGTAGCCGTACTCGTTGTCATACCAAACGTAGAGAATGATGTTTTTTCCGTTAGCAATAGTGGCTAATCCATCGACGATTCCTGCACGGTTAGAGCCGACGAAGTCTGTTGAGACAACTTCAGGAGATTCGATGTAATCGATCTGGTTGCGCAGATTGGACTTCAGCGAAGCATCTCGCAGAACCTTGTTGAGGGTTTCGCGGTCTACAGCTTTAGTCAACGTGAGGTTCAAGATTGCCATCGAGACATCCGCGGTAGGAACACGGATGGCATTACCGGAAAGCTTGCCTTCCAATTCAGGTAGCGCTTTGGAAACTGCCTTGGCTGCACCCGTTTCGGTGATCACCATATTCATGGCTGCTGAACGTCCACGACGGTCTCCCTTGTGGAAGTTATCAATGAGGTTTTGATCGTTGGTGTACGAGTGAACAGTCTCGACGTGACCGTATTCAACACCGTATGCATCATTGATGACCTTCAGTACTGGCGTGATGGCGTTAGTTGTGCACGAAGCTGCGGTGATGATCTTGTCTGCATCAGTAATGGTGTCGTGGTTGATGCCGTATACAACGTTCTTGAGCGGGCTCTTGCCAGGTGCAGTCAGCACAACACGAGAAATACCCTTGGCTTCAAGATGCTGAGCCAACCCTGGCTCATCACGCCAACGACCAGTGTTATCCACCAATATGGCATCTTTGATGCCATATGCGGTGTAATCCACTGTCGTGGGGTCTGAGGAGTAGATGACCTGAATCGGCTTGCCATTGGCAATGATGAGATTCTTCTCTTCATCGATGGTGATGGTTCCGTTGAAGGGGCCGTGGACAGAGTCGCGGCGAAGGAGACTGGCGCGTTTAGTCAGGTCTTTGTCGTCTCCCTTGCGAACCACAATGGCCTTAAGCACTGGGCCACGACCGTTCTCGGCGTTACCGAGCAATATACGTGCCAGCAGTCGACCAATTCGGCCAAACCCATAAAGAACAACATCCTTGGCATCATCTGCAGTAGAAGGACGACCCTTTCCGGCAACGGGAGCAAGCTCAGCTGCCGCGAAGTCTGCGATGGATTTTCCAGAAGTGGCTTGTTCTGCCAACATGCCTGCCACGTTGATGGAGGCAGGACCTGGGTTCAACGCAACAATTGCCTGAACGAGTTCCAGGGTTCGATTAATGTCGAGTTCTTGACCGTCTACATGTCGTGCATAGCGGTGGGCCTTCACAATCTGAAGGGGTGACGAATTGATCAGACGGCGACCGTGAATGGAGGTGACAACGCCGTTGTCACGGTACAGAGCGCCGATCAGCGGGATGAGCTGTTCAGCAACTGCTTGACGGTCGGTCCAGGTGGCGTCATTGTGTGGTGCCATGTGGATGGTTCTCCCTAAAACTGGTGAAGATGCCTACCGCTTATCTCGAGCGTTCGACTGGTCTATTCATTTTGTACCGGGGACAACAATGTCTTCCGGGGAGGGAGTAGTTCCAGCCTAATTGACCAGACTCTGAATCATCAGGTGATTAGTTCCACCCTTTGGGAGCGTGGCGAACTATGCAGGACCAGTGGGCAAGATGGGCACGGCTCGATGCTTGAGTTCGATCCCCTGCGCTCGATAACTCCCGCCAATAATCAGCACCGCGCCAACAACACCTAGCCAGCCGAGAAGTTCAGCGCCTAAGAAGACACCAATCGCAACCGCCCAAATGGGCTCAGTGCCCAGAAGCAAGCTCACTCGGGCAGCCGATGTCTGTCGGACAGCCCACAACTGAACTAAGAAGGCAAACACGGTACATGCCGCTGCCAGATAGAACAGATCAAGCCAATCTAAAGCGGTGAAAGTTGAATAGCTCGCAATAACTCCTGGAACATCTGCAGCTGTAAATACCACTGCGCACACCACTGTTTGAACAAAGGTCACACTTACTGAGCTATAGCTGTAGCCAGTTGTCAGTCGCCCCAAAGCAGTGACATGGATACTACGCATGATTGCTGCACCCAACATCAGAGCATCTCCCCAGTTGGGGGTATGAAAACCATTGCCTGAAACCAACAGGAGTACGCCGACAACCGCAACCGTTGCTGCGATGAAGTAGCTCCGCGGTAACCACTTCTTCGTCCATAACGATTCGAGGATGGGCGTGAAAACGATGGTCATGCTGATAATCAATCCAGCATTCGTTGCACTGGTGAGCTTCACACCCCATGTCTCCAGGCTGAGTATGCCTGCTTGTGTCAGACCAAAGATGACGCCAATCATGAACCCACGTCGATCAAGACTGCGGTTCTTCGAGAGCGCCCACACTGCGAGCATGATGACCGAAGCAATCAGAAAACGTGCAGAAAGAATCGCAAATACACTGCCGTGTTCGGTGAGGACTTTGGTTGCGAGGTAGCTGCTTCCCCACACTGCCGCAACTCCGAGGAGCAAAATGTCTGCTTTGTTGCTGCTAAAGAAGTTCACTTATTCACTCTAGGAGGCTTGGGCGCGTTCGGCTTGCATCCAGACTTGGGGCGTAGGCTCACGAAGGAAGAGTCATCTTGACTCCCCTGGGAGGGAAAAACCATGGCCGAGAAAAACATCAAGAAGAGCAGCGGTAAGACCGCTCCTGCAAAGTCGCTCAAAGAAAAGCGTGCTGACAAGAAGGACAAGGCCACCGCAAAGGCTAACTACAAAGAGTAGAAATTTTGTGCACTACTCAGTAGTGCACGCTCAAGCCAGAAACCAGCAAGGTGATGGCCAGCACAGCAAAAACCCCTGCCACGACAAATTCCATGGCAATGGTGAAACCTGTGGTGGTCATCACCTTTCTCATTGCCGAGGCAGCAAAAACAATCGTGGTCAACCAAACAGCTGAAACAGCAACAAATACCAGGCACAGGAATGTCAGCTGTAAAGCTGCGTTCGGTGAGGTGCCGAGAAATTGCGGAAAGAAAGCTAGAAAGAAAATAAGGACTTTGGGGTTAGTGACATTTGTCAGAAATCCCAACACAAATGGTCCAGCTTTTCTCTTGGGTAACGAAGATTCAATGTTAACCGTGGGATGATTCCCCGAGCGATTGAGTGCAACGAGCTTTATCCCCGCACGCAGAGACTGCACTGAGAGGAACAACAAATACAGCGCTCCCACAACCTTGAGCCAAAACAATGCACCCGGTGCACGCGCAATAACCAAACCGACGCCCGAAATCAACAGAAGAGACAGCGTTGTGATCCCGGCATAGATGCCAAACATGGTGAGAAAGCCGTCCTTGACTCCCCCACGCAATGTGGACCGGAGCATCAAGAATGTATCTGCTCCGGGAGAAAGAATGATGACTAAAGCTGAAACGAGAAAAGCGGGAAGGACGGAGTAATCCAACATGGATTACTCTCCTTCGATAGCCGCACGCAGAGCTTCAACAACAATGGCGTGGTCATCCTGTTGCGGAACACCACTGGCAATTACTGCTCCAACGAATGTTTCACCTACGAATAAGGGGAAACCGCCGCCATGTGCAGCAAAAACTGAGTCATCTAGACCGGTTTCTGTCGCGAAATCTTTACCTTGAGAAATGAAGCGTTGTCCAACCAAGAACGAAGGCTCTTGGAACTGATAAACCGTCTTTCGCTTGCGCTCTATCCAGTCATCGTTCTCAGCAGTCGTGCCGGGGCAGGCATAGCGAAATACATGTTGGTCGCCCAGGAACACTGACACAGCCAGAGGCCAGTTTCGCTCTTCAGCGCGAGCAGCTAAATCCATGCCTAGAGCCAGAGCATCTTCGTGGCCCAAGGATCCAAAACGAAGTTCAACAAGTTGAGCTTCTAGTTCTGACACATCAGCAAGTAGTTCGGGTTCTTGAGACATGTACTCAACCTAGACCTAAATTTGTTGTGATTATTTGGAAGCAGAGCCGATGATGGCGTCCACATCGATCTCAACGAGCATGTCGGGTGCTGCGAGGGCAGACACTTCAACAGCTGTAGCTGCTGGGCGAATCTCGCCAAAGAATTCACCGTGGACTTTCCCTACGGCGTCAAAATCAGCAATGTTGGTGAGATAGATGCGGGTGCGCACGACGTCACCGAAAGTAGCACCAGCCTGTTCCAACGCAAGAGCCACACGCTTGAAGATTTCCCGAGTTTGTGCCGCTGGGTCATCCCCGCCAATAGCTCCTTCTGGAGCTCCGGCAGTGGTGCCCGCGATAAAGACAAAGTCACCAGCACGAACAGCACGTGAGTAGCCAACAACAGGCTCATAGACGGAACCAGAAGATATGAGTGTTCGCTCGTAAGTCATGTCACAAGAATAACGGTGAGAAACAAGTGATGCTATCTGAGGTTTTTCAGAAGGCGTTGAACCGAGTTCATCGCTCCACCTAAAACTGCGGGAATTCCTCCACCGGGGTGAACGGAAGCTCCCACTCGCCATAACCACGGCCTGAACACACTTGAATAGGCCGGCATATGGAACGGGCCACCCTGCCACAGTGGTCGTGTCTGGCCATATAAAGCACCACCGGATGCCCCGAAGCCAGCAAAATACTCAGGATCCAGAATCAGATAGTCCTCAATATCGTCAGCGATGTTGTAATTCAGACCAATAGTGCGAGAAATTCTTTCAATCTCTCGTTGAACGAAGTCACTTTCTAGAGTGACATGCTCGCCATTTGCCGGCGCCGTGAGCAAAATTGCCGCAGTTGCCTTGGTGTTGGGATAGATGTGACCAGGCCTGTAGTAATTAAGGAATGCCATGGTTTCTTCAGGGAAGTTCTTGTCATCTAGTGACTTGTGTAACTGTGATGGCGTGGATGGCATGATCACAGAATGGGTAACCGTGTTTGCCGGAAGAGGTTTCTTCAACACAGCAAAAATGGCGACACCAGAGCATGACACCCGCTTGGGTGTCTTTTTCTTCTTTCCAAGTAAACGATTTACTACTTCGGTATCTGTTGCTGCGATGACTTTGTCTGCCGGAAAGAAAGAATCGGCAGTAACAACCCCTGTGCGCGAGATGGAAACTACTTCTTGGTTGAGATGAAAAGTAGCTCCAGCTTCCGTCGATAAGCGGTGAAGTCCTAAGGCAATTTCATACACGCCACCCTCGGGAACAAAAATGCCTTCGCGTGCCATCACCGCGGGCATCGTTGCATAGAGCGCCAGAGTGCGTTCCGGGGCTATTCCAGCGTTAAGAGTATGTATCGCAATGACCTCTTTGAGACCATCTGGCATCCAATCCAGGCTGTCTAAATAGGAACGAGTTGAAAGTGCGGTCCCATAGTTCTTTGAAATCGCTCCAACCGGGGCCAGGGTTGCGAGAGACAACGGGTCAGCGGTGAGCAACGTGACCATTTCGGGGCTGAGGCCTCCGTGTATTTGGTCAAACTTCTGCCACGCGTCAAACCAAGGATGGCCTTCTTCAACGGGAAGGTTAACCACCTGATCCTGGAAATAGTAGGTTCCCACTTCAGGGAGGCGCTCCAAATCGAGATTCATGATCTCTGCGGCAGTGCGGGAACGAGTGGAATCTTTTCCTAGGTTGTCATAGCGGGAATAGAGCTCTGTTAAAACACCAGGGAAGGTAACGAGCGAGGGTCCAGTGTCGATGCGCTGACCGGCAACTTCGATACGTCGTGACTTGCCACCCACCCAGCTTTGTTGTTCAAGGACAGTAACATCATGTCCTGCCTGGGCTAGCAGTGCAGCTGAGGTGAGCCCCCCGAGCCCAGCCCCCACAATGACGATGCGGCTCATGCTTGATAAAAACCAAAGAAGAGCGCAATAACAAGCTGCACTCCGGCAACTGCACCCACGACATAGGGGTAGGCAACGGAGTATTTGTAGACGCGTTTAGCGTTCTAAGGTGTTGCATCTTGTCGAATGAGCCACACTAGCCACGCCGCATACGCCGTGTTGGCGAGAGCGACAGGAATGTTAATAAACCAAAACAGAACAGAGGAGACAGCCCACCAGAAGGAGACCCACACCAGCGAACCTCGTGCACCGAGAAAGACCGCTGTCGTCGTGATTCCCACAAAAGAGTCTTCTTCAATGTCCTGGATGGCATCGTAGGTGTGCTTGGCCAGACTCCATGCCATCAGACCGATAACAGCAAACCAGAGTGGCTCGTATCCCAAAGCAAGAGGGACAAAGGCCAAGGGAAATGCGTAATCAGCATTGCTCAGCGAATCAAAGAATGGCCTGCCCTTGAGCCGTAATGGTGGCGATGAATAGAAGTAGAAGAAGAGTGTGTAGGCCCATATCCAGAGATTAGCCGCGAGGGAATAGTTGAGGCCAAAGAAGATGAGGAAAGGGATGTTGGTTGCAAAGACAGTCCAGAAAATCCATGGAACTTCTTTGGGATAGATTTTTGCACCACCAAAACCACCCTTGCGGATGTTGATGTTGTCTGTTTCCTGATCAAAAATGTCGTTGATGCCATAGATCAAAAGATTGAAGGGGAAAGTGACCCATAGAAGAAGCCAAATAATGTCCCAGGTAAAGAGTTGCCCTGTTAACCACATCGCCACGACGGTTGTGCCGATGGTGTTGACCCAGAGCACGGGGCGAGAAATGGTTATCAAACGTGAGAGCACGTCTCCACACTAGCCCTTCAGATACTCAGGCAGGTGAAGGCGGAAAACGAAACCCACCCTCCCATCAAGGGAAGGCGGGTTTCGTCTCAGAGTTATCCGTGATGCGCAGTTATGCCTTACCTACAGCCGTCGCCTCCGGCACCTCAACTAGACGGCCAGTTACAACGTCATAGATGTAGCCATAGACAGGAATGCCTGCGGGAACCAATGGATGCGCCTTGATACGGGCAACATCTTCAGTCACAGACTGTACCTGATCCGAAATGGTGAGCCAGTCGATGTACTTGGCCTCTGCTGAACCGGGACCAGTGCCGACGTCGTAGAAGCCTTCTGCCCCAAGAGCTGCCGTTTCTAGGCTGTTTGCGAGGAGACCACGCATGACCTCATCGTTGAAGAACTCCATGCCACAGTTCGAGTGGTGGATCACGAACCATTCCTTGGTGCCCAAGAGCTTGTAAGAGATGACGAGTGAACGGATGGCATCATCTGATGCGCGCCCACCAGCGTTACGAATGACGTGTGCGTCACCTTCACTCAGACCGGCATATTTTGCTGGGTCCAGACGGGCATCCATGCAGGTCAGGATGGCAAATCCTCGTGCAGGGGGAAGAGCGAGCTCGCCTTTTGCGCCAAAATCGGATGCATAAGCTTCGTTTGCAGCAAGAACTTCGTTCAATACAGACATTGAGAAATCACCTTCAAGTTTTCAAAAGAATTCAGGGTCGGGTTACCCAGTAGATGTAAAGATAATCAACTCTGAATTGTGACGACGCTTTGTTTCTCTGTGCGAACAAATATGACGAAAAAATATCCAATTGTTACGTGAACAACACAAAAAAGACGTGGCCCCTGAAAACTCGGGGACCACGTCTTTACTGAGCTCAAAATGAATAACTACGGCTTTAGAGAAGCTGCCTTCAGCTTGTCTGACGTGTTTCCCAGCATGAATACAACAAAGCCCACAACGATCATGACAACGGCATATGAAATCATCAGCACGGCAAAGCCTTGAACAAAACCTTCAATAGCTGTGGGGAAAACAGAAGTATCTGTGGGCTTAGCACCCGTTGCAGACCAGGCATCGATTTGCTGTTCTCCCGAACTGCCTAGCTTTGCGAGAACATGTGCACGAGCAATGGTGTCAATAACTACTGCAGAAGAAGCCAGACCGAGTGAGTACCAGAACTGACCGATAGTGCTTCGTGATGAGGAAACCACACCGTAGTGTTTGGGATCTGCTTCTTCGAGAATCATGCTTCCGTAGGCAATAGAGGGAACGGCCGCACCAATACCCAGCACAATGAGCGCAGGAATGTAATCCATGACCGTTTTCGGAGAAGACAAAGCAGTTACAGCAAACATCACACCACCGGCAGCAGCAATAAAGGCACCTATGAGGGTCGACATTTGTCGGGTCATCACTCGTCTACTCACAAGAGCTCCCACGAGAAGTGCAGTGGGGATAACTCCAAGTAGATAAGGCAACTGAGCCAAAGAAAGCTGAAGACCCTTGAGGTCTAACTGGTATTGGAACAGGTTGCTAAAGGAAAGTAAACCAAACCCTGTAGAGAAGTTATATAAGAAACCTGCTCCAATTGCCGCCAGGAAGAGTGGTTGCTTCAGCAGAGCGATGGGGAAGAATCTCTTCTCTGGCGCTGAGCGTTCACGGAAGTAGAAGAGAACAAAGAGAACTAGACCTACTACAACGGGTCCGATGGTCAAGATCGACGTCAGTCCGTTAGCAGCGTGTGAAATTCCATAGAGGGTAAACACAACAGCCATTCCGAGAATGAGCTGACCCAGCGCATCCCAGGGCTCCTCAGTCTTCACGCGCTTGGGGTCCTTGGGCAGGATGAAGAAACCAATGAGCAAAGACATCACACTCAGTGCGGGAATCACGAGGAAAGCTTCTCGCCAGCCAACGCCAACGAGGGAAGAACCCGCAAAGGTAATCAGGAGCGAGAACAGGCCAATTGAAGCTGAAAAGATTCCCAGGGCCGAGGATAAACCGCGATTGGTGAGATCAGAAAAATACTTCACGTAGGCGAAAGAGGCTCCGTAAATACCACCCATTGCGACACCTGCGATGCCTCGACCCACGATAAACATCTGAGGATCTTGGCTGATCGAAACTAACCCGTCTCCCACAACAGCCAGCAATAAGGAGAAGAAAATGATTTTCTTTCGTCCCAGCCGATCAGCCAGCATTCCCGTCGTAATCACGGTGGCAGCCAGTGCCAACGTGCTCACTGAGGCAGCAAGTGCATCAAGCCCACCGAACTGCAGGTCTTTACCTGCAGAAAGGAGAGCAGTTGATGCAATGTTGGGGTCGGCGCCCTGAATGGATGCCAACAAACCCAAGTAGACCAGAGCAAGAGTGACCTTGCCCATACCGGATTTTGTTGGGTTTTTAGTTGGTGTTGACATCTTTTGAGTCGCCAGAGGCGCTAACTAGCAGCACTTCTTGGTGGAGTGAACGTGGTTTGGAAGATCCTTGTGCTCCGTGGGGTCCATTGCCTCAATCTGGGCCAAGAAACCATCGAGATCAATTTTCTTAGCACCAACCCATGTGCCGAGAACCTTGACCTGCTCCGTGATTTTGTGCAGATCAGCAAGGTAAGGGTCAGAGGACAATTCGCAGAAGTCAGCAAGCTTGCCCACTTCGATCGATCCGATCTCGTCATCACGATGCAGCATGTGTGCCGCGTTGACTGTATGAGCTTTGATAGCGTCATCCAGACTGATTGCTTGGTTGGCGCCGTGAACCTTACCCGACGCAGTTTGACGGGTGGTTGTTGCTTGCCAGTTGAGCAGAGGAATGGGTGGGCTGACCGAACCATCGTTATGGAACGACACCACAGCACCCGAACGGAATGCATCG
Source organism: Actinomycetota bacterium (assembly GCA_041178865.1). Lineage (GTDB taxonomy): Bacteria > Actinomycetota > Actinomycetes > Actinomycetales > Microbacteriaceae > Aurantimicrobium. Next base: position 6,211 of record JBEGUL010000020.1, on the reverse strand, counting down.
CCAACGGACTGCCACTGCGATCCAATCTCCGAAGGGAACATTTCGCCGTCGAGCTTGTCTCCCCAGTAGATGAACTGGAAGGGGCTCATAGACAGGCCAACGCCCATGCGAGCAGCGCGCTCGAACTGGTCAGCACGGCAAGCACCCATGTGTTCAATACGCCAACGGTGGTCAGTGCCGAGAAGTTTGAACTTACTCAGAGCATGTTCGTATGCATCCAAAACGACATCCATACCGACATCACCGTTGCAGTGGAATGCCATCTGGTAACCGCTGGGGGTGAGCTTATCGAGGATGGCATCCAGCTGGGCGCGGGTGTAGTTCATCTCTCCTTCGCCGCCGGGACCAATCTTGATTGCAGCATTGCGAGTGGTCTCGTTGTCGAGATAAGGGAACGACGCAGCAATAGTGCCAACCCAAGGTGAACCATCTGCCCAAAGCTTGATGCCTTGCTTCTTCAACTTGTTGGGAGCGATAGGAGTCTGCACTGGCTGGTCACAATCAGCCTCGATGCTCATGTGATACAGCGAGATTCGCAGAGGGCTATCTGGAGCCATAGCCATGGCAATGTATGCCTTGAGCTGGTTGCCTTGATAGGTGTGCTCAGAGGTGGCAGTTATCCCGTTAGAAGCCATCAGCTTGTACCACTCGGCCACTGGCTTAAGTGGGTGCTGAGCCAAAGCGGCAAGGACGGGCGCTCCGGCAATGAACAAAGCAGCCACTTCATACGCACGGCCGTTAGAGGTGCCATCAGCATTACGGCCGAAACTTGCCCCAACTGGATCTGCAGGAGGTTTGCCATCTACCCAGCCAAGAGCCTTAATGTTGGCAGTGTTGAAATATGCCTCGTGACCTGAGTTATCCATCACCACAACTGGGCGCTCTGGGAAGAAAACATCCAAATCAAGATTGGTGAGCTCTGGAGCGCCGTGAAGGATTCTGTCTAAACCGTTAAACATCAAAGGAACTCCAGCTGGAGTCTCCTTCTCAAGCTTCTGGAAATAAGCAGTGACATCTGCATATGTGGGGAAGCCGACATAAGGGGCAATCCAGTGAGCAGGAGATTGAGTGGAGAGACCACTGAGCGCAGGGTGGCTGTGTGGGTCAATCAGACCTGGCATCAAGACAGTGTCGCCAAGGTCATTGACTGCAACACCTGCGTGAGCGGCCTGGAGGTCTGCAAGAGATCCCACTCCAGCAATGATTCCGGCGGAACTATCTACCGCTACTGCTTCAGCACGGGGATTCTGAGGATCCATCGTGATGATGGAAGACGCCTTGATAATGAGGTCAACGGCCATGGGAATTACTCCTTGTAAGAAACACAGAAGACAAATGAACTATCTGTCTAATTCTGTTCAATCAGACTATGCCGTATGACGCAAAATACCCAGAGGCACAGCGCATACTTACCTCACGGACAAACTCTGTTTAGCGAAGAATTCTCTCTAAAGCTTTACCCTGCGCTAGTTCGTCCACCAGCTTGTCCATGTAGCGAATGTTGCGCATGAGTGGATCTTCCACTTCCTGCACTTTCACACCGCAGACACTGCCAGTAATGAGCACAACGTTGGGGTGAACCTGAACGTGCTCAAAAAAATCTTGAAGGCTCTCCCCCTAAGTTATTGCAAGATCGAGTTGTGCCCCATTGAGTTGAGAAAGCCAAGACAACACTGTTCGAAGCTCTGCCTCTGATCGGTTCTTTCTCTGAACCTTGGTGACATACATCGGATAGAGATCTGCAAACGGCATGGCAAACATGCGTTGCATGTTCGCCAGTTGCCTAGAGCTCAGGGGTTCGGTTGTCATAGTTTCTAAATCGCTTATTTGTTCTCAGCAACACTGTAATGAGGCCAATGATGCCGAGTCCACCAATGAGTGCAGGTGCCCACAGTGCAATTGACACTGCCATCAATCCCGTAAACAGGTCTCCGAGTCGTGGTCCGCCGGCAACTACTGAGAAGAAAACCCCTTGCAAGCGACCTCGCATCTCATCAGGAGCGGCAGTCATCAAAATAGTGGAGCGGAAAATGGCAGAAACTTCATCTGAAGCTCCCATACCTACGAAGCACAGAGCAGCTAGCGACAAACCCAGCAAGCTAACCTCTGACCAGGTGTTGCCAACATCGCCATATACGCCAAAAACTCCAGCCAGGACCACCAAACCGAATAACGCAATAAATGCACCGTAAACAGTAATGGCACGACCAATCGCAAGCCCAAAGTGGTTAATTCGTGCCACGGGTCCACTGAGCAAACTGGTCGCGAATGTTCCAACAGCTGCGGATGCCGTCAAAATCCCAACAGTCGTTGGCCCTCCGCCAATCACCGTGGCAGCTACTGCAGGAAGCACTGCATAGGGGCGACCCAAGCTCATGGCGATGATGTCAAAGAGGAAGCTCGTTCTGATATTCGGTGCAGATCGAAGAAAAGCTAGGCCTTCCTTGATACCTTTCCACCCCTTGGCCACGGTGTCGTTCAAGGGTGGAATCTTGGGCAACGTAATGACTCCAAAGAAACCAGCCAACGCCAAAACCATATCCACGATGAACGTGGTGGAGAAACCAACTGTGGCAACCAAGATTCCAGCTAATGCTGGACCGACTGTGTATTGAATACCCATAGAAATACCCGAAAGAGCGTTTGCTTTGGGAACATCCTCGCGATCCAGCAACCTCGGATACACAGCCATCCGCGCAGCACCAGCAATTGTGTATGCCATGGCGCTAATTGTGGTGAAAACATAGAAAGGCCAGATGACTAGCTGTGCGTCACTTGTGCGAAGCACCGCATGTGTAATCGATAGTGCAACTAGTCCCAGCGTGGATATCCAGGTAACTGTAATGGCACCCAGGATGACGGTTCGACGGTCCATGCTGTCAGCCAACATGCCACCCCATGGGCCCGCAAAAAGCATAGGGATAAGCGCAATGCCACCAACGAGCCCAACCATGAACGTGTTGTGTGTGATGTCGTAGATCTGAAGACCTACGGCCATGATGGTCATCTGGGCACCGATGCCATAGAAAAGGTGGCCAAACCAGAGGCGCGCAAATGCGGGAGAAACCTTCAACGGCGTTAGATCCACGAAGCGGCGTTTGGTTTCAGTCACGGATGAGATTCTATCCTTGAGACAGAAACCATTTGATTGCTTAAACAGTAAAGCGGCGGTCTTTATAAACCGCCGCTTCCTTTTGTGGTCGGGCTGACAGGATTTGAACCTGCGACCCCTTGACCCCCAGTCAAGTGCGCTACCAAGCTGCGCCACAGCCCGTAATCATCGCGGTTTCCCACGAAGACAACTTACTCATCTTATCGGTTGAGAAGCAGTGTTGTTGAACGTATCAGATTGAGCGTTGGAGCTTTTTGACTGGTTTTACAAACAAAGGTGTCGACCAGAGTAGTAACAGAGTCCATAAGCCAATGTTGGGGAAGATTACAGCGATGATGATGGCCACGATTAAGAGCCCAACAATGATTTGTGAACCCACAAAGCCACGAACGGCAAGAGTTCCTGAGCTCAGGAGGTTCTTATGTTTGTTGACATACAACTTCATGGCCAACTGAATGATCGCGAGAAAGAGCATGCTGCTCATGTAGATGAAAGTTGCCCACCCTGCTGGACCGTTAGAGTCCACGATGAGTGCGGTGGGGAACGGAATGAACACAATGCCAAACAACCACAGGGTGTTGAGCAGCATGATTCGACGATCAATCTGCTGAAGCTGTTCGAAGAAGGTGTGGTGTAGGAACCAGTAATAGGCAATCACGGCAAAACTGAGAACGAAAACATATATTTGAGGACCGATTCCCATCAGGAACTCGTTTACGTTGCCGTGTCCAATACTGCTGGCTTCATCGACCAGGGGAAGAACCAAGATAGTGATGGCTATGGCCACCACTGCATCGGAAAAGTTCACGACTCGGTCAAACCCGCGATTAGTTGCCATGGTTCAACCCTAAAGCGAAGACAGTTCTTCGAGTTTCAGCCTGAGCGCTGGCCACGATTTCCCAAACCCCGGGTGAAGTTCAAAGGAATCAACCTGATCGAGAGAAATCCAGGCGAGAGCCTCGCTCTCGCTATCTCCCATGACCGGTTCAAAGACTTCGGAGGACTCCACGACAACGGTGGTGTAACTCCAGAAGTCGAGATCGAGAACTTCAGTGAAGAGAACCGTCACGAGTTCGGCAGGAACACCGGCTTCTTCATTTGCTTCACGCAGTGCACCAGAGATGGCATCTTCTCCTTGACGGATTGCTCCACCAGGTATCCCCCATGTGCCGCCATGGTGTGACCACTCTGCTCGGTGCTGGAGAAGGATTCCAGCATCTTTGTGCCAGACAAGAAGACCGGCCGCTCCAAAGGCACCCCAATACTTGGTGCCATCAGCCCCCACCGCCCACGCGTCACCGGGGTCGCGTAAATGCGGCGGTGGCAGGGGAGGTGGGATAGTGCCCATGAGTGAAGGTTAGCGCTTACGCTTTTCGCGCACGCGCATGTTGACGTTGATAGGTGAACCTTCAAAGCCATAAATCTCACGCAGGCGACGCTGAATGTATCGGCGGTAACCGGGGTCCAGGAAGCCTGTGGTGAACAGCACAAAGGTTGGTGGACGAGTCGAGGACTGCGTTCCAAAGAGAATGCGTGGCTGCTTTCCACCACGAAGAGGGTGAGGATGCGCCGCAGTAAGTTCTGCCAAGAAGGCGTTGAACTTGCCGGTAGGAATTCGGGTATCCCATGACTCAAGAGCACGCTCGAGGGCTGGTACCAGCTTCTCCATGTGGCGACCGGTGCGCGCAGAAATGTTCACACGAGGTGCCCAGGCAACGTGTGCGAGGTCGAGTTCGATTTCGCGCTCAAGGTAGCGACGGCGATCGTCATCGAGCATGTCCCACTTGTTGAAAGCGAGAACGAGAGCACGACCTGACTCGAGCACCAAGTCAATAATGCGCACGTCTTGTTCCGAGATGGGCTCGGTGACGTCAATCATCACGACAGCAACTTCTGCCTTTTCCAACGCAGCGCTCGTGCGCAGAGTTGCATAGAAGTCAGCACCTTGTTGCAGGTGAACACGGCGACGAATGCCCGCGGTGTCGACGAAGCGCCACACCTTGCCGGCAATTTCAACCTGCTCATCAACAGGGTCGCGAGTAGTTCCCGCGAGGTCGTTGACGACAACGCGCTCTTCACCTGCTGCCTTATTCAGAAGAGAAGACTTACCCACGTTGGGGCGTCCGAGAATAGCCACGCGACGAGGGCCGCCGACTTCCTGCTTTGCGACTGCAGAGACAGCAGGAAGTTTAGGAATAACCATGTCAAGAAGGTCAGCAACACCACGGCCGTGGAGTGCAGAAACGGGATAGGGCTCGCCGAGTCCAAGCGACCAGAGGGTCGCAATGTTGGGCTCCTGGCGAGCGTCATCGACCTTGTTTGCAAGGAGGTAGACAGGAATCTTGGTCTTTCGGAGGAGCTTCACAACGTGCTCGTCGGTTGCCGTAGCACCGACGTTTCCGTCAACCACGAACAGAACAGCATCAGCGAGATCAATGGCAACCTCTGCCTGCGCAGCTACAGAAGCATTGATGCCCTTGGCATCTGGCTCCCAGCCACCGGTGTCAACGAGAGTGAACTGACGCTCCATCCACTCAGCCTTGTAGTTCACGCGGTCACGTGTCACACCAGGAGTGTCTTCCACGACTGCTTCACGACGACCGATAATGCGGTTAACCAGCGCAGACTTGCCCACGTTGGGGCGACCCACCACTGCCAACACGGGAAGTGCTGGGAGGTAGGTGATCTGGTCAGGGTCTTCAGTGACGGTGTCGAGAAGATCAAAGTCTTCTTCGTCCAAGTCATAGTCTTCAAGACCTGCGCGCAGCGAAGCTGCGCGGGCAATGGCTAGCTCTTCATCGAGGTCTTCCAGACGCTCGGAAAGTCCATCTTGTTCTAATTCGTCGTCGAAGAATTCTTCGTCGGTGGGCTTGTTGTCAGCCATAATTTTCTCCTTCGCACGGCTTACGACGTGCGTGAACGAATAACCTCTACGACCGCATCAATCGTCTGCTCATATGAGAAGTCAGTCGAATCGACGGTCACAACGCCATCGGCGGCGGTCATGAAGTCAGATACACGCGAGTCGGCTGCATCCCTGGCACGCAGTGCAGACGCCGTTTGATCTTGCGATTGCTGTGGAAGTTCCGCAGACCGCCT
>JBEGUL010000019.1:0-11798 GCA_041178865.1 Actinomycetota bacterium | reverse complement strand
ACTTGTTACCACCGCGGTCGAAGACCACAGCTTCAATTCCGACCTTCTTTGCGCGCTCAGCGACGAGTTCGCCAACCTTGCGTGCCTTAGCGGTCTTGTCGCCAGCGAACGTGCGCATGTCCGACTCGAGGGTCGATGCCGAAGCAACGGTGACACCCTGTGAGTCGTCGACGAGCTGAACGAATACGTGACGAGCGGAACGGGTAACGACCAGACGTGGACGTACTGCAGTTCCTTCGATCTTCTTGCGAAGACGTGTGTGACGGCGATCGCGTGCGGCCGACTTAGACTTTCCTCGAATTCCGAGAGCCATGGCTACTTACCACTCTTTCCGGCCTTGCGGCGAACGATCTCGCCGGCGTAACGCACACCCTTGCCCTTGTAAGGCTCTGGCTTGCGCAACTTACGAATGTTTGCTGCAACTTCACCGACGGCTTGCTTGTCGATGCCGCTCACCATGAGCTTGTTGTTGCCCTCAACGGTGAAGGTGATGCCTGCTGGAGGCTCCACGGTGATGGGGTGCGAGTAGCCGAGTGCGAACTCAACGCCTGCGCCCTTCGAAGCAACACGGTAACCAGTACCGACAACTTCGAGACCCTTTTCGTAGCCCTGGGTTACGCCAACAATCTGGTTAGCAATCAGGGTACGGGTCAGACCGTGCAGCGAACGCGAGTTGCGCTCGTCATCGGGGCGGCTGACAACTACCTGGTTCTCTTCGATCACAGCAGTGATAGGAGAAGCAATGGTGAGCTTCAGTTCGCCCTTAGGACCCTTAGTGGTAACGTCCTGACCTTCAATGGTCACGGTTACACCACCAGGGATGTCAATAGGAAGACGACCAATACGTGACATTCTCGGTTACCACACGTAGGCGAGGACTTCCCCACCTACGCCCTTCTTCTCAGCCTGACGGTCAGTAAGCAGACCGCTAGAGGTTGACAGAATGGCGATACCGAGGCCACCGAGGACCTTGGGGATTTCAGTCGACTTTGCGTATACGCGAAGACCAGGCTTCGATACGCGCTTGATGCCGACGATAGAGGCGTGACGGTCTGCGCTGTACTTGAGGTTCAGCGTCAGGGTCTTGCCGACGCGTGCGTCTGCAAGTTCCCAGCTCGCGATGTAACCCTCAGACTTGAGGATTTCAGCAATACCCGTCTTGAGCTTGCTGTTCGGCATGGACACGGTGTCGTGGTGTGCCGAGTTCGCGTTGCGCAGTCTGGTCAGCATGTCTGCGACCGGATCTGTCATTGTCATATGTTTATCCTTTTTTCACCAGGTTTCGCCGCCCGTTACACGAGTGGCGACCTGTGGTGCTTAGTTGGTAGAGGTCTCTACCGACTTGAAGGGGAAGCCCAATGCCTTCAGCAGTGCGCGACCCTGGTCGTCGTTCTTGGCAGTAGTCACAACAGTGATGTCCATACCGCGAGGACGGTCGATCTTGTCCTGGTTGATCTCGTGGAACATTGTCTGCTCGGTGAGACCAAAGGTGTAGTTACCGTTTCCGTCGAACTGGCGGTCAGAAAGACCACGGAAGTCGCGGATACGAGGAAGGGCCAGTGCCAAGAGGCGGTCCAGGAACTCCCACATGCGGTCGCCACGAAGTGTGACGTGTGCGCCAATGGGCTGTCCTTCACGCAGCTTGAACTGTGCAATTGACTTGCGAGCCTTGGTTACCGAAGGCTTCTGGCCAGTGATAGCGGTGAGGTCAGCGACAGCGAAGTCGATGAGCTTGCCATCCTTGGCTGCTTCACCAACACCCATGTTCACCACGATCTTGGTGAGGTTTGGGATCTCGTGAACGTTCTTCAGGCCGAGTTCAGTGGCGAGAGCCTTCTGAATCTCTTCCTTGTACTTTCCCTTGAGACGTGGCTGGATTTTGCCAGCAACTGTGGTGTTAGTCATTACAGGTCCTTACCTGACTTCTTGGCGTAACGAACGCGAACCGTTTTGGTTGCGCCGTTCTTGGTGACAGTCTCAACGCGGAAACCAACGCGAGTTGGCTTCTTGGTCGAGGGGTCAACAATGGCCACGTTGGAAATGTGAATCGGAGCCTCTACGGTCTCGATACCACCGGTCTTGGTGCCACGTTCGGTCTGGCCGACGCGGCTGTGCTTGGTGACGTAGTTGACACCCTCGACGATGACGCGGTTGCGCTCGTTGAGAACCTCAATTACCTTGCCCTGCTTGCCACGGTCTCCGCCGCGAGCCTGGGTGCGACCAGTGATGACCTGTACGAGGTCACCCTTTTTGATGTTCGCCATGACTAGATAACCTCCGGTGCCAATGAAACGATCTTCATGAACTTCTTGTCGCGAAGCTCGCGACCGACTGGTCCGAAGATACGAGTACCGCGGGGCTCGCCATCCGCCTTGAGGATGACTGCTGCGTTCTCGTCGAACTTGATGTATGAACCGTCGGGACGACGGGTCGACTTCACGGTACGAACGATGACTGCCTTGACGACGTCACCCTTCTTAACGTTTCCGCCGGGGATTGCGTCCTTGACGGTTGCAACGATGACGTCACCGAGGCCGGCGTAACGACGACCGGAACCACCGAGAACGCGAATCGTAAGCAGCTGCTTGGCGCCAGTGTTGTCTGCAACCTTGACGCGTGATTCTTGCTGAAGCACTTCTAACTCCTTTTACGAAGTAGGCGAGGCCTACTTAGCCTTCTCGACGATTTCGACCAGGCGCCAGCGCTTGGAAGCACTGAGCGGACGGGTCTCGCTGATAACAACCAGGTCACCGATGCCGGCGGTGTTCAGCTCATCGTGAGCCTTAACCTTCGAGCTGCGGCGAATAACCTTGCCGTAGAGAGGGTGCTTAACGCGGTCCTCAACCTCGACAACGATGGTCTTGTCCATCTTGTCGCTGGTTACGTAACCACGACGAACCTTGCGGTAACCGCGAACGATTGCCTCAGTCTCTTCGGCCTTCTTAGCCTTTGCGGTAGCCATTATTCGGTCTCCTCCGCGGTCTCGGCCTTGACGGCCTTGGTCTTCTTTTCAGCCTTTGCTGGAGCAGCTGCTGCAGCAGGCGTTGCACGAATACCGAGCTCGCGCTCACGGAGAACCGTGTAGATGCGTGCGATATCGCGCTTGACAGCACGGAGTCGTCCGTGGCTCTCGAGCTGGCCGGTAGCCGACTGGAAGCGCAAGTTGAACAGCTCTTCCTTCGCCTTACGGAGCTCTTCTACGAGACGCTCGTTGTCAAAGGTGTCTAGGTCGTTGGAACCGAGTTCCTTGGATCCGATAGCCATTATGCGTCACCCTCCTCGCGCTTGATGATGCGTGCCTTGAGGGGCAGCTTGTGGATTGCACGAGTCATTGCTTCACGAGCAATGGTCTCGTTGACACCGCTGAGCTCGAAGAGCACGCGGCCTGGCTTGACGTTTGCTACCCACCACTCTGGTGAACCCTTACCGGAACCCATGCGGGTTTCAGCTGGCTTCTTGGTCAGAGGGCGGTCAGGGTAGATGTTGATCCAAACCTTTCCACCACGCTTGATGTGACGGGTCATCGCGATACGAGCGGACTCGATCTGACGGTTCGTCACATATGCGGGGGTCAGAGCCTGGATACCGAACTCACCGAACGACACCTTGGTACCACCAGTTGCCTGGCCGGAACGGCCTGGGTGGTGCTGCTTACGGTGCTTTACTCGACGTGGAATCAACATGGTTATGCCTCAACTCCTGCTGCAACCGGAGCCTTCTCGCCCTGTGGGGCGCGACGGGGACGGTCACTACGTTCGGGACGGACACTCTTCTGGTTAGCCTGCTCGCGAGCAAGTTCCTTGTTAGTGATGTCGCCCTTGTAAATCCATACCTTCACACCAATGCGGCCGAAGGTGGTCTTGGCTTCGTAGAAGCCATAGTCGATGTTCGCGCGCAGGGTGTGCAGAGGCACACGACCTTCACGGTAGAACTCGGAGCGGCTCATTTCAGCGCCACCCAAACGACCGGACACCTGGATACGAATACCCTTGGCGCCAGCGCGCTGAGCGCCCTGAAGGCCCTTACGCATTGCGCGACGGAAAGCCACACGACCTGCAAGCTGCTCAGCAATACCCTGAGCTACCAGCTGAGCCTCAGCCTCGGGGTTCTTCACCTCGAGGATGTTCAGCTGGATCTGCTTGCCTGTGAGCTTTTCGAGGTCAGCGCGAATGCGCTCAGCCTCGGCGCCACGGCGACCGATCACAATGCCTGGACGGGCAGTGTGAATGTCTACGCGGACGCGGTCACGGGTGCGCTCGATCTCGATGCGTGCAACACCTGCACGGTCGAGGGTCTCGCTCAGCATGCGACGGATCTTGACATCCTCAGTCACGAAGTCAGAGTAACGCTGACCCTTCTTCGTGCTGTCGGAGAACCAACGTGACACGTGGTCAGTGGTGATTCCCAGGCGGAAGCCGTAGGGGTTTACTTTCTGGCCCATTACTTGGCCTCCTTCTTCGCAGCCTTGCCAGCAACCACGAGTTCATCGGGGGTAGCAAGTACGACAGTGATGTGGCTGGTGCGCTTCAAGATTTTGAATGCGCGACCCTGTGCACGGGGACGGAAACGCTTCAGGGTTGCACCCTCGTCGACAAAAGCCTCCGAGACGAACAGGTCCTGCTCGTCAAGGAATGCGTTTGCAGCATCTGCCTTGACGCGAGCGTTAGCGATTGCCGAAGCAACAAGCTTGTATACGGGCTCGGATGCGGTCTGAGGTGCGAACTTCAGAATCGCGAGAGCTTCGTGAGCCTGCTTTCCACGGATCAGGTTAACAACGCGTCGAGCCTTCATAGGGGTAACGCGGATGTGACGCACACGTGCGACTGACTCCACCATTTCTATTCCTCCTATCGTCACCGCGGTTAGCGGCGACGGCCCTTCTTGTCGTCCTTCACGTGACCGCGGAAGGTACGAGTCGGTGCAAATTCACCGAGCTTGTGACCGACCATGGTTTCGGTAACGAACACAGGAATGTGCTTGCGACCGTCGTGAACTGCAATCGTGTGACCGAGCATCGCGGGGATGATCATCGATCGACGCGACCAGGTCTTGATTACGTTCTTTGTGTTGGCCTCGTTCTGGCGAACTACCTTGCGGAGCAGGTGTTCGTCAACGAAGGGGCCCTTCTTAAGACTGCGTGGCATCTTCTGTAACTCCTACTAGCGCTTCTTGCCGACGGTACGACGGCGAACGATGAGCTTGTCGCTTTCCTGGTTAGGACGGCGTGTACGGCCTTCCTTCTTACCCCAGGGGCTGACAGGGTGACGACCACCGGAGGTCTTACCCTCACCACCACCGTGTGGGTGGTCGACTGGGTTCATAGCAACACCACGAACGGTTGGGCGGACGCCCTTCCAACGCATGCGGCCAGCTTTACCCCAGTTGATGTTCGACTGCTCGGCGTTACCGACTTCACCAATGGTGGCGCGGCAACGAGCATCAACGTTACGGATTTCACCCGATGGCAGACGAAGCTGCGCGTAGGGGCCGTCCTTAGCAACGAGACGAACAGATGCACCAGCGGAACGTGCCATCTTTGCTCCGCCACCGGGCTTGAGCTCGATCGCGTGGATGACGGTACCGGTGGGGATGTTCTTCAAAGGCAGGTTGTTACCTGGCTTGATGTCGGCGCTTGCGCCCGACTCCACGAAGTCACCCTGGTTCAGCTTGTTGGGAGCCAAGATGTAGCGCTTGGTTCCATCAAGGAAGTGAAGCAGTGCAATACGTGCGGTGCGGTTGGGGTCGTACTCAATGTGAGCGACCTTGGCCAATACGCCGTCCTTGTCGTTACGACGGAAGTCGATAACGCGGTACTGGCGCTTGTGGCCTCCACCGATGTGACGGGTAGTGATACGACCCTGGTTGTTACGGCCACCAGTCTTAGACAGGGGGCGCAGCAACGACTTTTCAGGAGTCGAACGAGTGATTTCAGCGAAGTCCGCAACGCTCGAGCTACGACGGCCCGGGGTTGTGGGCTTGTACTTACGAATAGCCATGATTAGTCCTCTTTATCCGTTCCGCTTAGCCAACGGCCGTAAAGATGTCGATGGAGCCAGACTTCAGAGTGACAATGGCGCGCTTGGTGTCCTTGCGCTTGCCCTGGCCAAACTTGGTACGGCGGGTCTTGCCCTGACGGTTCAGGGTGTTGATCGAAGCAACCTCAACCGAGAAGATCTTCTCGATAGCGAGCTTGATTTCGGTCTTGTTTGAGCGAGGGTCAACGATGAAGGTGTACTTACCCTGATCGATGAGTCCGTAGCTCTTTTCCGAAACGACCGGAGCGATGATGACATCGCGAGGGTCCTTGTTCCACACGTCGAGAGTCATTAGTTGACCTCATCCTTCTTCTTGCTGTTCACGAAGGAAGTGATTGCTTCCTGAGTGAACACGATGTCGTCAGAGACGAGCACGTCGTAAGCGTTCAGCTGGTCTGAGTTCAGAACGTGAACGTTTGGCAGGTTGCGAACGCTCTTGAGCGAAAGCTCATCGTTGCGCTCAAGAACGATGAGTACGTTCTTGCTCTTGGCGATGGTGTTCAAGAAGTCAGATGCAACCTTGGTCGAAGGTGCGTTCTCACCGAATGCAGTCACGGCGTGGAGACGTCCACCACGTGCGCGGTCAGAGAGAGCACCGAGCAGAGCTGCAGCAATCATCTTCTTGGGGGTGCGCTGTGCATAGCTACGTGGTGTGGGTCCGTGGACAATTCCACCACCAGTCATGTGAGGAGCACGGATCGAACCCTGACGAGCGCGACCGGTTCCCTTCTGCTTGAAAGGCTTGCGACCAGCACCAGAAACTTCGCCGCGGCTCTTGACCTTGTGCGTACCCTGACGGGCAGCAGCAAGCTGAGCTACAACAACCTGGTGGATCAGTGGGACGTTAACGGTGACGTCAAAGAGTTCAGCAGGAAGCTCAACTGAGCCAGCCTTCTTGCCCTTGAGGTCAACGACGTCGAGAGTGGTAACGGTAGCCATGGACTACGCCCCCTTCACTGCGTTGCGAACGAATACGAGGCGGCCACGTGCACCGGGAACAGCGCCCTTGACGAGCAAGAGGCCCTTCTCTGCGTCTACTGCGTGAACCTTGAGGTTGAGCACGGTCACGCGCTCTCCACCCATACGACCGGCCATGCGCATGCCCTTGAAGACGCGGCTGGGGGTCGAAGAAGCACCGATCGAACCGGGCTTACGGTGGTTACGGTGTGCACCGTGAGATGCAGATACACCCTTGAAGTTGTGACGCTTCATAACACCGGCGAAGCCCTTACCCTTGCTCGTACCCATGACGTCGACCTTCTGGCCGGCTTCGAAGGTGGAGTCAACGGTGAGCTCCTGGCCAACGCTGTATGAACCAGCATCGGGGGTGCGAACCTCAGTGATGTGACGGCGAGGCGTAACGCCTGCCTTGTCAAAGTGGCCAGTCGCAGGCTTGTTTACCTTGCGAGGGTCAATAGCGCCGCCAGCGATCTGAACAGCTTCGTAGCCGTCCTTCTCGACAGTGCGCAGCTGAGTAACCACGTTGGGGGTGATTTCGATAACGGTCACGGGAACAAGCTTGTTGTTCTCGTCCCATACCTGAGTCATGCCGAGCTTCTTGCCGAGCAGACCCTTAACAGTCTTAGTTGGATTTGCCATGGTGACCCCTACAGCTTGATCTCGATGTTGACATCAGCTGGAAGGTCAAGGCGCATGAGCGAGTCAACAGCCTTGGGCGTGGGATCGATGATGTCGATCAAACGCTTGTGGGTGCGCATCTCAAAGTGCTCGCGGCTGTCCTTGTACTTGTGAGGAGAACGGATGACACACACCACGTTCTTCTCAGTAGGAAGGGGCACAGGGCCGACAACAGTTGCACCCGCACGGGTTACAGTGTCAACAATCTTGCGCGCCGAGGAGTCAATGACCTCGTGGTCATATGACTTAAGTCGAATGCGGATCTTTTGTCCCGCCATGTGACTCTCTCTTTCATTCAGAGCGTCTTACAGCCTCGGAGCTGCATTGGACGCTTCGCGTTAAAACGCTGGCACTCTACTTTTAGGTGTCGCACCACTGTTTACATGTCAATGTGCTTAGGCTCTCGTCCCGCGCGAACGCGACACAGTCTGGGTTACCCCAGGCTCAACGGAGAGCTTTGGCGATGTTCTCTACCTGCGGCCTAACGTGATCGGAATAGATCCGCCGTTATGCACTGCCAGGGTAGTGATTTCTGCACAAAGGCAGAAAATGTCGAACTTGAAGAGTCTGCCACACAATACAACCGGAGTGCAACCCGGGCGTGTCGAGGAGTTTGCCCACCAAAGACGCCAATGTTGCCTCAGCTAAAGAAGGGCCTCGGCAGACCTTCCGCTGCTGCGGCATCTTCACGTGTTATATGCGATCGTGCATGAGCGACGGCGAGCTCTAAATTATCAAACAGGTGGTTGGGGTGACGCAGCTCCCCCAGCACGCCCACGCGGGTAATCAATTCCCTGTGTTGCTCGGGAATGCCCTTGATAATCGCTGTTTTGCCGTCTCGTTCGAGTTGCATCACGATCTCGGCCAAAATCTGTGCACCGCTGGCATCGAGGAATTGCACACCCGAGAGTTGAATAATCACCACGGTCACATCAGGATGCGACGTCACTTCTTCATGGATCTTGTCGGCAACCCCGAAATACAGCGCTCCGTCAATACGGAATAGTGAAATGCGGTCATCACCAGGAACCGCTGACCCCGGCAATTCAACCTGGTGAACCTTGCCTCGCATGATGAGTGCACGAATAGAGAACAACACCGTGACCACAATGCCGACCACAACTGCTTCGACCAGATCCAGGGCGACAGTGATGACGGCAGTAGTCACAAAGATGACAGCATCATGTCTGGTGCTGCGGAGAATCTTCCTGGCAGCACGGCTGGGGACCATGCGCACAGCTGTCACCATCAAGACTCCGGCGAGCGCGGCCAGAGGAATCCGTGAGACGGGACCGGTGGCCAGATACACAACACCCAACAACACAAATGCATGAACAATCGCGGCCATGCGCGTCTTCCCGCCGGAGCGAACATTGACCGCGGTGCGGGCAATGGCGCCGGTGGCAGGCATGCCACCAAAGAATGCTGAACCCACCGAAGCGAGGCCTTGACCTACCAGTTCACGGTCTGGGTTGAACACGCCTGTGTTCGCCATGCTGGCTGCCACTCGTGCTGAGAGTAAAGATTCAATTGCGGCAAGCGCGGCAACAGCGAGAGCGGGAACAACCAACTCCACCAGGTTCACTCCCGCGAAGTCCGGAAGTGAAGGCAGCCCGAGTGAACTGGGGAGTTCCCCGATTCGAACGAGTGGCGACCCGGTGAACTCAGCAACCAGAGTGATCACAATGATGCCAATAATCGATCCCGGAACAACGGGAATAACCTTGGGCGTCACCACCATGATCAGAGCAACAATCAACACTGCTGCTAACGACCACAATGCCAAGTTGGGATCTGAAGCAAAGACCGCATTGACTCCCGAGACCACGGCATTAGTTGATTCCACAAACTCAGGAGAACCAACTGCGGCAGGAATTTGCTGCACGAAGATAATGACGGCGATGCCCAGGGTGAAGCCTTCGATCACGGGCCATGGAATAAAGGACACTGAGCGGCCGAGTCGGAACAGTCCCAGGAGTAAAACAAAGACGCCGGCCATCAGGCCGACGATAACTACCGAGGCAGCCCCGTGGGTGGCAACAATAGGTGCCAACACGACAACCATGGCTCCGGTGGGACCAGATACTTGAACGTTGGAACCACCAAAGACGGCTGCAATAAAGCCGGCGACCACGGCCGTGATCAGCCCAGCTTCCGCACCCACTCCTGAGCTCACACCAAAGGCAAGAGCAAGAGGCAAGGCCACGATACCGACGGTCAGACCAGCAAGAAGATCAGACTTCCAGGTTCGGGGTAGGGCGGAATAGTCTGCTCGACTGGGGAGCAGTGACTTCAGCGTCGCCCACATGGAAATAAGGCTATTCCTGCTGTGCCCATTTCCCTGCACCTGAGCTTCCGCTCACGGGGAAGGCTTATTCCTGGATTTTTCCCGAGTATGCAGCAATCGGCTTCAAGATACTGGGTCGCATTAAGAACCACCCAATAACCATTGCCACAACAGAGAGGGCAAACATCCCTGCGCCCAACCACGAAGTTCCATCATTGGCAGCAAACATCATGTTGAGGTTGCGCAGTGCACCGGTGGTCATGACCAAGGTGACGTGGATCACGATGAAGACAAAGAAGTAGAACAGCACAGCAACGTGAAGAGATCGAGCAAGCTTCTCCGGGAAGACCCTGTGCAACAATCCCTGCTTGGGCCAGATGGGTGACAAACGAAGACCCGTCATGATGGCAAATGGGGCGGCTACAAACACGGTGACGAAGTAAGCAAGAACCTGCAGGCTGTTGTAGTTCACCCACGCGTTATCAACGGGCCAGTTCAGCGACGCATACTGCAGACCAGCAGAGACCGCATTCGGGAACACGTCCCAGGAAGTGGGAACAATCCTCATCCATTGCCCTGTGACATAGAGCATCACCATAAAGATGACGCCGTTGAGTACCCAGAGAAAATCCATTTGGATGTGGAACCAGTGATAGAGACCCATGCGCTGTGCGGGCTTGTTCTTGTTCAGACGAAACTTCGTAGGAGTCCAAAAAGCAGGGGGACGCTTCTTGGAGCGAATAATCCACCCGGTGCGAACGACGAAAAGTAGGAAGAAGAAGTTGAGGAAGTGTTGCCAGCCCAACCACGCAGGCAGTCCAACAGGTGCACCCTCAGGAAGTGGAGTAGTCCCGTTGTAGCTGGAGATGAACGCAGCCACCTCGGGCAAAGTGCGTAACCACTGGGCGAGGAGAACGATGACGGTCAGCAAAACTAATGCCACGGCACTCACGCCGGCAATCTGTTTCCGCTGCACACTCACCCCATAAATCTATCCGTTAACGAAGAATGCCCCGGCCATAGGCCGAGGCATTCTGTTCAGTAATCGTGAAATTACTTGATGATCTTTACTACGGTTCCAGCACCTACGGTACGGCCACCCTCACGGATAGCGAAGCCGAGGCCCTCTTCCATGGCGATGGGCTGAATCAGCTCAACGGTCATGTCAGTGGTGTCACCAGGCATAACCATTTCCTTGCCCTCAGGCAAGGTGATAACGCCGGTCACGTCAGTGGTACGGAAGTAGAACTGAGGACGGTAGTTTCCGAAGAATGGGTTGTGACGTCCACCCTCATCCTTGGAAAGGATGTAGGCAGTTCCTTCGAAGTTGGTGTGAGGAGTAACGGAACCAGGCTTCACGATAACCTGTCCACGCTCAACATCTTCACGCTTGGTACCGCGGAGAAGAAGACCACAGTTCTCGCCAGCCCATGCTTCGTCGAGCTGCTTGTGGAACATCTCGATACCGGTAACGGTGGTCTTCTGAGTGGGACGAATACCAACGATTTCGATTTCAGAGTTGATCGCGAGGGTTCCACGCTCTGCACGACCGGTAACAACGGTTCCACGACCAGTGATCGTGAAGACGTCCTCAACGGGCATCAGGAATGGCTTGTCCTTGTCGCGGATTGGGTCTGGAACAGAAGCGTCAACAGCTTCCATCAGGTCCAAGATCGACTGGGTCCACTTTGCGTCACCCTCGAGTGCCTTGAGGCCGGATACGCGAACAACAGGAGCGTTGTCGCCATCGAAGCCCTGGCTGGAGAGGAGTTCACGAACCTCGAGCTCAACGAGCTCAAGGATTTCTTCGTCGTCAACCATGTCGGACTTGTTCAGAG